>JBEGLX010000043.1:0-29892 GCA_041183345.1 Planctomycetota bacterium
ACTCAGGAAGGCGGTCGAGGTCGATCCGCGCTACGAGCGCGCGTGGCTCGGGCTCGCGCTCGCGTACACGCAGATGGGCGATGTCGAGCGCGCGATCGAGGCGTGCGAGCGAGGGCGCGCGCTGAAGGCGGTGTGGCCTGAGCTTTCGCGCGCGCATGCTGGGGCGCTCGAGGCTGCGGATCGCATCGAGGAGAGCGTGGCCGTGCTCGAGGCTGCCGTCGCGGCGAGTCCGCGCGACGCGGACCTGCGCGCGCGGCTGCTCCTCGCGCTGAACTACGTTCCTCGCGCGGCGGATGACGTGCTCGCGGCGCACCGCGCCTTCGCTGCGACGGTCTCGTCCGCGCCCAATCCGCCTGCCCTGGACCGGGATCCCACGCGTCCGCTGCGGATCGGCCTCCTGTCGGGCGACCTGCGCACGCACTCGGTGGGCTACTTCGCGGAGCCGCTGTTCGCGCACGCCGCCGCAGACATGGCGCCCGTCGTCTTCGCCACCAATCCTCCCGCGGAGGGCGACGCGATGGCGCAGCGGTTCCGCGCCCGCGCCGAGCGCTGGATCGAGTGCGCGTTCCTGGACGACGCGGCGCTCGACAGGGCGATCCGCGATGCCAAGATCGACGTCCTCATCGAGCTCTCGGGGCACACCGCTGGCAGCCGCCTCGCGGCGCTCGCCGCGAAGCCTGCGCCCGTGATCGTGAGCGCGATCGGCTACCCGAACACGACCGGGCACCCGGCGGTCGACTATCGCCTGATCGACGCGACCACCGACCCGAGTGATGGCGGCTGCACGGAGCGCCCGCTTCGGCTTTCGCCGTGCTTCCTGTGCTACGTGCCTCCGCCCGACGCATCGGCGCCGGTCATGCCGGATTCGTCCGCGCCCATCACCTTCGGCTCGTTCAACCTCTCGACCAAGGTCTCGCGCGAGACGATCGCACTCTGGTCGTCGGTCCTTCGCGCCGTCGAGGGATCGCGGCTCCTGATCAAGTCGAAGTCGCTTGGGTCCGCGCAGGGTGGCAGTGCTGCCCGCACACACTTCCTCGCGCGGCTCGCGGACGGCGGAATCGCGCCCGAGCGGGTCGACTTCGCCGGCTACACCAGCGGAATCGCCGAGCACCTTGCCCTCTATGGGCGCATGCACGTCGCGCTCGACACCACGCCCTACAACGGCACCACGACGACCTGCGAGGCGCTCTGGATGGGCGTTCCTGTCGTCACCCTCGAAGGCGATCGCCACGCGGCGCGGGTGGGCGCGAGCCTCCTGCGCACGGCCGGGCTCGGCGAGCTGGTTGCGCGAAACCCCGAGGAATTCCAGCGAATCGCCGTCGGGCTCGCTGTGGACCGGGACCGCGTCGCCGCCTATCGGTCGAGCCTGCGGGAATCGCTCGCCTCCTCGCCGCTGTGCGATGCCAAGGGCTACGCAGAGCGTTTCTACCGAGAAATCCGCTCGATCTGGGCTGCGCGCTGCGCGGCGACCTGATGCCTCCGATCACGGAATCTCGGGCAGGAATACCGTGCGTCGGTTGACATCGCTGCGGGCGCGGACGATGCTGTTCACATGGAGAGCCCCGCCATGAGTCACGTCCAGCGCCGCCGCGCCTTCACCCTCGTGGAGCTGCTCGTTGTGGTCGGGATCATCGTCCTGATCGTTGCGCTCATCCTCTCGATCATCCCGCAGATCCGCCGCCAGTCGATGTCGACGGTGTGCCTGTCGAACCAGCGCCAGCTGAACATCGGGTTCAACCAGTACTTCACCGACAACTCCGGGCGCTTCATGGGCGTCGACACCGGCCTGACCGCGTGGGACTGGGTGCAGGGGCAGTCGAACCTGAATGCGCAGGGCTTCGAGACCGAGAACGCGCTCAAGAAGGGGCGCATGTGGGCCTACATCGGGCAGCAGGCGTCGGTCTACAAGAGCCCGTTCGATCCGTTCTCGCAGTTCCAGCGGATGCGGACCTACTCGTTCAACGCCTTCATCTCGACGGGCGAGGGACCGATGTGGGGCGGGCCGCCGAACTGGCAGGTGAACACGATGGGCAAGATCCCGCTGCCGAGCGAGACCATCGTGACGAGCCTTGAGTACGACCACCGCGGCTACAACATCAACGGCTTCGGCATCAGCGTCACCGGCGATGGCATCTGGATTGACAAGATCGCTGCATGGCATCCGGGCCACTGGAACTTCTCGATGGCGGACGGGTCGGTGCGCTCCTATGCGCACGTCGCCAAGCAGGCTGACGTCGACTACTACATGACGTTGCCGTCGAACGGCATCTACTGGCCAGGCAACGACTACGAGTGGCTGCGCAAGCACCTCGCCCCCGGACTCTTCCAATGACGAAATCGATCGTGGCGTGTGTCGCGGGCGCGCTGCTGCTCGCGGGTTGTGGCGATGACCACTCGTATCCCGATGGCTTCGCGGCGCAGGCTGCCCGCGAGGAGAGCGATTTCGTGCAGGCGCCGACGCCGTCGGGTGCCGATCCCGACCTCGGTGCGGCGACCGGCGCCCCGTCCGCACCGCGCGCCGCGGCGGGCATGATGGGTGCCCCGCGCGCCGGCAACGATGCGCCTCCGCCAGTCGATGCGCCTGAGGTCTCGCCCGAGGTCGAGGCCGTCACCATCGCGAACGAGGTCGTCAAGGAACTCGGCCTGCCGGCGGCATCGCCCGCGGAGGTCGTCGACGGCACCGAGGCGTTCCAGAAGCTCGCCAAGGACAAGAAGTTCGATGACTTCCGCCGCATGTGCGGGCGCTACCTGCAGCTCAAGACCGCGCTCCTTCCCTACGGGAAGAAGCTCGCCGATGGCGTATCGACCGCGGACGACCGCGCGATGCATGCCAAGATCGAGAAGGCGATGGAGGCCGAGTTCCCGCGCATCAACCGCTACATGTGGGACGACCGCTGGAGCGAGTCCGACCGCGCCGCGATGGGCTGGATCCTGAACGGTCCGTTCCAGCAGAAGCGGTGAGCGGCGAGTCGTCGGCTACGCTGCGTCCATGAGAGTTCGATTCGTCGTCCTGGCGCTCGCACTGGTTGCGGCGGCACCGTCGCATGCAGCCGACATCCCGCTGGATGAAATGCGCGCGCGGATCGGCGCCGCGCGGGCTCGCATCGATGCGCAGGCGAAGCTCTATCGCGATCCCGTGGGACCGCGGACGTGGATCGATGGGGCGCGGCTCTGGTACTGCGAGACGCCCGCGGACGGCGCGCGGCGCTGGTGGCTTGTCGATGCAGGGAAGCAGGGCGCCGCAGCGAAGGTGCCGCTGTTCGATCACGGGGCGCTTCCCGCTCCCGCGCGCGAGGTCGCCGTCGAGGGCGGGCGCGTGATCGTGACCGTCGAGGGGCGCGACGAGCCAATTGTGTTCGATCTCGCGGGTGGCGCGCCGCGGGTGGGCGACGCAGCCGACGCCCGCGCGCTGGAACTCCGGCTGTCGCCGGAACGGAGGCGCAGCGGCAAGCGGAACGGGCCGCCGAGCGGACTTCGATTCGCGAACAGGCTTGACGAGCCGGTCGAGATCGTCTGGATCGACGGCGGCGGGGCGGAGCGGCCCTATGGCCGCGTCGAGCCGCGGAGCGAGCGTCGCCAGCGGACCTTCGGCGGTCATGCGTGGCTGGTGCGGACCGCGGGCGGCGAGACGCTCGGGTTCGTCGTCGCTGCGGATGTCGAGAAGACGGTCGCGGTTGAGCGCGCTGCGCCGGTCGCGCGGGAGCCGGAGCCCGTCGACCAGATCGATGGCCAGAAGGAGACGCAGGGCGATGACGCGCGGGCGCAGCCGGCGCGGATCGAGGTCGCACAGGAGGGGCCCAACCTCGTGATTCGCTCGGAGGGGCGCGAGCTCTTCCGTACGAGCGACGGCAGCGATGCCGACGGCTACTTCGGCGGGCACTGGATCGCGCCCGGGCAGGACGCGGTCGTCGCCATGAAGGTGCGGCGCGGGCAGCGACATCCCGTGCACATCGTCGAGGCTGCGCCGAAGGACCGCCTCGAGCCGAAGCTGAAGTCGCTCGAGTACACGAAGCCTGGCGATGAGATCGATCGCCCGGCGCCGCGGCTCTTCCGCGTAGAGCGCGCGCCCGGAGGCGCGACGCTCGCCGTGCGGGAGGTGGCCGTCGATCAGGCGCTGTGCCCGAATCCGTGGTCGCTCGACCGCGCGCGATTCATCTCCGGCGGGCGCGAGATCGCCTTCCTCTACAACCAGCGCGGGCACCAGGTCGTGCGGCTCGTCGCGATCGACGTGGCGACGGGCGCCGCGCGGACGATCGCAGAGCAGTCGTATCCGACCTTCGTCGACTACACGAACAAGGTGTGGATGCACTGGCTCGATGGGACGGGCGAGCTTCTTTGGATGACCGAGCGGAGCGGCTGGAACCACATCGAGCTCGTCGACGTTGCGACGGGCAAGGTGAAGCGCAGCGTGACCGAGGGCGCATGGAACGTGCGCCGGGTCGAGCATGTCGACGAGGCATCTCGCACGATCGACATCGCGCTGATGGGCCGCGATGCGGGACAGGATCCGTATCACCTGCACTTCGCACGGGTCACGATCGACGCGGGCGAGCTCACGCCGCTCACCTCAGGTGGCGGCACGTGCCGCGTGGACTTCTCGCCCGATCGGAGCGCCCTCGTCTGCGTGCGCGCCCGCGCCGACATCCCGCCCGTCTACGAGCTGCGCCGCGCCTCGGATGGCGCGGTCGTCGCCGAGCTCGGCGCGGGCGACGCGCGCGCGATGCGCGAGGCGGGCTGGCGGCCGCCGCAGCCGTTCGTGGCGAAGGGGCGCGACGGGATGACCGCGATCTGGGGGCTCGTCTACCGGCCGAGCGACTTCGATCCCGCGCGGAAGTACCCCGTGATCGAGAACATCTACGCGGGCCCGCACGGGCAGCATGTGCCCAAGTGGTTCGAGCTCGGCAACCGCTCGCGCGAGTACGCGGAGCTCGGCGCGATCGTGGTGCAGATCGACGGCATGGGCACGAACTGGCGCGGCAAGGCGTTCCACGATGTCTGCTGGAAGAACCTGAAGGATGCGGGGTTCCCTGACCGGATCGCGTGGATGAAGGAACTTGCCGAACGCGATGCGTCGGTCGACCTCTCGCGGGTGGCGATCTTCGGCGGCAGCGCGGGCGGACAGAACGCGATGCGGGCGGTGATCGACCATGCCGACTTCTACAAGGCGGCGGTCGCGGACTGCGGGTGCCACGACAACCGCATGGACAAGATCTGGTGGAACGAGCAGTGGATGGGGTGGCCGGTCGACGAGAGCTATGCGGCGAGCTCGAACATGGAGGACGCGGCGAGGCTTGGTGGGCGGCTGATGCTGGTCGTCGGCGGGCTCGATGAGAACGTCGACCCCGCGACCACGATGCAGGTTGCGCAGCGGCTGATCGACGCAGGGAAGGACTTTGAGCTGCTCGTCATTCCGAGCGCCGGGCATGGATCAGCGGAGAGCCCGTACGGGAACGTGCGTCGGGCGCGGTTCCTGTTCGACGCCCTCGACTGACTGGATCGGTGCACGGCACGTGCCAGCCAGTGCCAGGCACCGGCTGGCACGTGCCGTGCACCTCCCCGACCGCTCTCTCCACGGGCGGTCGGACGCGAAGGAACCGCCTGACGCTGGTGCCAGGCACGTGCCGCGCAGTGCCTGGCACTGCACGGCACGTGCCGTGCACCATCTCGGTTACGCTTGGCGCATGCTCGCCATGCTCCTTGCCGCAGCAGCCCTTGCAGCGCCTCCCGTGCGCCCGAACATCCTCTTCATCATGTCGGACGACCACTGCAAGCAGGGCATCTCCTGCTACGGGTCCACCATCACGTCGACGCCCGGCATCGACCGCATCGCCCGCGAGGGCATCCGCTTCGACCGCTCGAGCGTGACGAACGCGATCTGCGGGCCTTCCCGCGCGGTCATGCTCACCGGCAAGCACAGCCACGTGAACGGCTTTGCGACCAACGACCAGAAGTTCGACGGCGCCCAGCAGACCTTCCCCAAGCTCCTGAAGGCCGCTGGATATCGCACCGAGGTCGTCGGCAAGTGGCACCTCGAGAGCGACCCGAGTGGCTTTGACCATTGGGACGTCCTCGTCGGACAAGGCGACTATTGGAACCCGACCTTCGTGGTCGACGGCGCCAGGACCGTTCGCGAGGGTCACGTGACCGACGTCATCCACAGCCAGGCGGTCGCGCGTCTCGGCGCGCTCGCCGAGGGCGCCAAGCACGGCCAGCCCTTCGCGCTCCTCGTCCACCACAAGGCGCCCCATCGGAACTGGATGCCCCAGCCGAAGCACTACGCCCTGTTCAAGGACGTGCTCATCCCCGAGCCGGCGACCCTCTTCGACGACTACGCAGGCCGCACGGTCGCGAGCTCGATGCAGAAGATGCGGATCGCCCGCGATCTGTCCTGGGACTACGACCTCAAGGTCGACAGGCGCCGGCTGAATCCCGACGGGAAGCTCGCCCAGCTCGACCAGTGGATGACGAATGAGCTCGGGCGCCTGCCCGAGGCGATCCGCGACGGCGTCCGCGCGACCTACGCCGCCGAGAACGAGGCGATGCTCGCCGAGTTTGGATCGTGGAACGAACGCGCGCTGACCTCGTGGAAGTTCCAGCGCTACGCCAAGGACTACCTGCGGACCGCGCAGGGGGTCGACGACTCGGTCGGCGGGATCCTCGACGAACTCGATCGGCTGGGGATCGCCGAGAACACCCTCGTCGTCTACACCAGCGACCAGGGGTGGTTCCTCGGCGAGCACGGCTGGTACGACAAGCGGTGGATGTACGAGGAGAGCTTCCGCATGCCGCTCGTCGTCCGCTGGCCGGGCACGATCCCCGCCGCATCGACCTCCGCAGCGCTCGTCCAGAACCTCGACTTCGCGCCGACCTTCCTCGAGGCCGCCGGCGTCGCGGTACCGACCGATATGCAGGGGAAGAGCATGCTCGCGCTCCTCAAGGCGGGCGGAGCGGAAGACAAGCCATTCCGCGAGGCCGTCTACTACCGCTTCGAGGAATCGAAGGGGCCGCACGTCGTACCGCGGCACGAGGGCGTCGCCACCGCGCGGCACAAGCTCATCCGCTTTCCCGACCTGAAGGGACCGGACGGTCAGCCGCTCGTCGAGCTCTACGACCTCGAGGCCGACCCCGACGAGCGGACGAGCCTCGCTGGTCGTCCGGAGTCCGCCGCGCTCGAGAGCGAGATGCGGCATCGGCTCGATGCCATCCGCGAGCTCTATCGGGCTCCGTGAGCGTCCGCTCGCCGCTCGCGTCGACGCCCCGAAAATCCGATCGGAATTCTGTTGACGCATCGGTGCGCGGACCTACCCTCCGACCCACTTCAGTTGTGAAACCGCGAAACGGAATGGAAACGCCCGCGCATCGGACGCGCGGGAGCGTCTCGCGTCGTCGCTGAAGTTCGCGTGCAGGGAGGCAACATGTCTGGCAGTCCTACGGTGGGTGAGGCTGGCGGGGCGGAGGTCGCGAGAAAGATGAACGACGGTGGGAATCGCGGGGTCGTGTCGCGCGTGGGCGGATGGATCGCGACGCCGGGAGCAGGCATCTTCCTGCTCGGCGCCACGCTCGCATTCGCGGTGCTCGGCGCGAGCGACCAGCTCGGCCGCGCCATGCGCGCGATGAAGCAGGAGAACATCATCCGCGTGAAGGGCGTCGCGGAGCTCGACATCACCAGCGACCGCGGCTCGTGGTGGACGAGCGTGAGCGGACGCGCGCCGACGCTCGCAGAGGCGGACGCGCGGCGCGAGCAGGCCATGGCGGCGCTGCGTGCGTTCGTGCTTGCGAAGGGCTTCAAGGAGTCGGAGCTGTCGGTGGACAGCGTCTCGATCAGCAAGGTCTACCGCCGCGACGAGAAGGGCAACACGACGAACGAGCTCGAGGCGTATGTGCTCTCGCAGAGCCTCGGCGTCCGCTCGTCGAGCCTCGAGCTGCTGCGTGACGCGGCGAACGAGGTCACGGGCGCGCTCGTGAAGCAGGGCTTCGAGTCCTCGACAGGGGTGCCGAGCTTCACGGTCAGCACCATCGAGAAGACGAAGCTCGATCTCCTCGAGAAGGCGACGGCGAATGCGTACGAGCGCGCGCAGACGCTTGCCCGCGGCTCGGGCAGCGGCGTCGGCAGCCTCGTCAGCGCCGCGCAGGGCGTCTATCAGATCGTCGCCCGAGGTGAGACGAGCTCGAGCGACTACGGCGAGTTCGACACTGGCTCGATCGAGAAGACCGCGCGCGTCGTGGTCACGCTCGAGTACGGCGTCGAGTAGCTCAGTTCCCCCAGGCACCAAGCAAGCGCGCAAGGTCCGCGGCATCGATCACGCCATCTGCATTGAAGTCGGAGATGCAGATGCCAGTGGCAGGATCGGGATCGCTGCAGGAGCCCCATGAGGAGAGAAGAGTCGCGATGTCTTGCGCGTTGACCGCGCCGTCGAGGTTGATGTCCTCGGCGGCGCGGTTGCTTTTGGCGGCGTTGATCGCGGAGATCACGCCGTAGCCGCGGATGAACAGCGGATCGGTCGTTCCCGACGCCGCGAAGTCGGACGCGCTGTCGAACAGCGCGCTGCGCGTCGTCGCGACGGTGAACTCGGGGCGCGCCTGGAGGAGCAGCGCGGTCGCGCCCGCGATGAGCGGCGTCGACAGGCTCGTGCCGCTCACGCCCTGGTAGCCCGTCGTGTTCGTCGAATGCACGCTCGCGACGGCGACGCCGCGCGCGAGGACCTCGGGCTTGAGGCGTCCGTCGGCGGTCGGGCCGTCCGAGCTGAAGCTCGCGATCGCGCCCGCGCTGTCGGCCGCGCCGCAGGTGATGACGTTGAACGCATCGGCGGGTGCGATGATGTGATGCGTCGCGGGATCGGCATCGTGCCCCTCGTTGCCCGCTGCGGTCAGGCAGACGAGCCCGTTCGTGGTCGCGATGTTGACGGCGAGCGTCGTCACGGCGGTCGCGCCGTTCAGCTGCTCAGGCGTGTACCAGTCGATGTAGCCGAGCGAGCTCGTCGCGAGATCCGCGCCCTGCGCCTCGATGAACTCGAGCCCGGCGACGTAGTAGTCCTCCTCGACCGCGGTCTCGGTGGGCACGACCTCGGTCTTCGCGAGCACATACGACGCGCGGTAGGCGGCTCCGACGGCCTCGCCCGGGCGATACGCCGCGAGCGTGCCGAGGATCCAGGTGCCGTGCATGTGCTGGCTCGCTGGATCGTTCGCGTCGATGCCTGTGTTCCCGTCGTTGTTGATGAAGTCCCATTCCGCAAGCACCTGCAGCGGGAACTCCGACGACTGGAAGGCAGCGTGGATGCGGCTGAAGCCGGTGTCGAGGATGCCGATCACCATGCCTTCGCCGTGGAAGCCGCGCGCGTGCATCGACGGGATCCCGATCTGCATGAGCTGGTCGTTCATGAAGCCGTAGTTGCCGCCTGCGACGCCGCCGTCGAGCGGCAGGGCGGGTGACTCGGTCCGCGCGCTCCGCGCGTGGAGCGGCTGGAACGACTTGACGAATGGCAGCTTCGCGATGCGCCGGAGCTCGGCGGGGGTCGCGTCGACCGAGATCGCGTTCAGCCAGCGGCTCTGGGCGCGGAAGTGGGCACCGGTCGCAAGGATCGCCTTGACGCGCGCGGGATCGACGGGCAGGTCGCGGGCGTCGACGAGCCCCGCGTCAGTGCGGCGCTTCGCACGGCGCGCGAGCGCGCGTTCGGTGAGCGGGGTGTCCTGGGGGCGCACGACGCTCGTCGAGCGGAGCTTGGGGGTGAGGCTGATCCAGACCACGGAGCGATCCACGTCCGCCGAGGGCGGGGCGATCGCGCATGCAATCGAGACCAAGGTTGCGGCGATGGACATTCCTTCACCGTACCTTGAGTCAACGGGTCTCGCGCTGGATTTCGGGGATTTGGCTGCAACGCGAGGCGCCTGCGCGTTCTCTACAGTGCCCCTGTGGATGCCAGCCAGCTCATGCTCGAAGTTCTCGGAGGCGCGCTCGTCGGGCTCAGCCTCGGGTTGATGGGTGCAGGCGGCGCGATCCTCTCGATCCCGATCTTCACGCTGGTCCTCGGGCATGCGATCACGGTCGCCAAGGTCGAGGCGTTGGCGGTGACGGCTGCGATCGCGGTCTTCTCAGCGACCCGCGCCGCGATCGCGCGCGACGTCGATCTCCCGCGGTTCGCGGCCTTCGCAATCCCCGGGTTCGTCGGCGCCTGGCTCGGCGGTCCAATCGCGAAGGTGACGCCGCCACTCGCGCAGGCATCGCTCTTCGGAGCGCTTGCGCTCGTCGCTGCGTGGCGGATGACGGTCTCGCAGAAGGGCTCGGAATCGACCGAGCTGCCGAAGCTGACGCCGCGCTCGATCGCGCTGGCCGCCGCGACGGGCCTCGTGATCGGCATCCTGACGTCCGTCATCGGCGTCGGCGGCGGATTCCTGCTCGTCCCTGCGCTCGTCTTGTTTGCGAACCTGCCGATCAAGCGCGCGGCGGGAACGAGCCTGCTCGTGATCGCGGTGAACAGCGGCGTCGGGGTCGCTGCGTCCGGCGTCTATCAGCGCGACGCGTTCGACCTCGTCGACTGGAACGCCGTATCGATCGTGGCGGCGTGCGGGGTCGTCGGTAGCCTTGTCGGCGCACGCTTCGCAGCGCGCCTGCCCGCAGCCGTGCTCAAGCGGATCTTCGCCGTGGTGCTCGTGCTGGTGGCGCTCGTCGTCGTCCTCAAGGAGTCGGGACTGCTGCCATCGGGCGCATGAGCGCGCGGCGTCGCAGCCACATCCACACGCCCAGTGCGACCAGCGCCAGCGCGGCAGCGTGGTAGCCGCCGAACGAGTCGAACCAGCGGTGGTCGTCACGCCAGTACTCGTGCACGAATCGGAAGGCGCCGTACGACGCCAGGTAGATGTTGAAGCGCTGCGCGACGCACCAGCCGAAGCGCGCGGCCGCCAGCGACCACGCGAGGAACGCGAGGTTGAACGCCATCTCAAGCTGCGCGCTCGGCACGCGCGCGTGTCCGTGCGCGTCGACGACCGTCCACCACGACGGCTCGCATTCGATGCCCTGGCAGCAGCCCGCCGCGATGCAGCCGATTCGCCCGAGCGCGATCGAGAGCGGCACCGTGATCGCGAAGGCGTCGCCCGTCGCCGTGACGACGCCGAGTCGCCATTTCGCAAGCTCCACCGCGAGCGTCCCACCGATCAGCGCGCCGGTCACCGAACGCCCCGATGCGAGCGCCATCCAGTCGCTGCGCCAGTGCCAGCCCTCTGCGGCGAGGAATGCGAGCTTCGCGCCGAGGAATGCGCCGAACAGCGCCGCGAGGAAGACGAGCACGAGTCGCGGGTCGCGCGGGCCGCGCCTCTTGAAGAACCGATCCCACACGATTGCCGAGACAGCGATCGCCGCGATCGAGAGGGTGGCGTAGGCGGCGTTTCCGAACACGGTGCGAAGGAGTCTATGGGTTGCTGCGGTCGTACCAGTAGAAGACCGCGGTCAGGACCGCGGCAACGATCAACGGACTGACCGGTCCGCCGCCGATCGAGATCATGCGCCCCGCGATCCAGAGAAGCGCCAGCGCGAGGACGTAGCAGATGACGAAGGTGACGGCGAGCGCGCCGATCGTTCCGAGCGCGCCCTCGCCAAACCGCAGCAGCTTGCCGCCGCCTTTCTTCTTCTTGCCCTTCGTTGGCGCGCGCGAGTCGGTCGGATCGTCGTCGTAGATTCCAGCCATGGTTCCTCCTGGTTGATCGGGCTCAAGCTGAGGAAGCGGCAGGGTACTTGTGTTTCGCAAGGTCGCGAACGACAATCCGATCATGTTCCGCGCGATCCTCGCCGTGCTTTCGTGCGCTCTGTCGATGGGCGCGGACCCCGCTCGCGCCGAGCAGCCTCCCAACATCATCCTCTTCCTGGTCGATGACCTCGGGCAGCAGGACGTCTCGGTCCCGATGCTCGACCAGCCGACCGCGCTGAACCGACGGTACCGAACCCCGAACCTCGAGAGGCTCGCTGCGCGCGGCGTCCGCTTCTCGAATGCGTACTCGGCCGCACCCGTCTGCACCCCCTCGCGCACGGCGATCCTGGGCGGGCAGTCGCCTGCACGCACCCACATCACCTACTGGACGCTCGAGAAGGACACCGACACCTCCTCGCGCCACGACCGCCTCGCGCAACCGGCGTGGCAGGTCAACGGGCTCCAGCCATCGCCGAGCCTGCTGCCCGAGCTCCTTCGGAAGGCGGGCTATCGCACGATCCACGCGGGCAAGGCGCACTTCGGCGCCCGCGGCACCGACGGCGCCGACCCGCTGAAGATGGGCTTCGACCTCAACATCGGTGGTCATGCCGCCGGAGCGCCGGGCAGCTTTCTCGGCGCCGACTTCTTCAAGGACGCGGGCCGCAAGCAGCGGGGGAAGCTCGCGCCGCAGGACGCGCCTGCGAGCGTATGGGATGTGCCCGGCCTATCGCGCTGGCACGGGCAGGATGTGTGGCTCGATGATGTCCTCGCGCGCGAGGCCTGCGACGCGATCTCCGCGTCGGTCCGCGACGGGCGGCCGTTCTACCTCTCGTTCTGCCCTTACGGAGTGCATACGCCGATCATGGAGGATCCGCGGTTCGCGAAGGACTATCCGGATCTCGATGAGACGGAGCGGGCGTATGCGACGATGGTCGCGGCAATCGATGATGCGCTCGGGCAATTGGTCGCGCGGTGCAGCGAGCTTGGTGTGCTTGAGTCGACGGTGATCGTGTTCACCTCGGACAACGGCGGGCTTTCCGCGCACGCGCGCGGGGCGGCGCCGGACGGACAGAGGCAGCACGCGCACAATGCGCCGCTCCGTTCCGGCAAGGGCGCTGCGTATGAAGGCGGCATCCGTGTTCCGTTTGTGGCGGCGGGGCCGGGGATTCCCGCGCGTGGCGCCACTGAGCCGACGCCGATCGTGGGCACCGACCTCTATCCCACGATCCTCGCGCTGGCAGGCACAAAGGCACCCGATGGGCGCGTGATCGATGGCGTGGACCTCGTGCCGCTGCTGCGCGGCACGGGTGCGCTTGCGGATCGGCCGATCCTGTTTCACCAGCCGCACAAGTGGGGGCCGACGGGGCCGGGCATCGAGCCGTTCAGCGCCATCCGCCTCGGGGACTGGAAGCTCATCTGGTTCCACGACGATCTTGGCGGTGCGCCGCGGGTTGAGCTCTATGACGTCGCGCGCGACTGCGGGGAGAAGCACGAGCGTTCTGCGAAGGACCCTGAGAAGCGCGCGGAGCTTGTCCGCGCCCTGCGCGAAGCGCTGCGGAACTCTGGGGCGCAGATGCCGACCGATCGCGCGAGCGGGGTCGAGGTGTTGCTCGAGCTGATGCGCCGCGAGCACGAATTCCGCCGCTCCTCCGGAGCGGCGGGTGCCACGATCCCCGAGCGGTGAGCGAAGCGAATCCGAGGGGTCGTGCTCGCTGCGCGTGGGAGTCGGTGATCCCCACGCGAGCCGACACGCGTGGCGAGCACGACCCGTCGCTCCGTGACTTCGTCACTCCGCTTCGGGATCGTGGCACCCGGCGGCCTTTGGCCGCCGGATGGGCGAGTCCGATCGCGCTTCGAAACCACCATTCCGCCGCTCCTCCGGAGCGGCGGGTGCCACGATCCCCGAGTGGTGAGCGAAGCGAATCCGAGGGGTCGTGCTCGCAGCGCGCGGGAGTCGACTGTTCCCACCCGACCCGACACGCGTGGCAAGCACGACCCGCGTTTGCTTCACCTCCGACCAAACCGACATCCTCGCGACCGTTCCGCAATCAACGGACTTTCCGCTCCACCTCGATCTCCCCGAATCGACCGAGAAACCATCGGCCGCCCATGTCCCGCGCGACACGATCCGCGCATGGCACACATCCACGGCTACAAGAAGCTCGCGCGCCTCGACACCCCCGGCGCAGCCCGCTTCATCACCTTCTCCTGCCACCAGCAGCGCCCCATCTTCGGCATCGAATCGACTCGCGCCGCCTTCGTCGGTCCGCTCATCGATTACGCAGCATCCGCGCGCATCGAGCTCCATGCATGGGTCCTGATGCCGAACCATGTCCATCTGCTGCTGACGCCGCTCGAGCCAACGCTCACGCCATCACTCGGCGACTTCAAGGAAGCAGTCGTCCGCTCGGTCACGGCGATCAACCGCCGCCCGCAACGGATCTGGCGGCCAGGCGGCGGCTACGACCGCACCATCTTCAGCTGTGGTGAGTTCCGCGAGAAGCGCCTGTACATCCACCGCAACGCCGTGCGCGCGGGCCTGGTCGCAGACCCCGCCGAGTGGAGGTGGCACTCGTGGCACGAGCTCTTCGAGCAGCCTCGCAGCGACATGCCGCGCATCGCGCCGCTTGACTTCGACCGACTCTCGAACGCCCGCGCGCATTGGCTTGCGCGGAGGCCGCGTCAGTAGGCCGCGTCAATACACCACCGGTCCCCAGCGGCCAAGCAGGTCTGCAAGGTCGGGTGCGGAGATCGTCCCATCGCCGTTGAAGTCGCCGTACGGCGGGTTCGCGAGCCCCCACAGCACGAGCAGCCCAGCGAGATCGGCGCCGTCGACCGCTCCGTCGAGGTTGAGGTCGCCGCGGGCGTACTCGCACCGATCCAGCCGTCCGTCCTGGTCCTTGTCCTGCGCGTTCTCCATCACATCGCAGGCATCGAGCCGTCCGTTGCCATCGCAGTCGAGGCTCGGGTCTGCCGCGATCTCGCAGCTGTCGACGAGCCCGTTCAGGTCGCAGTCGAAGTTCGGGTCCTGCACATCGCACCTGTCCAGGACTCCGTTCGCGTTGCAGTCAAGGCTCGGGTCCGCCGCGATCTCGCAGCTGTCGACCTGTCGGTTCCGATCGCAGTCGAGCCCCGTGAAGTCGCCCGCGACATCGCATGAGTCGATGCGTCCGTTGCCATTGCAGTCGAGCGCCGGATTCGCGGCGATCTCGCACGAGTCGATGGCGCCGCTCTGGTCGCAGTCGAGCCACGGGCTCGACAGGATCTCGCAGTTGTCGCCGATCTGGTTCCCGTTGCAGTCGCCGCCCGTGCCCGTTCCCGCGCAGCTGTCGATCAGGCCATCGCCGTTGCAGTCGAGCAGGGGGTTGAGATCGATGTCGCAGCCGTCGTTGCGCCCGTTCCCGTTGCAGTCCGCGTACGGCCGCGTGATGTCGAGCTGGAAGAACAGCGCCGTAGACGGGCACTGCGTCGCGTCCACCCCGATCGACGGCTCCGCGCGAACCGTGATCGCGCCATCGGCTGCGAATGCCGCGTACTGCGCCTCGGACAGCGTCAGGGCCGCGCGATACAGGCCCTCGGTCCCGCAGTCGGAGGTCACATCGCCCGTTTGGGCGAATGCAGTGCCGAGGCCCGTGCCATCGACACTGATTACGAGGAGCTCCTGCGCCAGGTCAAGGTCGCCGCGTGCCCAAACGGTGAGGGTCACGGGCGCGGCGCTGGTCGCGGGCACGCCGGCGAAGGTGTGCTGCTTGCCTTGTCCGAAGCCGAACGCGCCGAGGTTCGGCGAGAGATGGTTCACGACCTTGAGCCCGCATCCGAGGGCGATGGTGTGGTACTCGCCCGCTGAAACAGCGGTGACGGTGCCGAGGCTCGTCGGCGCATCGCACTGGCCAGATCCGTTGGAGCCCCAGCACCGCACCGTCGCATCTGCGGTCAGCGCGACGGAGTGATATCCGCCCGCAGCCACATCGACGACGCCGGAAAGGTCCTTCGGGACATCGCACTGCCCCTCGCCGTTGTAGCCCCAGCATGCGACGGTGCCGTCGGTGCGCAAGGCCATCCCGTGCATGTTCCCGGCGGCGATCCTGGACGCGGGACCAATAGACGGTGGAACATCGCACTGGCCTTCGGCATTCCGACCCCAGCAGATGACGGAGCCATCCCGGCGTAGCGACATCGCGAAGCGGAATCCCGCTGCGACGGCGCGTGCGGGCTGGGCCGCAGCGGGCACCTCGCAGACACCCTCGAGACAGTTTCCGTTGACGCGGATCGAACCGTCCAGGAGGCAACTCACGACGAGGCTGCTCGCCGAAGCGAGATCGACGACGCCGCCCGGCTCGCCGGACAAGTTGCAGACGCCATCGGTGCTTTGGTCGGCACGGACGAGGACGATTCCATTCCGCGAGGTCGCGATCGAACGGATGATGCCGGCGTTTCTCGGCAGGAGATCGATCGGGCAGTTCTGCGCTCCCCAGCCTTGGATGTCGAGACCCGAGCGGACGACCCAGGTGTTCGAGTCGTTGCCCGCCCCGCGTCCAAGCCCGCGCACGCTCCCGAGCCCAGCGGGCACATCGCACTGCCCGAAGCCGTTGTCGCCCCAGCACACCACGGGGCCATCGCCCCGAGCGGCCGAAGCCGTTGCGAACGCAGCCACGGCCCCGCCAAGGAGCCACGCACCCACCGGAACGCGCATTGCCATCGGAAACTCCTCGCAACGGGGACGGGTGCACGGTAGCGCTTCGCTACGCACAGACCTTCGGCGTCCTCGACCGAGTCGCGTGCCTTCGGCACAAGTCACAGCCGCGGGCGTCCTTTCAATTCCGATCGAAAGGGCGGACCGATCTGTCCCGGTCGAGTTCGCGCGTCGAGCGACAGCCCGCTCTCGGGCTCAATACACCACCGGCCCCCAGCGGCTGAGCAGGATCGACAGGTCTGCGCCGGCGATGTAGTTGTCGCCGTTGAAGTCGCCGTAGGGCGGGTTGGCGAGGCCCCAAATGGCGAGCAGGCCGGCGAGGTCGGCACCGTTGATCTGCCCGTCGAGGTTGAAGTCGCCCTTGGCGAACTCGCAGCTGTCGGGTCGGCCGTCGAAGTCCTTGTCCTGCGTGCCCGTGGCGATGTCGCACGAATCGAGCCTGCCGTTCAGGTTGCAGTCGAGGCCAGGGTTCGCAGCGATCTCGCAGGTGTCGATGAGGTTGTCGTTGTCGCAGTCGAACACGCCGAACTCGCCCACGACATCGCACGAGTCGATGCGCCCGTTGGTGTTGCAGTCGAGCGCTGGGTTCGCAGCGATCTCGCAGGAGTCGATTTCGCCGTTCGAGTCGCAGTCGAGCACGGGATTGGCCACGATCTCGCAGCTGTCCGAGATCTGGTTGCCGTTGCAGTCGGTGCCGCCACCCGTGCCCTCGCAGCTGTCGGGCACGCCGTTCTGGTCGCAGTCGAGCAGGGGGTTGAGGTCGATGTCGCAGGCGTCGTTGCGGCCGTTGCCGTTGCAGTCGGCGCAGGGGCGGGTGGTGTCGAGCTGGAGGTAGAGCGCGGCGTTCCCGCACTGCGTGGGGCTCACGCCGATCGAGGGCTCTGCGCGCACGGTGATCGAACCATCCGACGCGAAGGCGGCGTATTGCGCCTCGGTGAGCGTGAAGGCGGCGCGATACTGGCCTGAGCTACCACAATCCGAGGTCACATCGCCCACATTGTTGAAGGCAGCGCCGACGACGATTCCATCGACACTGATGGTAAGGAACTCGCTCGCGAGGTCGAGGTCGCCGCGCGCCCAGACGGTCACGGTCACGGGCGCAGCGCTCGCAGCGGGTAGCTCGGCGAACGTGTGCTGCTTACCTTCGCCAAAGCCGAACTGGCCAAGGTTCGGCGAGATGTGGTTGTCGACCTTCAGTCCGCAGGAGATGGCCATTGTATGGAGCCCCCCCGCGGAGATCGCCGTTACTGGGCCGATGCTCGCAGGCACATGGCACTGACCATAGGCGCTGAAGCCCCAGCAATGTACCGTGCCGTCTTGATCGAGCGCGACCGAGTGTTTTCCACCGCCCGCAATCTCGACAACAGTGCCGAGATTCTCAGGGACGGCGCACTGCCCCTCGGCATCGGATCCCCAGCACGCAACGCTTCCGTCGATGCGCAGTGCCATCGAGTGGAATCCGCCCGCAGCGATCTTGCTTACGGATCCGATGGTTGCAGGCGCGTTGCACTGTCCGAGATCATTGCGCCCCCAGCAGACAATGTTTGCATCGGTACGTAGTGAGACACCAAACCAGTTGCCTGCGGCAACGGCGCTCGAAGGGGATGCAGCTGCTGGGACAGTGCAGACCCCGTACAAACAGTCCCCGGAAAACCGAATCGTCCCATCGGCGAGGCGGCTCAGGGTGAAGTAGTAGTTGGTAGCCACGTCAATCGCTTGACTGAAGGCGCCGCCGTAGCCACAGGGAAGTGAGGACACGGTGAGGTCACCGCGAACGAAGATCGGACTTCCCTCCCTCACGGCCAGCCGGCCCAAGAAGCCACTGTTCTTCGGGAACTCAAGACACGGGTCGGCATTCCCCCATCCAGCGCCATCCAGTCCCGAGCGAATCACCCAGGTGTTGTAGTAGTTCCCCGACCCCCTCCCCAGCCCCTTCACGCTTCCCAGATCCGCGGGCACGTTGCACTGGCCGTAGTCGTTGTACCCCCAGCACACCACCGTGCCGTCCGCCCACGCGCTTGCGGCCACCACGGCAGCCATCGAGCCAGCGACCACACACGCACCGATCCGTTCGCGCTTCGTCATCAGAGTCTCCTCGGATTGTCAGAGAGCACAAGGTACAGCCTGCATGCGCCCGGTCTGCCGCCTTTTGTCCCGGTTCCCGCCGCCCGCGCGCCAAACCCCGCCTGCGCAGCATCTTCGGAAACCGCGATTTCCGCGCTTCGCCCGTCAACCACATCCAAGTACATTGGGGGCATGCCGTCGACCGTCCCCGACGACTTCACCGTGCTCCTGAACCGCGCAGCGGGCGGCGATGGCATCGCCACCAACGCGGTCTGGTCGCGCTCGTACGGCGAGCTCCTCGCCATCGCGCGCGGCGTGCGCCCGGCGGTGCGCGCCGACAGCGTCCACGCGCCGAGCCCGACGACGATCATCCACGAGTCGTTCGTGAAGACCTTCGGCCCCGGCTCGGGTGGCTCGCGCGGCGAGCGCCCGGCATGGGACAGCCGCGCGCACTTCTTCGGCGCCGTCGCCCGCGCCATGGGTCAGTTCATCATCGACTGGCGCCGCACAGCCACCCGCCGCAAGCGGGGCGGCGGCGAGCGCCCCGTCGAGCTCGGCGCGTTCCAGGAGGACATCGTCCCCGCGCCCGCGCACGACACCACCCTCGAGGACATCGCCGAGTTCGGGCCCGTGATCGCAGCAGCCCTCGAGCGCCTGCGAAAGCGTGCGCCCGAGGTCGCCGATGTCGTATGGCTCCGAGCGATGGCAGGCCTCTCGCTCGAGGACACCGCGGTCGTGCTCGGCGTCCGCCCGCGCACGGTCTCGAAGCGGTGGAACCTCGGCAGGGCGCTCCTTCGTCGCGAACTCGCCGCCGCTGGCAGCGCGTCCGCCTGAACGCAGCCAGCGCCTCATCGCATGTCCGACGGCTCCGCACCCGATCCCACCGGCGACGACAGCGCCGACATCCTCGCCGATCTCCTCGACGAGGCGCTCGCGCTCGACACCGAGGCGCGCGAGGTCTTCCTGCGCGGGCTCGAGGGCCGCGACGCCGCGCGCGCGGGCGAGCTGCGCGAGCTCATCGCGCACCTCCCCGACCCGGAGTCGCGCGAAGCCGCCGAGAGGGTCGAGCGCGGCGAGAGCGATCCCTTCGTGGGCGAACCCGCCGTCGGCGACACGATCGGCGGATGCGTGATCGAGGATGTCATCGGCCGCGGCGGCATCGGCACCGTCTTCGGCGCGCGCCAGCGCGACCCGCCGCGCGCGGTCGCGGTCAAGGTACTGCGCCTGGCCCACGCACGCGCGAGCCACCTCCGTCGCTTCCGCACCGAGGCCTACGCGCTCGGCCGCCTGCTGCACCCTGCGCTCGCGCGCATCTACGCCTCGGGCACCGAGCGCCGCAGCGACATCGATCTCCCGTACATCGTGATGGAGCGGATCGACGGCGCCGTCACCTTCGTCGACTGGGCCCGCGCGCCGCGCCGCACGCGCCGCGACGTCGCGCTCCGCATGGCCGAGATCTGCGATGGCATGCAGCACGGCCACAGCCGCGGTGTGATTCACCGCGACCTGAAGCCCACGAACATCCTGATCGGCGGCGACGACCGTCCGCACGTCATCGACTTCGGCATCGCCCGCCTCGTCTCCGGCGACCCCGCAGAGCAGGACGAGACCGTCGCCGGCTCCCTCATCGGCACGCCCGCCTACATGGCGCCCGAGCAGTTCGAGCTCGCGCCGCTCGAGGTCGACACCCGAATCGACATCCACGCGCTCGGCGTGATCCTCTACGAATCGCTCACGGGCCGCCGACCGTACGACATCCCGCGCCATCTCTATTTCGATGCGGCCCAGATCATGCGCTCGGTCAACCCGGCGATTCCGCATCTGGTCGACGCGACCATCCCCCGCGACCTCTCCGCGATCGCCATGAAGGCGATGGCGAAGGACCGCGATCGCCGCTACGCCTCGATGAGCGAGTTCGCAGACGACCTGCGCGCGTTCGCCGCCTCGCGCAGCGTGCGTGCGCGCCCCGAGCCGGGCTTCGAGCGCGTGCTCCGCGCGGCCCGCAACAATCCCGCGTGGACGACCGCCGCGGTCATCTCGACGGCAGCGCTCATCACGGCGGGTGTCGTTGCCTTTGGATCGCTCCGCCAGGCGCGCGCCGATCGCGACCGCCTGCGCCTCGAACTCGCCACCATCGACGCCGAGCGCGGGCTGATTCCGCTCGAGGGCGATCGCCCGCTCGATATCGACAGCGTCGAGCCCGCACTCGTCAGCGGCATGATCCACCGCTTCGTCGACGAAGTGGTGTTTCCATCGATTGCGATCGGAACGGGCAACGCCATGGCCGGCGCGCTCAGTCCCGATCGATCGCGCTGGGTCGTGGGAAGTGACGGCGGGCAGGTGGCCGTCTTCGACTTCCCCGCCGATGGCGGCCCGCCGTTGGTATCACGCCTGTCGCCCGTCACCAACTCGGCGATTTATGCAGTGGGCTGCTCGTGGGACGGTTCCGTCATCTACGCCGCTGACGTCGGCGGGCGCTTCCTCCGTCACGAGTCGAATGGCTCGCTCACGCCGCTCCTCACGCTCTCCGAAGTGCTGCGCGGGATCCTGCCATGCTCGGACGGCGATCGCATGCTCCTGGTTGGCCCGCGGTCGATCGGGGTGTTCCGTCAGTCGACTGGCAAGGCCGAGTTCGCAGAACTCGCGACGGGCTTCGACCTTGGCAGCGCCGCATGGCTCGGACAGGGCCCCGCCTACGCCGTCATGGGGGATCGCCGCGTGATCGCCGTCGAGGTCCCTGAGCAGGGACCGCCACGACTGATCGATGGCTTCCGCCTGAACGCGGGCTCGGCTCGATCCGTCGGTGTCTCTCCCGATGGACTCCTCGTTGCGGTCGGAAATGACGCAGGACGCGTCCACATCGCGGACGCGCGCACGGGCGCGATCGAGCACGTCTGCGAGGTGCGCCATTCCGTCTGGTCGGTCGCCTTCTCGCGCGACGGAGCGCTCGTCTTCGCGGGCGACCGCGGCGGGCGGGTACACACGATCGATGCCTCCACGGGCAGGCTGCTGGATACCAGCTCCGTCAACACGACCGAGCCTGCCTGGGCGCTCGCCGAGACACGCGACGGCGTGCTCGCAGCCAGCATCGGCCACTTCGCAGCCTTCCTTGGCGCAGGAAGCCGTTGGAGCCTCACCCCGCAATCGCTCCCTGTTGGTCCGCGCAGCGTTCGGATGATCGGCGACCGCGCGATCCGCGCGATCGGCGAGGACGGCGCGGTGCGCGAGCTCGATGTCGGGGAAGGCGTGTGGCGCGAGCGCGGTCGCGTCGAGGCGACGCGCGCGGTCGCGCAGTCGCGGGATGGACGATTCATCGCCACCGTGTCATCTGGCATCCTGCGCGTTCACGAGCTGGTGTCGGGTTCGGTCGCAGAGCACGCGATCGAGGCAGACCCTGCTGCTCCCATCTCGCGAGTCGACTGGAACGATGATGCGACGTTGGTCGCAATCCTCAGCGGCGATCGCCTGCTCATCCATTCTCGCGACGCGAATCCGGTCGCCAGTGCGCCTGTCGGTCCGGTGCTGCTCGGACGAATCGCGTGGTATGCAGCCGATCGGCTCTATGTGCTCACGACCGCTATGGCTGGCGTCGACTGCATTCTTGAAGGAGGGCAGATCCGCACTGCTCCGCGCAAGCAGTACTCCGCGGCAACGGTTCTTCGAAGTGACGGCCGATGGGTGTTTCCCTCGCTGAGTGGAACAGTCGGCGTCACGTCGCCTGGAGGTGCTGAGGTCATCCCGACCTCGGCGATCGCGCCACCCATCATGCTCAGGCGGCATCGCGATATCGCGCCCGCCGCCGCGATCTCCCCCGACGGCACCATGATCGCGACAGGCGGCGGTGACGGCACGATCCGGCTGTGGTGGCTGGAGACAGGCGCGCCGATCACGACCTTCACGCCGCACCAGCAGATCGTGTCATGGCTCGGCTGGCTGCCCGATGGCTCCGCGATCGTCTCCATCGGGGCGAATGGCGAGACCCGTCTGCTTGACTCGATTCCGCTCTCGGTGCGCCTCGCGCGCGATCGCGCCGCAGCATCTGCGTCGCCTACGCCTCGACCCTGAACCCGCGCCCCGCGTACGGCCAGTAGCCACCGCGCATGTTGAACGCGGTGAAGCCGCTGCGCGCGAGGAACGCCGCGGCGCGCGCGCTGCGGTTCCCGCTGCGGCAATAGCAGAGGACGGGACGCGTGTGGTCGAGCTCGCCTGAGCGCGTGCGCAGATGGGTGTAGGGGATGTGGTGCGCGCCGGGGAGGTGTCCCGCTGCGAACTCACTGCACGTGCGCACGTCGACCACGGTCACTTCGCCGCGCTCGACGAGCTCCTGGGCGCGCCACGGCGCGATGTCATCGACCCCGGCGGTCGCGAACGAGCCCGTCGCGAGCGCGCTCACCGCGCGCGGCTCGATGAAACCCTCGATCGCGTCGGGCGCGACGCCCACGCGCAGCAGGACGCGCACGATGTCGGGCACCGTCGCCGCGTCTGCGATCAGCACCACGCGGTCGTCTTCCTCGAGGTAGTTCGCCACCGTCGGCCCGAACGAGCGCTCGAACGGCGCGCTGATCGAGTAGGGGAGCCGCGAATCGAGATAGTCGTTCCAGGGGCGCGTATCGATCACCGTGAACTCGGGGCGCTCGCAGCGCTCGGCGAACTCGGCGGGCGACAGCTGGCGCGCCGCGGGCGGCTCGGTCATGGCGCGCGCGCCCGACTCGTTGAGCTTCTTCACGCGCGCGAAGTAGGGCGGCGGCGCCGTGTTCCCGTCGAGGACGGTCTGGTGGAACCTTCCCTCGTCGGCCTTGCTCCGCACCGCGCGGTTGATGACGCGCTCGATCCCGAGCGTGGTCGCGGGGATGTTGCAGATCGACTTGCCGCATTCGCTGCCGGCGCCGTGACCGGGCAGCACCTGGGTGTCGGCGGGCATGTCATCGAGTTGCTCGAGCGAGGCCCGCAGCTTGTCGACCGACTCGCGCAGCGACATGCCCTCGGTTGCGAAGACGCCGAGGTCGGGGCGCCCGACGTCGCCCGCGAAGAGGAAGTCGCCCGAGAAGAGCAGCCGCGTGCCCGCGGATGCGCCCTTCACGGGGAGCTCGAAAGTGAGGCTCTCGCGCGTGTGGCCGGGCGTATGCCGCGCAAGGAACTCGAGCCTGCCGACGCGGAACCGGTCGCCCGCATGCAGCCGGATGACCTCAGCGCCCGCGGCGAGCGGCGCAGCCGTCATCCACGCAGGATCGGGTCCCTCGGCGCTCACGTACGCGCGCACGGGGTGATGGCGGATGAACCCGCAGATCCCGCTCACGAAGTCGGCGTGCACGTGGGTCTCTGCCACCGCCACGATGCGCACCTTCTCCTCGGCCGCGAGGGCGATGTAGCGATCGATGTCGCAGGCGGGATCGATGACGATCGCCTCCCCGGTCGAGCGACAGCCGACGAGGTAGGAAGCCTGGGCGAGATGCGCGTCGTAGATCCGCCGAACGAGCATCCGCAGAGTCTACATCAGGCGTCTCCTGTCGGTATCTCCCGTCGATGTCTCTTGGAAGTCGGGTCACGCTACAGTCCCGCGATGCCCGTGGAATCCGACGATCCCGCTCTCGAACCCGCCGCCGCCGACCGGTTCCTCGCCCGGCTTGCGCGCATGCTGCATGAGGCGGGCACGCCCGCGCATCGGCTCGAGGGGCTTCTCCAGAACTGCGCCGACCGCCTCGGCGTGCGGCTCTCGGTCTTCTCGCTGCCGACGTGGATCAACATCTCGATCGGCGAGGAGGGCGCGCAGCGGGTGATCAGCTTCCGCGTCGATCCGGGCTCGCCGAAACTGGCGATGCTCGAGGAAACGTTCCTGGTCGCAGACCGCGTGGCCCGCGGCGAGTACGACGCCGAGCAGGGAAACACGGCGCTTGCGCGCGTCCAGGGCCGGCTCTCGCGTCCGACCGTCCCGATGAATTGCCTCGGGTACGCGCTCTTCTCTGCGGGCGCCGCGTTCTTCCTCGGCGGATCCTGGCTCGAGATGCTCGCCGCGGTCCCGATCGGATTCGTCGTCGGCGGGACCATCGCCCTCGCCGCCGGCCGCCGTGAGCGCGAGCTGCTTGCCGAGTTCGCCTCGGCGGCGATCGCCACGGTCGTGGCCGGGCTCGTCGTCCTGCTGCTCCGCCGCTCCGGCTTCGATCCGACGGCATCGGTCGTCGCCCTCGCCGGTCTCGTCACGCTGCTCCCCGGCCTCTCGCTGGCGACCGCGATGAGCGAGCTCTCGACGCGCAACCTCGCGTCGGGCAGCGCGCGGCTCATCGGCGCGATCACCACGCTCGTGGTGGTCGGCATGGGCGCGGGCATCGGCGACCGCATGGCCGACGCGCTCGGCCTTCCGCAGCACTCGAGCGTGGTCGTCCCCGTGACCCAGACGGCTGGCGTCTCGCTTGCGCTGCTCGTCGCGCTCGTCGCCATCGCGAGCGGCCTCGCCATCGTCTTCCAAGCGCGTCCGCGCCGCGCGATCGTGGTGCTGATCTCCTGCATCGCCGGCTGGGTCGCCGTGCGCGCCGCGCGCGAGATCGGCGGCAGCGAACTCGCGCCCGTGATCGCCGCCGCCGCAGTCGGCATGCTCGGCAACCTGTACGCGCGCTTCCGCCGCAGGCCGACGCTTGCGATCGTGCTGCCTGGCCTCGCACTGCTTCTGCCAGGAAGCCTTGGGTTCCGCGGCATGCAGGGACTCATCACGAGCGACACCATCGCGGGGCTCAACACCGCGATCTCCGCGCTTGTCGTGGCGGCATCGATCGCGGCCGGACTCCTCGTCGCGAACGCGCTGCTGCCGTCACCGCGGCATGTGTAGTCCGCGTGCTACTGGCACACGCCCCATGACCCGAGCAGGATGCCGAGGTCCGCGCCGCTGATGACGCCGTCGCAGTTGAGGTCGCCCGTGCCCGAGCCGCCCCAGTTGCCGAGGAGGACGCCGAGGTCCTGTCCGTCGATCACGCCGTTGTTGCCGGCGATGTCGAAGCGGCAGGTCGAGTTCGGCGTGCTCTGCGCATCGGCTGGATCGCTGCAGGCGGCGCGCTCGTCGCCGTCGCGGAACCCGTCGCCATCGCGGTCGAGGACGCGCGCGCCCGTGCCGTTCGGCACCAGCGTGTAGGTCACGACCGAGCCCGCCGTCGCGAGCGCATCGAGCTCGGCAAGCGTGCGCACTTCGCCCGCCACGTCGGTCTGGAACGAACCCGACTGGTAGAGGTAGCTGCGCTCGACGCCGTTCACGACCGCGCGCGCGGTGAGCTGCGAGCTGCCCGCATTGGCGATGGTGACCAGCTGGTTGCGGCGCGCGGAACCGTTCGGCGCAGCGCCGCCCATGGTCGCCTGCGCGCCCACCGATGCGTGCGTGCCGGTGTCGAACGAGAGCATGAACGCCACGATGTCGCGGCGCTGCTGGTCGCCCGCGGCGCCGGCGGCGAAGTTGAACACGCTCAGCTTGAAGAAGTCGAACAGCGTGGGCACCGCGCCGTCATGGGTGAAGCCGAAGCCGCGGGTGTTCGAGGCGCTCGTGAGCGAGTCGAAGCCCGTCTTCTCGTACATGTTGCGGAGCTGCGGCACCTTCATCGCCTGCGGCTCGGCCAGCAGGTTGGCGCTGATGATCTGGTTGCTGCCGCCCGTGGGGAACGTGTGGCAGGTCACGCACTGCACGAAGTCGAGGTTGCCGTTCGAGTAGAGGTTCGCGCCGGTCACTGGATTGCCGCCGGCGAGGCTCGTCTTGAGCGAGCCGTCGATGTTGCGGTTCGGGTTCGGCGGGAACGAGATCGACGCGAGATACGCGTCCATCCGGTTCATCTCGTTCGTGGTGAAGTCTCCGTCGGTCCCGAGCAGCGCCGAGGCCGTGTGGGCGAACTGCCCGAGGTTGTCGCGATCGCCGCGCCAGTGGAAGGGGGCCAGCCCGGTGAGGCCGACGAGGGTCTGCGTGGCCATCGGTCCCTTCAGCGGATGCCAGTTGTTGCAGTTGCCTGCGCCCGGGATGCCGAGATTGCACGACTGGTTGAAGGGCTTCACGGTGCCCGACGGGTCGCCGAGGTCCCACGACAGCTGGTCCATGCGCGCGTCGATGTGGCAGCTCGCGCACGATGCCTGCCCGAGCCCCGATGTCAGGTGGGTGTCGAAGACGATCGGACGGCCATTGCGCACGACCTGCGGAGTCGGATCGAAGAAGGGCACCTCGGCAAGCGCCGTGAGCGACGATTCATCGACGACCGAGACCGATCCGCCGAAGCGATTGAGCGTGAAGAGCCGCGCGTTGGCTGCATCGAGCACGATGCCCGTGGGACCTTCGCCGACGTTGCAGAGCCCGAGCCGCGCGTAGTTCGTCGGCGAGAAGGCGACGATGTTGGACGAGCCGAGCCCGACCGCGTAGGCGCGTGCGCCATTGGCGCTGGCGACCACGCCGCGCGGGTCGCCGATCGAGAGCAGGCGCTGCACGGCGGGAACGTTGCCCGTCGCGTAGGTGAGGTGCGGATTCAGGTCGCCGCGCGAGCTCGTGGTCGCCCCGGCGACAGGCAGGATCGCGGCTTCGGAGCGCACGAAGACGCCGCGCAGGACCGACTCGAACCGGACTTCGTTCTTCGACTCGGTGCCGACGGCGAGCAGGCGGCCGTCCGGCATCATCCCGAGCGCCATCGGCGTGGTCATGAAGCCCTTGGCATACGTGGTCGCGAGCGAGTTCGCGTTGATGATCGCGACGTCGTTGCTCAGCAGGTTCCAGCTGACGGCGCTGTTCCAGTTGGTGTTGTTCACGTCGCGCCAGACGCCGGCGCTGTCACGGCGCACGATCAGGCCCGCGCGCGGCGCGGTGGGAAGTCCGGGCGTGAGCGGCGGCGAGAAGCCCGTGCCCGCGTTCGGCGGTGGGTTCGGGTCGCCGGGATACGGATTCATCGACGCGGTCGAGACGCGCGTCTCGGGTATGACGGTGGTGTCGTTGCCCGACTCGAAGATCGCGGCGTAGACGTAGGTGCCGTCGGTCGCGAGCGCGCGCGGATCCTCGCCCGCGATCGGGATGATGGTGGGCGCAGCGGCGAGGTTCGTCGGGGTGTAGACCTCGACGCGGTTCAACTGCGATGCGGTCACGAAGGCGCGCCCCGCCTTGCCGGCGAAGACGACATCGCAGGGCTCGTCGCCCGTGAGCAGCGTGGCGGTGACCGCCATCGTGTTCAGGTTCACGATGCTGATCGAGTCGGAGATGTGGTTGACGACCCAGACCTCGGACGCGGAGCGTGCGCGCACCGATACGGGCTCGATGCCGACGGCGACCGAGCCGGCGTGGCGCAGGTAGGGCGCCGCGGGAAGCACGTCGTAGACCTCGATGCGTGCATCGGCGGTGTTGACGGCGACAAGCGTGGCGCCGTCGGGGGTCAGCTCGATCGGGTGGACGTGCGGGCTCTCGAAGTGAACGAAGCTCTGTGCGCTTCCCACGGAGCACGCACACATCGCTCCGACTGCCATCGCTGCAACATCTAGGCGGGTCATAACCGTCTCCAAAGCCGGGCCCCCGGCAAGGGCAACGTAATGGCAACTCCCGACAGGACAACGAAATCCCCGCCATTTCCATTGGTTTTCGCGCCGTCCGACCGCGGCTTGTCAGTGGAGCTGTCCGCAGGGGCCCCAGCCGTTCAGGACCTCCGCGAGGTCCTGACCATCGACGGTGCCGCTGCAATCGAGGTCCGCAGCCCCGCCAGCGCTCCCCCAGGCGTTGAGGACGGCCGCCAGGTCGGCGCCATCCACGAGCCCGTCTGCGCCCGCAATATCGGCTCTGCAGGGTGACGGCTGGCTGAGCGGATCGGCCGGATCGGTGCACTGGGCGCGCTCATCCCCGTCTGAGAAGCCATCGCCATCGCGATCGAGCGCGCGCCCGCCCATCGATGTCGGCACCAGCGTGTAGGTCACCGGCACTCCCGAGGCTGCGATCGCGTCCATCCCCTCGACGGTCCAGGGCTCGCCCGCGATGTCCGAGAGGAACGAGAGCCCCGTGAAGAGGAAGCCGCGCTCGATGCCATCGACCACGCACTTGGCGGTCAGGTCCGCGTGGCCCGCCAGCGCCAGCGCGAGGAGCTCATCGCGCCGCGCCCGCGACGCACTGCTGCCGTCGACCGTGGCCTGCGCGCCCACCGCGGGGTGCATCCCCGTGTCCCACGACATCACGAACGCAGCGAGGTCGCGGCGGTCTTCCTCGCTCGCGCCAGAGCCGATCGGCCCAACCATGTGCTTCCCCAGGAACTCGACGAGCGAGCCGCCGCTGCCGTCATGGCCGAAGCCGAAGCCGCGGCCAGGCGACGTCGCGCTCCGGTCGAAGCCGGCCTTCATGAATGCCTGCCGAAGGTCAGGAATCGCGAGCTGCTGGGTGTCGCCGAAGGTCTGCGTGCTGAACACGCCCGCACCGCCGCCGGCGGGCGAGGCGTGGCAGCGCGCGCAGGCGCCGAAGGTGGCGCCGCCCGCATGGAAGAGCATCTGTCCGCGCAGCGCGTCGCCGCCG
Organism: Planctomycetota bacterium; assembly: GCA_041183345.1. Taxonomy (GTDB): domain Bacteria; phylum Planctomycetota; class Phycisphaerae; order Phycisphaerales; family SM1A02; genus QWPT01. The sequence goes on from JBEGLX010000043.1 coordinate 28,928, forward strand.
CCCGCGATCTGCCGCAGCGAGCCATCGCGGGCGCGGTTCGGGTTCGGCGTCATCGCGATCGCGGTCAGGTAGTCGTCGAGGTGCTTGAGCTCGGTCTCGGTGAGATCGCGCTCCATGCCCTGCAGCGTGCGGGCGAGCTGGGCGAAGTTGGCGATGTAGGCGCGGTCGCCGCGCCAGTGGAAGGGCTCGTTTCCGGCAAGCCCGAGCAGCGTCTGCGACGCCATCGGTCCCTTCATCGGATGCCACGGCGCGCACTCGTCGGGCGTGCCGAGCTCCAGGTTGCAGACCTGGTTGAACGCCTCCATCGAGCCCGCCGGGCTTCCCATGTCCCACACCAGGCCGTCGCTGCGCGCGTCGATGTGGCATGAGGCGCACGATGCCTGCCCGAGACCCGAGGTCAGGTGCGAGTCATAGAGGAACTTCCTCCCTCGGGTGAGTTCGAGGGGCAGCGGGTCGAAGAAGCCAACCTCGCCGATCTCTGCGAAGGACTGCTCGTCGATCACCGACACCGTCGACGAGAAGCGGTTGAGCACGTAGAGGCGTGCGCGGGACTGGTCGAGGACGAGCCCGGTCGGGCCCTCGCCGACGTCGCAGCGGGCGACGCGCGCGAGCGAGGAGGGGTCGAAGCCGATCACGTTCGACGAGCCCATGCCCGCGACGTACGCGCGCGTGCCGTCGGCGCTGGCGACCACCATGCGCGGGTCGCCCAGCGATGCGAGCCGATCAAGGAACGGAACCTGCGGGACGACGTAGGCGAGATGCGGATTGAGATCGCCGCGGGCGAGCACCGCGGGCGCGCCCTTGGCTGTGCCGGGGCTGAGCACCGCCGCCTCCGCGCGCACGAAGACGCCACGCAGGTTCGGCTCGAAGCGGATCTCGTTGTGACTCTCGATGCCGACGACGATCACGCGCCCGTCCGCAGCCACGGTCATGCCGAGCGGCGTGGTCATCAGGCCTGATCCGTA
>JBEGLX010000044.1:0-29703 GCA_041183345.1 Planctomycetota bacterium
GAACAACGTGAATCGCCGTGCGGAGTATGCGCCGCCGTGCTCACAGGGTCCTGGCGAGAAGATCTACACCGCCATGCTGTACGCGCTCTCTGCAGCGCCGAAGCTCAGCGGCGCCGCTGCGACGCGCGAGGAGCTGCTCGCAGCCATGAAGGACATCACCGTCGGCACTGCATCGCTCGACCTTCGCTACGCGCGCCCAGATGGTGCCGGCGGCGCAGGTGCGGGTGGAGGCGGGGGCGCGGAGGGTGAGCGTCGTCCGCGTGGTGGCCAAGGTGGCCAGGGTGGGCAAGCTGGTGGTCAAGGCGGTGGTCAAGGAAGTGGTGGTCAGGGCGGTGGCGGCGGAGGTCGCCAGCGCGGCGGTCAAGCCGGCGGTGGCGGTCAAGGTGGCGGCGGTGGTCGCGCGACGGGCGAGGAGCGCGGACTGCTCGAGCGCATGACGGCGTTCCATACCGACGTGCCTGCCCACGACATCGACGTCATCCTCGCTCGTCCGACCGAGACCTCGATCACGGTTTCGATCGATGTCGCCAAGGACTCCGAGGCGACCGTCGAGTACTGGTCCGACAAGGCGCCGCGCAAGCAGCAGTCTGCGGCGGTCAAGATTCCCGCCGATCGCGTGGGACTTGTCGAGCTCACAGGACTGCAGCCCGGCACCGAGTACAGCTATCGCGTCGGGCTTTCCACGGGCGGCGCGCGCGAGATCGCATGGGGCGCGGAATCGCGCTTCCGCACCCGCGTCGCCGCGGGCACGCCGTTCACCTTCGTGATCCAGGCCGACTCGCATCTCGATGCGAACATGGATCCGACGACCTACACGCAGACGCTCAGGAACATGCGCGCGGACAAGGCCGACTTCCTCGTCGACCTCGGCGACACCTTCATGACCGACAAGCGCGGGCAGGACTTCGAGCGCGCGCTGCCGCAATACGACGCCCAGCGCTACTACTTCGGCATCGCCTGCGATTCGATGGCGCTCTTCATGGTTCTTGGCAATCACGACGGCGAGAAGGGCGATGTCGGCCGCGGCATCGCCGAATGGTCGTACGGCCAGCGCATCGGACGCTTCCCTGCGCCCGCCGTCGATGGACGCATGTACACGGGCAGCACGGTCATGAAGGACGCGCGCGGCGCGAACTACTACGCGTTCGAGTGGGGCGACGCGCTCTTCGTCGTGCTCGATCCGTTCTGGCCGACCACGGAACGCGGTCGCGGCGGTGGCGGCGGCGCGGGCGGCGGACCTGACGTCAAGAAGCTCGATCCAGTCGATTCGAGCTGGTCGCGCACGCTCGGTCGCGCGCAGTACGACTGGCTCGCGGAGACGCTCGCTGCATCGAAGGCGAAGCAGAAGTTCGTGTTCATCCATCACCTCGTCGGCGGCGTGGGTGGGCAGGCCGCCCGCGGTGGCGTCGAGAGCGCGCCGTTCTTCGAGTGGGGCGGAAAGAACGCCGACGGAACCGATGGATTCGCCTCGCGCCGCCCAGGTTGGCCGGTGCCGATCCATCAGTTGCTCGTGAAGCACGGCGTCTCCGCCGTGTTCCACGGACACGACCACCTCTACGTCCACAGCCAGCTCGACGGCGTGCACTACCAGTGCGTGCCGCAGCCGGGAAACATCGCGGGCGGCACGCGCAGCGCCGAGGAGTACGGCTACGCGTCGGGCACGATCCTCGGCAGCCCTGGCTACATGCGCGTGCGCGTCGAGGCCGACGGCACCGCGAAGCTCGAGTTCGTTCGCACCGTCGCCGCCGGCGCACCGACGGGCGGCAGCCGCCGCGGCGGAGGCGCCGCCGCGAGCAAGGAAGCGAACGGCTCCGTCATCGATCGCTATGAGATCAAGCCCTGACCTCGGAGCCAGCATCATGAACATGCGAACCACCATCACGCTCGCCTTCGTCGCGCTCTGCGGCATCGGACTCGCCATGCAGGAGGGTCCGCGCAAGCAGGGCGGGCAAGGTGGCCAAGGTGGCCAAGGTGGTCGGGGCGGCAAGGGCGGCAAGCCCCCGCAGGACGGCATCGTGAAGCCCGAGATGCGCGACACCATCAAGGGCGCGATGTACGCCGACAACTGGTTCGCGCTCTACGTGAACGGCAAGCTCGTCGCCGTCGATTCGATCGACTTCCTGCCCCACAACGTGGTGGCGATCGACCTGCTGCCCGAGTACCCGATGACCATCGCGGTGATCGCCAAGGACAACGCCGATCCGAAGACAGCGTGCGAGTACGGACGCTCGATCGGCGACGGCGGATTCATCCTGAAGTTCGCGGATGGCACGGTCACCGACTCCTCGTGGAAGGCGACGTGCGTGTTCCACGGTCCGATCGACCGCGACACCGCGAGCCCGAAGGTGCGGTCGGAGCCGCTTCCCGAGAACTGGTTCGCCGTCGATTTCGACGACTCGAAGTGGGCGAACGCGACGGAGTGGCCAGAGGATCGCATCCAGCCCAAGCAGCCGTTCTTCGAGCATGACTTCAAGGGCGCGAAGTGGATCTGGACGGGCGACCTCGACCTCGACAACACGGTGCTCTTCCGGAAGAAGATCGAGCGGCCGGAGGCGATGCGCCGCTGGACGACGAGGCCGGACCTTGACACGGCGGGACCGACGCCCGTCAAGTGAGCCTGGGGACCGTCCCCCATCCACGGGATCGCACGCGGGAAGTACGCTGCCTCCATGCGCCACCTGCTTGCTGCGTTCGTCGCCGCGATCGTCGTCTTCTTCTGGGGATTCATGGCCTGGCCCGCGATCGGGCTCTGGGACTTCGCGTTCCCGCCGACGCCGAACGAGGTCGCCATCGCCGACACGCTCAAAACATCGCTCGGCGGCGACGGGGCGTACATCGTGCCCTTCATGCCCGAGGGCTACGGCGTCTCGACCGATGATCCCGCCAAGCAGGCGGAGTTCGAGGCGTTCGAGGCGCGCCATCGCGCGGGGCCGTTCGCGCTGATCCTCTACCGGGCGTCGGGCAGCGAGGTGATGCCGCCGGTCGAGCTCATCCGTGGCTTCGTCATCGAGGTCGTGGCGGCGCTGCTGCTCGCGTGCGTGCTCTCGACGGTGAAGGGTGGCTTCGCGCGAAAGGTGTTCGTCGGCTTCACGGTCGCGCTCTTCGCGGCGACCGCGTGCTACGGCGTGATGGGGAACTTCATGCGCATGCCGCTGCCGTTCGTGTTTGCCTTCTGGGCGGACGCGATCATCGCGTGGACGCTCGCGACGCTCGTGATCGCCAAGATGACGCCCGCCAAGACCCGCTGAAATCCGCGGGAAACGCGCGGATTCCGCAGCCGCTACCCTGCAGCGGATGTCCACGCACTCGTTCCAGGCTCCCAAGGGCACCCGCGACTTCTATCCCGGCGATCTCGCCGTGCGGCGCCACATCGAGCACGCGTGGCGGAGCGCCTCGATCGACTGTGGCTTCGACGAGGTCGAGGGCCCTACCTTCGAGCACCTCGAGCTCTACACCGCGAAGTCGGGAGACGGCATCGTGAGCGAGCTGTTCAGCTTCCGTCGCGCGGGTGGCGAGAACGACTACGCCCTGCGCCCAGAGTTCACCCCAACCCTGGCCCGCATGGTCGCCGCACGCGCAGGCTCGCTGCCCGTGCCTGTCAAGTGGTTCGCGATCCCGAACATGTTCCGCGCCGAGCGCCCGCAGCGCGGCCGCCTGCGCGAGTTCGTGCAGTGGAACATCGACACGCTCGGCACCGAGGGCGCGGCCGTCGACGTCGACGTGATCGCCTGCGCGATCCTCGCGCTTGAGCGCCTCGGGCTGCGCCCGGGCGACGTCCAGGTGCGCATCTCGCACCGCGTGGCGATCGCGCGGATGCTCGGCGCGCTCGGCGTTCCCGCCGAGAAGACCGCCGATGCGATGACGCTGCTTGACCGCCGCGACAAGCTCAAGCCCGAGGAGTTCGCGCAGCGCGCGGGCGCGCTCGGGCTCTCGACCGACGCCGTCGCCCGCTTCGACACCGCGGCGCGCGCCACCCAGCGCCTCTCCGAGCCGCTGGCGGCGCTGGCGGCGAAAATCGGCATTCCCGCCGAGGAATTCGCGGCAATCGACGAGGTCCGCGCCGCCGCCGACCGCGCGGGCATCCTCGATTGGTGCTCGGTCGACATCGGCATCGTGCGCGGGCTCGCCTACTACACCGGCACCGTCTTCGAGGTCCACGAGATCTCGGGCGCCGAGCGCGCGGTGGCAGGCGGTGGCCGCTACGACGGGCTCGTCGAGCTCTTCGGCGGTCCGAAGATGCCTGCGTGTGGCTTCGGCATGGGCGACGTCGTCCTCGCCAACGTGCTGCGCGACCGCAAGCTTCTTCCCGACGACGGCACTGCGCTGATGCCGCGGCCCGACGCTTTCGTCATCTCCGCGGGCGGCGAAGCGGCCGACGCCGAGCTGCCGCGCCTTCTGGCGTCGCTGCGCCGCGCTGGACTGCACGCGCGGACCTCTTCGAAGGCCACCAAGAACGTCGGCAAGCTGCTCGGCGATGCCGGCAAGGCGCGCGCGCGGCTCGCCGTGATCCTCGGCGCCGAACTCGCGGAGGGCAATGTCGCCCTCAAGAACCTCGACGCGGGGTCGCAGCAGGTGGTTCCGCTCGCAGGCCTCGTCGAGCGCATCAAGACCGAGCGCGCAGGCGCCTGACCGAGCGCCTCGCTGCGCGCCCGACCCTCCTTTATCAGCCCCGGGGCACCCTGTTCCGTCTGCGCCGAGTGGGCGCTCGGCATCGGGTGGCTTCTCGGTCGCCATCCTCACTTGACCCATTTTTCCTGCCGATGAGCGGACGTCTCGGCGGGTGCCGTGACTGTCGTCCCGCGTTGGAGGTTTCGCGATGCCCTTCGGTATGTTCCGCTCGCATTACTCACCGATCCTCGCTGACTTCGGAAGCTCGGGCGTCAAGCTCGTGCAGACGACGGTCGGCGATCTCCCGACCGTCAGCGCCGCCGCGTTCGTCGCCTTCAGCGATGACCTGCGCTCGCGCCCCGTGGAGGATCGCTTCGAGTTCCTCGCCCGCGAGCTGCCCGAAGCGCTGCGTGAGAACCACTTCCGCGGGAACCGCCTCGTGCTCGCTCCCTTCTCGCAGCACATGCTGGTCCAGCATGTCGGCGTCCCCAGCGCCGACGCCGAGCGCGCCGAGAGCGTCATCAAGCTCCAGATCGCCATCGGCCTCGGCTGCGACCCCGACGCGCTCGTCGTGCGCACCAACGAGGTCTGCGAGACCACCCGCGACGGCAGCGCCAAGATCGAGCACATCGCCTTCGCGATGAGCCGCGACGACGTCATGCGCTACGTCGAGCTCGCCCGCCGCACCAGGCTCAACGTCGTCGGCGTCCACGGCGAGATCTCCGCGCTCGTCCACGCCTTCGACCACGTCAACCGCCGCGCAGAGGACGAGAACATCACCACGATGTACGTCGACCTCGGGTACGGCGGCACCAAGGTCGCGATCTGCCACGGCGCGAAGCTCGCCTTCGCGAAGTCGATCTCGATCGCCGGCCGCACCATCGACACCCGCTTGTCCGAGCTCCGCCGCTGCACGCTCGCCGAGGCCCGCACCGCGCGCCTCGCCGAGGGCATCAAGCCGATCCGCATCGGCGCGCCCGCGCCGGCACCCGCCGCCGCAGCGCCCGCCGAGACTGGCCTCGGCGGCATGGCGATCCTCCGCGCCGCCGCCGCGAAGATCGAGAACGAGAACGGCGTGTCGCTCACCGCGACCGACCGCCGCGGCGTGGGCGCCGCGCCCGCGCTCGGCTCGAGCGTCGCCGCCGACGCCCCGCGCAACATGTCGAACGAGGTCCGCGAGACCGTCGAGAGCCTCGCCGACGAGCTCTCGATGTGCACGCGCTACCACACCGCGCTCTTCCGCGACCGCCGCATCGATCGCGTCGTCTTCCTGGGCGGCGAGGCGCGCGACACCGGCCTCTGCCAGTCGCTCGCGTCGGGCCTCCGCCTTCCCGCGAAGGTCGGCGATCCCATGGCGCGCTTCCTTGTCAACGGCGCAGCGCCCGCAGGGCTTCCCGAGCCGCAGGCCTCGCATCCCGGCTGGGCCGTCGCATGCGGCCTCGCCTCTTCACCCACCGACCTCTGATCAGGAATTACTACCCCGAGGAACACCATGCCAAGCAAGAAGAGCTTTCTCCCCGAGGATTACGTGCGAGATGCCCGCGAGCGTCGCAGCGGCCTGTTTGCGCTGGCGCTGTTCGTCATCGTGATGGGCGCCGTCTTCAGCGCGTTCCTGGTCACCAACCGCCAGTGGGCGGCCGTTCGCTCCGCACAGGTCTCGATCAACGACGAGACCGAGAAGGCGGCGAAGGAAATCAACGAGATGAAGCGCCTCGAGGCGATGCGCGCGCAGATGATCGAGAAGGCCGAGCTCGCGCGCGGCCTCATCGAGCCGGTTCCGCGCACCGTCCTCCTCGCGTGCCTCGTCAACACGATGCCCGCGAACCTCTCGCTCATCGAGTTCGAGATGAAGAGCGAGGAGATCAAGAGCAACCGCCAGACCGGCGCGCAGGCGAAGGAGGCCGCGAAGGCCCGCCGCATGACCAAGGCCACGCAGCCTGAGGTCGCCGCAAAGCCCGAGCCCGTCCGTCGCCGCGTGAACATCATGGTCACCGGCGTCGCCCCCGACGATCTCGACGTGAGCCGCTGGATGGGCGCGCTCGCCCGCCTTCCCTTCCTCTCGGGCATCCGCCTCGAGGTCAGCGAGGAGAAGGAGATCAAGGGCATGAACCTGCGCCAGTTCAAGATCTCCATGACCATGGAGCCGGGCGCCGACGTGCGCGGCTGGGAGGGTCTTGGCGAGGTTCGCACGCCGACCGACCCGATCAACCGCGGCGCACTCGATGGCGCGCGCATCATCACCGTGCCGCCCGCCGGCGCGAAGGTGGAGCCGACCGCACCCGTGCTGGTGAACCCCGAGACGGGCAACGAGCCGGGCACCGAGCCTGGCGATGCGCCCGCGACCACCGAGCCGACCACCGAGCCGACAACGACTGTCCCGACGACCGTGCCCGCGACGGAGCCCGGCAACGGAACGACCACTGAGCCAAGCAATCCGAACGGGACCGCGACCGAGCCGAGCAATCCGGCCACCGCCCCCGTGACGCCGTCCAACGAGAACGAGGTGAAGCCGTGACGAATTCGAACCGTGGTTTGCGTGATCTCGCCTTCGTGGCCGTGCTCATCGCCGTGCCCATCGCGTCCTACTTCTTCGTGTTCAAGCCTCGCAACGAGGAGATCGCGAAGGCGCGCGCGGAGATCAACGCCAAGAACGTACGCCTCGACAACCTGCGCCGCCTCACGGGGCGCATCGGCGACCTCGGCCGCGAGATCGTCGAGCGCGAGGAAGAGCTCGACCGCCTGAACCAGAAGCTTCCTGACCGCGAGGGCGTCGACCGCATCCTCGAGCAGGTCACGCAGCTGGCGCAGAAGTCGAACCTGCTCGTCCGCTCGGTCAAGGGCGAGAAGGTCGTGCCCGCGGGCCTGGCCATGGAGCTGCCGCTGAAGACCACGATCGAAGGGAACTTCGACGGCTTCTACCAGTTCCTGCTCGACGTCGAGAGCCTGCCGCGCATCACGCGCGTGCATCAGATGAAGATCACCAAGCTGGGCATGGGTCCGCGCGACAACCCGGAGGAGACCGTCACCGGCTCCATGCGCGCGGAGTTCACGCTCAGCATCTACTTCAACGACGGCAGCAACGGGTCGAACCCCGCGCTCGCCGCGGGGAGCAAGCAATGACGAACCACAACAGCAACGACCTCTCGACGGGCTCGCCCGCCGACGAGGATCGCCAGATGCCGCTCTCGTTCGAGGACGGCAAGGAGGCGATCACCGTCGCCCCCGGCTCGGGGCGCAAGCGCCTCGGCTTCGGCGCGATGCTCTTCGGCAGCGTCGCCGTGATCGCGGTGGTCAGCCTCTTCTCGATGCGCGCCATCGGCCGCGCTGGCGCAGCCACGCCGGCGGAGACCGAGTCGGAGGCGCTCGTCGACAAGTTCCTCACCGAGCGCGAGGGCAAGTCCGAGCAGGCGCTCGGCAGCGCGCTGCTTGACGTCGACGGGACGATGCGCACGCGCATCCCCACCGAGGACCTCAAGAAGAACCCGTTCATCCTCATGGGCGAGGATCCGGGCTCCGGCAGCGGACCGAGCAAGGCCATGAAGGTCGACGGCACCGAGACTCCTTCGGGTCCCGAGCCGGACATGATCTCGCCGCGCAACTCGACGTGGGACGCGCTCTGCGCCGCAGCGGCACGCGCCGCGCACGTGCAGTCGGCGATGGTCAGCTCGAACCCCGCCAACTCGATGGCGCACGTGAACGGCCAGGTCCTGCGCGTCGGCGAGACGCTCTCGATCAACGGCAGCACGGTCGTCTTCACCATCACCGAGATCACGAAGGACGGCATCCTCCTTCGCGCCTGGAACGAGGACCTGCAGCGCGAGGCGGTCTTCCGCGTCGCGGTCGGCAAGGGCAACTGAGTGACTGAGAGAGAGAGCTTAGAGAGGAAGGCACTGGATGGGCAGGTTCAACATCGACGACATCCTCAAGCAGCTCGGCGCGCCGCACCCGCAGGCGCCGGTCGAGCGCGTTCCCGCGCAGCAGCCCGCCAACGCCACGTCGGCGGGCGGCTACTCCGCGCCGAAGGGCGCTGAGCCAGCCGAGCAGGAGGGCAGCCTTGAGGAGTCGCTCGACGACGTCGAGTACGGAGAGATCGCACCTGCGTCCGATGCAGCCCCGCAGGGCGCGTCGCCTGCGCCGGCGCCAGCCGCCGAGCCGACGCCTGCCTCCGCAGGCGGCGCCTCGCAGCAGCGCGCCCGTCACGAAGACGAGGATCTCGCGCCTGTCTGGGCGCCCGATCAGGAGCACGTTGGCGAATCGCTCGAGGATCAGCTCCTCGCGCGCGGCATCGCCACCAGCGAGCAGGTGCTCGCGGCCCAGCGCCTCCAGAAGCAGTCCACCGGACGGCTCTACGTCGAGATCCTGCGCGAGCAGGGCGTCGACGAGCGCGCCGCGCAGTCGGTGATCGCCGAGCGCGCGCGCATGCAGTTCGTCGTCATCGACCCGAAGTCGCCGGAGGCGTTCGACCGCGCCCTCTTCTCGAAGCTCGGCGCGGACTTCTGCCGCAACAGCCAGGTGCTTCCGCTGCGCGGCGAGGGCTCGCGCCCGATCATCGCCACCGCGAACGCCGACGACGTCTTCCTCGTCGATGAGATCAAGCGTCGGCTCGGCGTGATCGGCATCCGCAACGTGCTCGCCGCGCCGACCGACATCCAGTCCGCGATCCAGCACTCGCACGAGGCCGCTGCCCACGCGCAGACGACGGCCGAGGACATCGACTCCATCCTCGCCAGCGTCGAGGGCGAGGACGACATCGAGATCGAGAAGGACGACGTCGTCGAGCGCGACATCGAGGCGGAAGCCGAGAGCTCGCCGGTCGTCAAGTACGTGAACCACATCATCCAGGTCGCCCTCAAGGAGGGCGCGTCGGACATCCACATCGAGCCCGACGAGAAGGTGATGAAGGTGCGCTACCGCATCGACGGCATCCTGTTCGAGCTGCTGACGCCGCCGCGCTCGAAGCACGGCGCGATCACCAGCCGCATCAAGATCATGGCGAACATGGACATCGCCGAGCGCCGCAAGCCGCAGGACGGCCGCATCCGCGCCACCGTGCTCGGGCGCAAGCTCGACCTCCGCGTCTCGACGGTCCCCACGCCGAAGGGCGAGAAGACCGTCATGCGTATCCTCGACAGCCGCTCGATCTCGGTCGGCCTGAACGACCTCGGCTTCAGCGAGGACGCGCTCACGATCTGGAAGAAGCAGATCGAGCAGCCGCACGGCATCATCCTGGTCACCGGTCCGACCGGAAGCGGAAAGACGACGACGCTGTATTCATCGATCCGCCAGATGGACACGCGGAAGATGAACATCTCCACGGTCGAGGACCCGATCGAATACAACCTGAACGGCATCACGCAGATCCAGACGCACGAGAAGATCGGCATGACCTTCGCCGCCGCGCTCAAGGCGCTGCTGCGCCAGGACCCCGACGTCGTGATGCTGGGCGAGATCCGCGACCTGGAGACAGCGACCACCGCGATCCAGGCTGCGCTCACCGGTCACCTCGTGCTCTCGACGCTGCACACGAACGATGCGCCAAGCTCGATCACGCGACTCATCAACATCGGCGTCGAGCCGTTCCTGGTCGGTGCGGCGCTGAACTCCGTGCTGGCGCAGCGGCTTGTCCGCCGCGTCTGCTCGAAGTGCGTCACCGACATCGCGGTCGACGACGAGAAGCGCGACTTCCTGCTCACGCACGGCATCGACTCGCCGACGCTTCGCCAGGGCGCCGGCTGCCAGAGCTGCCGCCAGACGGGCTACGCAGGGCGTCTCGGACTGTACGAGCTCCTCGTGCTCGACGACTTCCTGCGCGACAAGATCGCGTCGAACCCGAACGTGGTCGAGTTCCGCCGGCTCTGCACCGAGCGCGGCATGACCTCGCTGCGCGAGGACGGCTTCGCGAAGGTCCGTCAGGGCCGCACGACCGTCGAGGAAGTGCTCAGCGCGACGGAAGCGACGATCTAGGTTTGAGCGCTCGCGTTTGAGCGCTCGCAGCTTGCGGCTGCTCGCTTTGGCGGCATCGCCTCGGAGTGAATCCTCGGCGATGCTGGGATGCTTTGCGTAGGTGCGTCGCCTTTGCTCGCTTTGGTGACACGCATGCGTACTGCAAATCCGCCGCGCAACGCGCGGCGGGTGGCACGGAGGGCTGGCGCGGAGCGCCAGCCTCGTGCTCGTTGCGTGCGTGAGCACCGCCTTTCCGTGGGGCGCGTCCCACGCAGCCGCGACCACCATGCATGAGTGCCCGCAGATGGAGGCAAAGCCGGAATCTGCGGAACCGCTTGCACCAGGAGTCGACAGAGACCCAGCGCGCGGAGCACGGCCTCGCTCTCTTCTCTGCTCACTTCTCTTCGTGAACCCACGAACGGCGCGCGTCGATCCCCGCCACGCCGCCCTCGCTACTCGCGGTTCCGATACCACTGCTCGATCGTCGGCGCGAACTTCTCGACGGGATGCCCGAAGTCCTCGCGCATCGCCTGCTCCCATGGCTTGCCGCCCTTGACCGCGCGGATCCAGCGCCCGAACGCCTCGGGCTGCTGCCGCACCATGAGCTTGACGCTCGCGTAACCGACCGCGTAGCCGATGGCCTCGGGTCCTGGCCATGTGCCATCGCCGTAGTTGAGCCGCATCACGTCGCCCACGCTGCGCCCGGCGCGGATGTACGAAAGCGCCTGCGGCATGCGTCCCTTCTCGACGGGCGACGTGGCAAAGCTGACGGCCGCGATGTACTCGCTGAGCCCTTCGTCCGCCCATGCGGGCAGCCGCTGCGCGCTGTAGTAGCGGTGCATGATCCCGTGCACCGTCTCATGGATCAGCGTCGAGTCGAACACGTCCTGGTCGCGCGACCAGAACATGTTCACGAACACCATCGGCCCCATCTGGTGGCAGAGCCCAACCACGCCTCGGGGCGTCATCGACTTGAATCCCGCCGCCTCGACGGCGCGGAACGTGTCCTCCGTCGGGGTGAGGAAGACGACGGCCTTGCCCCAGAAGAGGTTGAGCCCGGCTGGGATGCCGAAGAGCTCGAGCACCTTCTCGTACATCGCGTCGAGGCTGCGCGCGCATTCGTTCATCGCGGAGGGCTCGACCGCGCCGAAGAGCATGAAGTAGCGGGTCTCAACCACGTTCGCGCGGAAGCCGGTGTCGCGGCAGATCGCCTCTGCGCGCTCCTTCATGGTGGCGACGGCCTTCTTGTACTCGTCGATCGAGAGCGGACCCCATGGCTTCGCGCCCGTGTTCGGGATCGCGTCGGCCATGCGCTTGTAGCGGGCGAGGTACTCGGCGTGCGCCGCCTCCTCGGCTGCAACGGCTGCTCGCGCGCGGGTGGCGTCGGCCTTGTCCTTGAGCGCAGGATCGAGCTTGACGGCCTTGGCGAGCGCCTGGTCGCCGGCGCTCTGCTTGCCGACCATGAGGAGCAGCCCGCCCTTCAGGAGCAAGTCGCTCGCGTCGCGCGCATCGAGGAGGCGGTCCGCGAGCTCTGCGAGATCATCGGGCGCCACGTCGATCCAGCGCGCACGGGTGAAGTCGCCCGACTTCTTCGGGCGCTTGGTCTTCGGATCGGGCGTCTCGATCGAGCCGTCGCCGTCGAAGCCCTCTGCGTCGAAGGCGGTCGCCTTGCCGCGCGCCTGCGTGCCGTCGCGGAGATCGATCTTGAAGGTCACTGGCTTCTTCAGCGCCTTCTTGACGGGCGGATCATCCCCCGCAGCGGCACCGAACGCCCACAGCGTGGCCACGAGAAGCAGGGCGATTCGGAGGGCGATGCGCATGGCAGAACGGTACCACGGGAAGGGGAGGAGCTAGAGAACCGCCGCCATGCCCACACGATCGCGAGGGCATGGCGGCGGGGATGTGCACGGGATCGCCAGGGGCTCAGTTGCACCCGCCCCAACTCGTGAGGACGATGGAGAGGTCGGCTCCATTGACGATGCCATCCGCATTCAAGTCCGCACGCGGGAAGGCACCGACGGGCCCCCAGAATGCCAGGATTGCGCTGAGATCGCCGCCTGAGACCACTCCGTCGAGATTGATGTCGGCGACGCACTCGCAGGTGTCGATCACGCCGTTGAGGTTGATGTCAGGAGCTCCCGCTGCGATATCGCAGGCATCGAGGACGCCGTTGGTGTTGCAGTCGCTGCCGGTTCCGGTCGACAGCTCATAGCTGTCGGGTATGCCGTTCGCGTTGCAATCGGGCTGGCACGAGTCGGGAACTCCGTTCGAGTCGACGTCATTGCTCGTACCTGCCGCAATGTCGCACGAGTCCGGGATGCCGTTCGTGTTGCAGTCGGGCGCGGCTCCCGTCGCGACTTCAAAGCGATCGGGAATCCCGTTTGCATTGCAGTCGATCTCGCACGAGTCGGGGACGCCGTTGGTGTTGGCGTCATTGCTGAATCCGCTCGCGATGTCACAGGCGTCGGGCAGTCCGTTCGCGTTGCAGTCGGGCGTGCCGGCTGCGATGTCGCAGGAATCGGGAACCGCGTTGGCGTTGCAGTCGCTCGAGAAGCCCGAGGCGATGTCGCATGAATCGGGAATCGCATTGCCGTTGCAATCCGCGGCTGCGCCCGAGGCGACATCGCACGAATCCGGGATCGCGTTCGCGTTGCAGTCGACCGCAGCGCCGGTCGAGATGTCGAAGTCGTCTGGGTCGCCGTTCGCGTTGCAGTCCGCCTCGCACTCATCGGGGATCGCGTTGGCGTTGTCATTCTGGCTCGTGCCGCTGGCGATATCGCACGAGTCGGGAATCGTGTTCGCGTTGCAATCGGGCACGAGGTTGTTCGCGACCGCGTACGCGTCCGGGATTCCATCGGCGTCGCAGTCGGTCTCGCACGAGTCGGGAATGCCGTTCGAGTTGATGTCGTTCGAGGCTCCGCTCGAGATATCGCACTCATCCGGCGATCCATTGGCATTGCAGTCGGCGCTCGTGCCGAGTCCGATGTCCGCGCCGTCGCACACGCCGTTGGCGTTGCAGTCGGTGCCCGAACCGAAGATGTTGTTGCCGTCGTTCTGCCAGTAGCCCTCGATGTTCGAGGGGGTGTTGCCGCAGAACGTGGAGTTCGCTACGGCCGGATACACGCACGAGCCGTTGGGATTGGAGATGCCGCCACCGGTCGTGGCGGTGTTCGCGGCAAAGAGGCAGTTGTCCATCGGGAACTGCCAGCAGCCGCTGTAGTTGCTCACGTAGAAGGCTCCGCCGTCGTTGGCAATGTTCCCGACGAACGTGTTGCGGGCGGCTTGGGAGTTGTACATGGAGTATCCCTGCAGCCATACGGCACCGCCGGAGTCGAAGGCAAGGTTGAGGGAGAAGACGGAGTCTGTGAGCTGCAGCCGGCGCATGCCCCTCAGCCAAAGCGCCGCGCCTTGCGATCCGCTGTTCTTCTCGAACCGGCAGTTGGCAAATGAATTGGCGTAGTCATTTCCATCCGCTTGGAGGCATACGGCGCCGCCTCGTTGCGCACTATTGCCCGTGAACAAGCAGTTTGCGCAGTTGAGCGCGTAGTAGTTTCGGTAGACCGCACCGCCAGCGGTCGCGTTGCCGTCTGTGTTGTTGTTTTGGAACGAGCAGTTGGTGAAGTTCGACTCGGTCGTATAGCCCGCCTCGATTCGCACCGCGCCGCCTTGCGCTGTACCGGCGGGCGTATTGACGGAGTTCGAGGCGAAGGTGCAGTTGCTCCAGCTTGCGCCGAAACACCAGATCGCACCGCCGTACGCGTTGCCGCCCGTTGCCGAGTTCGCGCGGAACTCGCAGTTGGAGAATGGGCCGAAAGCAAGGCCCCAGATCGCGCCTCCAGATGATTCGCTGCCAGTGTTCGACTGTGCGTAGTTCCCGATGAATTGCACATTCGTTATCGAGTCCGAGCTCGTGTTGCCTTCGCAGAAAATTGCTCCGCCTTGCTGAGTCCCCGATCCCGTGCAGCGGTTGTTCTCGAAGACCCCGGCTTCAATCGTGCCGACGCGGCCGCAGTGAATCGCGCCACCGGTGTACCGGCAGCTGTTGTTTCGGAACGGCGTGTTGGATGCGGACACCGTTCCGCCAGCGCGAATCGCACCGCCACGGTCGTTGGCAGCGGTGTTCGTGAGGAACGAACAGTTCGATGCCGTGACCGACGAGGCCGCGTAGATCGCGCCGCCGCTAATGCCGCACGAGTTGCTCGTGAACGGGCAGTTCGTGAGGATGGCCGAGCCGCTACTGGTGTAGAACGCCCCGCCGACACTTCCACAGTGGTTCGCGCTGAACGGGCAGTCGATGGCAGTGACGTCGTAGCGGGCGCGGAAGGCGCCGCCCTCGCCGTTGGTTGCCGTATTCGATGAGAAGGTACAGCGCGTGATCGAGGCGGCTCCGTCTGTCGTGTAGAAGGCGCCTCCCGTGCCGCCGCAGTGGTTCGCGTTGAACGGGCAGTCGATGGCGGTCACCGTGCCGCCTGCGCGGAATGCACCGCCATCGCCGCCATTCGCTGTATTCGTAGTGAAGGTGCACCGCGTGACGCCCGCAGTCCCTCCGCAGGAGAAGGCGCCGCCGCCTCCGCCCGTGTAATTCGAGGTGAAGCTGCAGTCCGTGGCCAGTACGGCGCCGCCGGAGTAGAAGCCGCCGTGGGCACTTGCTGCCCGATTCAAGTCGAACACACAGTTCGTGGCCGTCGTCGAGCCGCCGACATAGGCCGCACCGCCCGCGCTGGTCGTCGTGGAATTGTCGGTGAGTCCGTTGTTGATGAAGGTCAAGCTCGCGAAGGTGGCATTGCCGCTCGGTGCGTAGAACCCGCCACCTGTCGACTCCCAATTGCCGCGCGTGCCGTTGCCCTCGCAGCGGCCGTTACTGCAGATGAGCGCTCCGCCGATCGCGGCAGCGCCGCCGCGACCGTAGTAGTTCGCGCGCGACGAATTGCGGAGGAAGTCTGACGCGGCGATCGTTGCCGAGCCGCCGCAGTAGAGCGCGCCGCCTTCGGCGCTGTTGACAGTCGTGACCGAGTTGTCGGTGAAAGGCGAGCTGGCGAACTCTCCGGTGCTGCCGTTGTAGAGGGCACCACCGCGGGAGAATTCGTAATAGTTGCCCGATGTCTCATTCAAAGTGTTCGACGCAAACGGCACCCTCGTGTACACACCCGTGCCGCCGTTGAACAACGCGCCGCCCGAGCTGTTTCGCTGCGCCGACAGCGAGTTCGAAGTGAACGAGCAGTCCATGTAGACGCCATTCGACCCCGTGAACGCCGCGCCGCCTTGCGCCTGGTACGCGCCGCTGATCGTGCAGCTCTGGAAGGCGCAGTTCGCGTAGTTCGCGGTGCCGCCGACGTGTGCGGCGCCGCCGTACGCGTACGAGGACCCCGTGATCGCGCAGGTAGTGAAGTTGCACGAGCCGAAATCAGCATTACCGCTGTTGTAGAGCGCGCCGCCGTAGGCGTAGGAACTTCCGGTGATCGAGTTGTTGCTGCACGGGGTGTTGGTGTAGGTTCCAGTCCCGCCGTTGTAGAGCGCGCCGCCGTAGGCGTAGGAGCTACTCGTGATGGAGTTGTTGCTGCACGGCGTGTTGGTGTAGGTGCCGTTTCCGCCGTTGTAGAGCGCGCCGCCGTAGGCGTAGGAGCTACTCGTGATGGAGTTGTTGCTGCACGGCGTGTTGGTGTAGGTGCCGTTTCCGCCGTTGTAGAGCGCGCCGCCGCGGGCGTCGTAGAACCCCGTGATCGAGTTCGCCGCGAATTCGTTGTAGTCGTAGGTCAGCCCCGTCGACATGTACACCGCGCCGCCGTGTCCTGTGTAGTTCGTCGAGCTGAGCTGGCGGAGCTTGTTCCCCGTAAACACGCACCCCGTGATGCTCGGCGCAGCCGTGACCGTGTACACCGCGCCTCCGTATCCATCTCCGCTGCGCGGATTCGCCTCGTTCGTCGTGAAGTTGCAGTTCGCGAACACACCGACCGGCCCATTGAGCCACACGGCGCCGCCGCGGGCGCCTCCGTTGTAGCCCGTATCAGGTTCCGCCTTGTTCGAGGTGAAGGTGCAGCCCGTAAAGGTCTGGTCCGATTCTGATTCCGCAGCAACCGCGCCGCCGTAGCTGTCGCCGTTGCGGTTCATCGCGCGATTGCCCGTGAACGCGCAGTTCGTCCATGTGACATCGCTGTTCACCATGAGGAATGCCGCGCCGCCGCGCTCGGTGGCAGTGTTGTCGTTGAACGCGCAGTCAGTGAAGCTCGGGCGTCCATTCACGACTGCCACGCCTGCGCCGCGGTCGAGCGCCGTGTTGTTCGCGAACACGCAGTTGCGGATCGTCGGACTCGCCGAGTTGATGTACATGCCGCCGCCGACCGCGGCACGGCCGTTGCGGATGGTGAAGCCGTCGAGCACGGTCGCAGCTGTCTCGGCGTTCGCGAATTTCACCGTGGTGCCAAGCTGGCCGCCGTCGATGACGGTCGTCGCGGCGCCGTTCGCGGAGCGAAGCGTGATCGACTTGCCAAAGAACCGGATGAGCTCCGGATAGGTGCCGTCCGACACGATGACCGTGTCGCCGTTCACCGACGCGTTGATCGCCGCCTGGATGGTCGGGTACTGCTTGGGCACAAGCAGGTCCGCCGCGGCGGCGAAGGACGCGCAGCAAAGCGCGAGGACCGACACGAACAAAGCACGCACCGAATCAATCCGAACCATGTGCTTCCTCTCTCTGCGCGCACGCGCGCACACGCGGGAATGGGCGAAACGAGCCCAAATCCACGAGTCGATCTCTTCCCACAGGCACTCGCCTTAGGGACGCGTCATCTTCTCAAACCTCAGGGGGTCAAGTCAATGCAGCTCCAATCGATAGATTTGGATTGCGTCTAAATCAGCCTTCTGCAGCGACTTGTGCAGTTCGCGCCTCACTTCGCGAACGCGGCCACCGCCAGGATCACGAACACCACCGCCGCACACGGCAGCTTCGCGAGCGTGCCCGCGAGGCGACCGAGCACGGCGCCGGCTGCGGGCCGAACCGTGTCCTTCAGCGCGCGCTTCGCGCCGATGACCTCGCCAAGCACGGCGCCGGCGGCCGTGCCGAGAAGGGCACCCGCGAGCGTTCCCGCGACAGGGATCGGGATCGCGCAGGTCCCGACCAGCGCGCCGAGCACGCCGCCGATGATTGAGCCCAGCATGCCTGCGCGCGAGGCGCCGAAGCGCTTGGCGCCGGCGGCCGACAGCGCGAACTCAAGCACCTCGCCGATGGCGGCCACGAGCACGGCCACACCGATCGTGATCGGATGAAAGGTCAGCGAAGCGCCCGCGGGCATCCACATGTCCTGCAGCAGGTCGGTGGTGATCGCGGCGGCGATGAGGAGCCATGCCCCGGGCAGCCCGACCACAACGAGCCCGACCGCGAGGAGTCCGAGGGTCGCAAATCCAAGCGCCACCAAGATCTCGACCGAGAGTCCCGTCACGCGGCACCCCCTGAGATCGTGGCCTCATGCTGGCTGAGCTCGATCCGAACCTCGCCCCAGCGCACGGCAAGCGGCATTCCGGCAGCCACCTCGGCAACTCCCCGTGCGAGCGGCTCGACCCGTCCCCGGCCGCCCGAGAGCTCCCGCGGCTCCGCAATCGACAGGTACGCCGCGCGATGGAGCTCGATCTCCGTCGCCGCAAACCGTCCGTTGGCGAGACCTTCCGCGCGCCACGCCTCGATCGGCAGTCGCCAGCAGCGGGCGATCCGCGCGTCCGGATCGGCCTCGCCGACCGGTCCGACGAAGAGATCGACGTGGTCCCCGTCTCGGGCTCCGACATGGAGCGCGACCGCTATCCGCGCCGGCATCGCGACAGACGCGGCGCGTTGCGCGGAATGCGAATCGGGAATGGAAACGGGTTCGCTCATGTCCTACTGTTCCGCACTCTGCCGCGCGCGTTTCTTCGGCGTTTCTCGCTGTCCGCGCCCGAGCAAAATCCCTATCATCCTGCCCATGTTCCGTTCCCCGAGCCGTACCGTTGTTCTGTCCGCGTTCGCTCCCCTGATGCTGCTCGCCGCCTGCACCGGCGCGCGACCCATGGTCGCCGCCAAGCAGGAGGCTGATCAAGCGTACAGCTTTGGCAACTTCCAGAAGGCCGCCGTCGGCTACGCCGAGATCCTCGAGCGCGCGCCCGGCAACTGGGAGGTCGAGGCCCGCTACGGCGTGTGCCTTGCCGAGATCGGCAACCTGACCGAGGCGCGCACGCATGCCGAGACCGCCTACGCCGCCAACCCTGCCAGCCAGGAAGCCGCGGCGGCGCTCGCGAAGGTCTACTTCAAGCTCGGCGAGAAGCAGAAGCTCGTGCAGCTCCTTCAGCAGCGCGGCAGCACCATGAACTCGCTCGAGAGCTACATGCTCCTCGCCGACTACGGCATGAAGATGGGCGACCCTGACGTGGCGACGCTCGCCGCGAACGGTGCGATCCTCATCTGCGACGGCCGTGATTTCCGTCCGTATCTCGTCGCCGCAGAGGTCGCCGAGAAGGTCGGCGACAACAAGCTCGCGACCCGTCGCATCCGCCAGGCCTACGCCATCGCGCCGAATGCCGGCGCCGTGCGCAACAAGGCCGCGGAGTACGGCCTCGCCTTCGAGCCGACCACTGGCCTCCCGCCGGGACAGTGAGCGACAGCCCGTTGCCCGCCGGTCCATCGGTCATCGCCATCTTCGCAGCGCTCGCTGATCCGCAGCGGGCACGCATGCTTCGGTTGCTCGAGCGCGAGGAACTCGCCGTCGGCGAACTCGCTTCGGCGCTGCAGCTGCCTCAGTCGACGATGAGCCGGCATCTGAAGGCGCTGTTCGAGGCAGGCATCATCATCAAGCGTGCGGAGGGGACTGCGACGCTCTATCGACTCTCGCGTGAAGCCGCGGCGCCGGATGCCCGCGCGGCGTGGGATCTGCTGCGCGGCTCGCTCACGCAGGATCCGTCCTTTGCAGACGACGATCGCCGCATGACGGAGGTCATCGCCGGTCGCAGCCCTGATCCCAAGGGCTTCTTCGGGCGCGTCGGCGGCGAGTGGAGCGGGCTGCGGATGGGGCTCTTCGGCGACCGTTTCTCGGCAGAGGCGCTGCTCGCGCTCCTGCCTTCGCAATGGACCGTCGCCGATCTCGGTTGCGGGACGGGCGAGATCGCCGCGGAGATCGCACCGTTCGTGAGCAAGGTCGTCGCCATCGACCGCGAGCCGGCGATGCTCGAGGCGGCGCGCAAGCGCCTTCGCGAGTGCGCCAATGTCGAGGTCCGGAGGGGCGAGCTCACAGATATCCCAGCGCGTGGCACGGAGTTCGACGCCTGCGTCGTGTCGCTCGTCCTCCATCACGTGCGCGAGCCGGCGAAGGTGCTCGCGTCCGCGCGAAAGTCGCTGAAGAAGCAGGGCGTGGTCATCGTGATCGACATGGTCGAGCACGCGCGCGGCGAGTATCGCGCCACGATGGGGCACGAGCACCTCGGCTTCAGCAAGTCGGCGCTGGCCGCGATCGCTGCGGAGTCAGGGCTCCGCCTCGATGTGTATCGCCCGCTGCGACCGGCGATCGACGGCAGGGGCCCCGGGCTCTTCGTGGCGCGGCTCGCGCGCTAGCGGCAGGGTTTCCTCCCGCAGAGAACGAGTGAATCCCGCAGCGCCGGAGCCGGCGCCATCAGCGCCCGATACGGAAGCTGCGCCCACTTCGGCAGCACGCCGAGCATGTGGTGCCGTCCATGGACGGTCGTCTCCTCGAGTCCGAGGAACCCCGCAAGCTGCATGAGGTCGTCCCACGCGTACTCGCGCACGTGCCCGCGCCAGGGATCGCTCTGGAAGAACTGCTGGTAGGGCGGGTAGTTCGTTCGTCCGCGCAGCACATCGAGTCGCTTCCGCAGGTTCACGGCGTTCGGCACCGACACGATGAGCCAGCCGCCCTCGCGCAGCAGACCGAGTGCGCCCTCCAGGAGCGCGCGCGGCGAAGCGTGGAGGTGCTCGATCACATCGCAGGCGAGGACCGCATCGAAGCTCTCGTCGGCGAAGGGCGCGGCGTGACCATCGCCTTCGAGGAGATCGACCCCCGCGGATCGCGCGAAGCGTCCGATCCGGTCGAGGTTGTCGCCTTCGCGGTGCCATGGATCGCGGAAATCGTCGAGGCCGGTGCATCGATACCCCATGCGGCTCAGGACCGCCGTCTTGTCGCACGGGCCGCAGCCGATGTCGAGGATCTCCCCGTGCGGAGGCACCCGCTCGGCGACGAGCTCGGCGATGCTGCGCTGGGCGCCCGTGCCGAGATGCAGGTAGCCCTCGAAGGGAAACGAGCGCTCGAGCCAGGCGATGGCCTCATCGATCGTTGCGGCGGGTGGAAGTCGGTCGCGCGCGGGGAGGTCGCTCAGTTGGCTGGAGTGCATGTCGGCGAGGCTAGTGCGTGCCGGTGTCGGGCCTGCTGAGGAAGCATTCCTGATCGCTCCGTGCCGAAACCACAGACGAAAAAGAACAGGATCCCGCGCGGGGCGGGATCCTGCGGTCGAGTCGATGGAATGCGATCAGTTCTTGCTGCCGGACTCGGCGCTCGCGACCTGCGCGTCGATCTTTCCGAGCGTGCCCTTCGGATCGGCCTTCGCCTTCTCGGCGCACTTCGGGCAGCAGGTCCGCACGAGCCGGCCCGACACGATCACGTCGGTGGAATCAGCCTTGATCGCCTCGCCGCTGATCGGGCACTTGGTCGCCTTGTACGCGGGCTTGAGCTTCGCGATCAGCGCGGTCTCGTACGCGGTCTCGTACTTCGCGGGGTCCTTGCTGAAGCGCGCGACGCACTTCTTGCAGCAGAGCTTGTAGACGCGGTTGTGGTAGACGACGGTCTTCGCGCTGTCGTCGATCGCCTCGTCGGTCATCACCAGGCAAGTGCCGAGCGCATAGGGGGCGGCCGCCTTGACGATGGCCTCGTCGACCTTGGCGATGTACTTCGCGGGGTCGGCCTTGAACGCAGCCTCGCACTTGCCGCAGCAGAACTTCATCTGCGTGCCGTTGAGGTTCGCGTCCTTCATGTCCTTCAGGACGACGGTCACGGCATCTGCGCCGAGCTTCTCGCCGGACACGGGGCAGGTCTCGAGGGGGAACGCCTCGCCCTTGAAAGAGTCGCCCGCGATCGGGGCGCTGGTGAGCGCGAGGCCCGAGAGGGCGGCGAACAGGGTGCAGGCTGCGAGGAACGATCGGGTCTTCATGTCACACTCCGTGGATGGTGGAAAGAACGACGGCAGGGTAGGCTTGTCTTGCCCGCAAAACCGTGGAAAGGGGGAAGGATATCGGCACAGGAAATGCTGCGCCCGCACTTGCGGCGAACTGCGTCGCGGCATATTCTTCCTTTCATCCGGATGAATGGATGAAACCAGTTTCGTCCTGCCGCGATCTCCGTAGGGAACCACCATGCCCACCGTCACTCCGAACGCCCCGAAGACCATGAAGACCAAGTCCGCAACCACCTCGACCAAGAACACCGCGAGCACCGCTCCGGCGAAGACTTTCCTCGACACGGGACTCGTGTTGCTCTCGAACCCGCAGTACAAGGTCAAGTGCACGGCTGCGGAGACGATCCGCTTCGGCCGCAAGGAGATCGAGCTCGCTGAGCACGAGATGCCCGGCCTCATGGCTATCCGCGAGGAGTACAAGGGCCGCAAGCCGCTGAAGGGCGCGCGCATCTCTGGCTCGCTCCACATGACGATCCAGACCGCCGTCCTCATCGAGACGCTCGTCGAGCTCGGCGCGGAGGTTCGCTGGGCCTCGTGCAACATCTTCTCGACGCAGGATCACGCCGCGGCCGCGGTCGCGATCGGCAAGAACGGAACCCCCGAGAACCCGAAGGGCGTGCCCGTCTTCGCTTGGAAGGGCGAGACCCTTCCCGAGTACTGGTGGTGCACCTACCAGTGCATGAACTGGCCGGACGGCCAGGGTCCGAACATGATCCTCGACGACGGCGGCGACCTCACGCTCCTCGTCCACAAGGGCCTCGAGTGGGAGAAGGCGGGCAAGGTTCCCTCGGCGAAGCCGACCGACAGCGACGAGTACAAGGTGATCCTCGCCCTCGCGAGCGAGCTCGTGCGCGACGCGAAGGGCCTGTTCGCCCGCATCGTGCCGAACATCAAGGGCGTGAGCGAGGAGACGACCACGGGCGTCCACCGCCTCTACCAGATGCAGGAGCTCGGTCAGCTCCTGTTCCCGGCGATCAACGTGAACGACGCCGTCACCAAGAGCAAGTTCGACAACCTCTACGGCTGCCGCCACTCGCTCGTCGACGGCATCATGCGCGCGACCGACGTCATGCTCGCGGGCAAGACGGCGCTGATCCTCGGCTATGGCGACGTCGGCAAGGGCTCTGCGCAGAGCCTGCGCAGCCAGGGCTGCCGCGTGAAGGTCGCGGAGGTCGATCCGATCTGCGCGCTCCAGGCGTGCATGGAGGGCTACGAGGTCGTCACCCTCGAGGATGTCCTCGACACCTGCGACATCTTCGTGACCGCGACGGGCAACTGCGACATCATCACCGCCGACCACATGAAGCGGATGAAGGACAAGGCGATCGTCGGCAACATCGGCCACTTCGATAACGAGATCGACATGTCCGGCCTCGCGAAGGTCAAGGGCGTGCGCAAGGTCAACATCAAGCCGCAGGTCGACGAGTGGGTGTTCGCCGACGGCAAGTCGATCATCATCCTCGCCGAGGGGCGCCTGCTGAACCTCGGTTGCGCGACGGGTCACCCGAGCTTCGTGATGAGCGCCAGCTTCACCAACCAGGTGATGGCGCAGATCGAGCTCTTCAAGAACTCGAAGCACTACGGCAAGACCGTCACGACGCTGCCCAAGCACCTCGACGAGAAGGTCGCGCGCCTCCACCTCGCGAAGCTCGGCGCGAAGCTCACCAAGTTGTCCAAGAAGCAGGCCGAGTACATCGGCGTGCCGATGGAAGGTCCGTACAAGCCGGACCACTACCGCTACTGAACAAGCTCAGTGCGGCATTGGGGAAGAGAGAGAGCAGAAAGGAGCTCCACGACCCCCGCGCAAGCGGGGGTCGTGCTTTTTGCAACATAGCGCACGTGCCGTGCACGCGTCCTACTTCGCGCGTTCGGACCAGAGCTTGAGCAACTCAGCCTCGCGTTCCGCGCTGATCCCTGGTGCGCGGCCCGAGCCCCACGCGAAGTCCGCCGGGCGATCGGCCTTGGTCGCCTCGAAATCGGCGATGGTGTCACGCGCCGTCTCGGCGAGCGGCCGGCACCTGAGCCCGTGTGCGAGCGCCTTCGAGATGTTTGCGCGGCCCGCACCCGCCGTGCTGACGTCCTGCGGGATCCAGAGCGGCAGTCCCATCCAGGGCTGCACCTGCTGCTCGAGCAGCCAAGCCTCATCGGCCCAGACGAACTCGACCGGCTCAGCGACTGCAGCCTTGATGCCAGCGAGCATCTCCTCCATGGTGAGCGGACCCATCGGTCCGTTCGCGATGTAGGTGCCGTTGTGTCCGTCCTCGATGAGCTTGAGCTGGAACGCGGCGAGATCGCGGACGTCGATGTACTGCACGTTGACATCCGAGGGCTTGGGTGCGCGCGGCGCAAGGATCTTCCCGCCTCTCGCGATTCGGACCGGCCAATAGGTGAAGCGGCAGGAGTCGTCCCCGGGGCCGACGATCAGCCCTGGGCGCACGATGCACGCCTTGCCTGGGCATGCCGCCTCCGCGGCCCTTTCGCAGAGCGCCTTCAGCGGCCCGTACGTCATGCCCGTGACCTGCTCGACCGTGGGGTCCTCGATCGTCGCCACGGGGGTCGACTCGTCGGGCGCGACCGAGTTGTCCATCCAGACCGAGATGGTCGAGACGAGCTGGTACATCTGCGTCACGGGCGCCAGCAGCTCCGCCGACGCCGTGGTCACGCGCGGGAAGTAGCTGGAGTTGTCGATCACTGCATCGAACTTCTCGCCCGACTTCTTCATCACCGCTGCGAGCTCCTCGAGCGCCTTGAGCCCATCGCCCTTCTTCGGGTCGCGATCGCCCTTGAGCTGGCGCACGGACTTGTACTTGTCGGCGGCGAGCCGCTTCGGGTCGGTCTTGCCGCGGTTGAAGGTGGTGACCTGCCAGCCCTTCTCGAGGGCGAGGTCGACGAGATGTGGTCCAAGGAAGCCGGTTCCGCCGAGGATGAGGATGCGCATCGCGGGCAGCGTAGTCGCCGAGGTCGCATCGGTTGAGCAAACGGATAGGATTTCACGCATGGCCCGCCAGCAGTCGAGTTCCTCCACCACCTTCGTCGTCATCGCGGCACTTGTGCTGGGTGGACTCGGCGTCTACTTGAACCTCTCCAAGGGTTCCGATGACTCAGGCGGGGCCGGTGGCGGCGGCAATGATCGCGGCCAAGAGGGCATCAGGCTTCCCGAGAAGCGCGAGAACGACGAGCCGATGCGGATGGCGCTGCGGATCTCGCCCGCGAAGGCGGAACTCGGCACGCTCTCGCTGTGCCGACCTGTGCCGCCTGTGGAGATCGTGCTGTCCAACGACGGTCCCGACCCGGTCAAGGTCGTTGGCTGGATCGCGACCTGCGCGTGCATCGCGCCTGACGTCGCCGAAGGATTCGAGGTGCCGGCACGCGGATTCGTGAAGGTGCCGGTCCGCGTCGACCCGCAGGGGCTCGGCGCCAAGAGCCAGCGGCTCGACTTCCGCCTCGAGGGCAACGCGCGCGGTGGCAGCGTGCGATTCGAGTACACGGTCGAGGGCGCCATCGTGCCCGTCCCTGTCGTGGCCGTGCGCCCCGATGCCGCGGACTCGAAGATCGTCGACCTCTGGCGCATCGATCCGGCGGGCAAGCCGCTTGAGGAGAAGTTCGCCGTGCGCGGCATAGAGCCGCCGATCGCGAAGGTGGTCGGCACGGTAGGCGACGGGCACGCTGCGATCGAGATCGATTACAAGGCGATCGACGCGCTCGCCGAATCAGGCAGCGGGCTGTTCGAGTGGCAGGTGCGCGGCGAGGCGCGCCGCTGGCGCTCGCTCGAGATCACGGTCGAGACCGACTGCGAGGCGTGTCCGACGATGCGCATGCGCGTGCGGAACAGGTAGTTCGATCGCTCGCAACCGGCGGCCGTAGCACAAGAGCAAGCGAAAGCGAAGCGAGTCGCGCGCGCTCAACCACGCGCGCGCTTCACTCAGCGCACATCTCGACGAGCATCGTCACCGCGTTACCGCCGCCGAGGCAGAGCGAGCAGATGCCGCGCTTGCCGCCGGTGCGCTTGAGCTGATGGACGAGCGTGACGAGCACACGCGCGCCGCTTGCGCCGATCGGGTGACCGAGCGCGATGCCGCCGCCACAGATGTTGAGCTTCGACTCGGGGATGCCGAGCGGCTTGATGTCGGCGAGGACTTGCGCTGCGAACGCCTCATTGATCTCGAAGAGATCGATGTCGGCGACGGTCAGGTTGTTCTTGGCGAGGATCTTCTCGATGCCGATCTTCGGCGCGAAGAACAGCTCCTTCGGCGCGGTGCCAGCGGTGTTCGAGTCGACGATCTTCGCGATCGCCTTTGCGCCCGTCTTCTTCAGGCCTTCCTCGCTCATCACGAGGACCGCCGCGGCGCCATCGGAGATCTGGCTGGCGTTGCCCGCGGTCGCGGTGCCATCCTTGCCGAACGCGGGCTTCAGCTTGGCAAGCCCGTCCGCAGTCGAGTCGCCGCGGATGCCCTCGTCGGCATCGACGCCGACCTTCGCCATGCACTGCTCGGGCGAGAGCGCCACGATCTCGGCCTTGAAGTGGCCCGCAGCGGTCGCCGCGGCGGCGCGCTGATGGCTCTGCGCGGAGAAGCGGTCCTGCTCGGCGCGAGAGACCTCGTGCTTGCCCGCGATGAAGTCCGCGGCGCAGCCCATCGCCCACTTCTCGAAGGCGCAGGTGAGGCCGTCGGCGGCCATGTGGTCCTGCATCGTCGCGGGTCCGTACTTCACTCCGCCGCGCATCTGCATCATGTGCGGCGCGAGATCCATGTTCTCGATGCCGCCGGCCAGGACGACATGGTTGTCGCCCGCACGGATCGAGCGGGCAGCCTGCATGACCGCCTCGAGGCCCGAGCCGCAGACCTTGTTCACGGTCACGGCGCTGATGGAGTCGGGGAGCCCCGAAAGGAGGGCCACCTGGCGGGCGGGGTTCTGTCCGACGCCAGCTTGGAGCACGTTGCCCATGATGCACTCGTCGATATGGGCGCTGCCCCCGGGGCACTCGGCAAAGAGCGCCTTGGCGACGTAGGAACCCAGGACGGGGGCTGGAACCTTCGCCAGTCCACCCATGAACTTCCCGATCGGGGTGCGGCGGGCGGCGACGATGTAGGCGGTGGGCATGGCTGTTCCTCGGAAGCGCTCTGAACCTGGTGGATTCGGGGGAATCGCCGACTACACAAGCCTCGGCGGGGGGACCGATGATAGCGCGGCGGCTGCCTCTGCAGCCGCCTGCAGACACCGCGTTTCCGAGCCCGCCATGCCCATGCGCCACGACTTCTCCGAGAACCTGATGAGCCTCCAGAGCCACATCCTGCTCGAGGAGGCCAAGCATCCCTCGGCGAGCGGCGACTTTACCTGGATCATCAGTGCCATCTCCCTGGCGGCGAAGTCGATCGCGAACCACGTGCGGCGCGCACGCCTGTCCGGCGCGATCGGAAAGTTCGGCGACACCAACATCCAGGGCGAGGAGCAGCAGAAGCTCGACGTGATCGCGAACGAGGCGATCATGCGGTGCCTCGGCACGCGCGCGTCGGTCGCTGTGCTTGCGAGCGAGGAAGACGACGAGCCGACCATACTGCGGAAGGGCTCCGACGGCGGCAAGTACTGCGTGCTCTTCGACCCGCTCGACGGCAGCTCGAACCTCGACACGGGCGTCGGCGTCGGGACGATCTTCTCGATCCTGCGGAACGACCCGAGCATCCCCGACGCCCAGGCGACCGTCTGCCAGCAGGGTGTCCACCAGGTGGCGGCTGGCTACGTCCTCTACGGCTCATCGACGATCTTCGTCATCACGACCGGCAACGGGGTGTCGCTCTTCGAGCTCGATCCGTTCATCGGCTCGTTCCTGCTCGTGAAGGACCAGGTCCGCATCCCGCACCGCAACAAGGTCTACTCGGTGAACGAGGCGTACGCGTCGACCTTCCCCGACGGCTACCAGCGGTATCTCTCATGGGCCCACGCGAACGGGTACTCGTCTCGCTACATCGGGTCGATGGTGGCGGATGTCCACCGCACGCTGCTGACGGGCGGCGTCTTCATGTATCCGCCCACGAAGAAGAACCCCGAGGGAAAGCTGCGCTACCTCTACGAGGCGAGCCCGATGGCGTTCATCATGGAGCAGGCGGGCGGGCTGGCCTTCTCGGGGGCTGGTCGGACGCTCGAACACCAGCCGCATAAGGTCCATGAGCGGGTGCCCGTGCTGCTCGGCTCTCGCGGCGAGGTGGAGAAGGTCTGCGAGTTCCTCGGTTGAGACGGCTGAGGGATCGTGAAATCCGTCACAAGCCGTCGATTGAAATCGAGGAAATTGACGGAATCTGCTGATCGCAGGGGCGGTTGGCCGATCGGACATCGCATGAAGTGCCAGTGGCGGATGCTGCTGAAGGTTCGGAGGCGTCTTGAACCGTCCCGTCGCACGGAGTCGTTGGATGGAAAAGTCTGGCAGGTGCGCGCCGCGCCGATGTTGCTGCGTTCGACGTTGACGTTGGTCCCACTGAATCGAGATCTGGGAAATCGAGCGGCCGGCGCACGCGTCGGCCTGCCGAGAGGAGGCGCGCATGTCGAAGTTGCAAAGGATGCCCCTGAACCGTGCCGCGATCAGCGAGGAGGCGGAGGAAGCCCTTCGCCCCACGTTGCGCGTGCGCAGGCGAAAATCCAGGGTCGAACGGGCGAGTGACGACGGAGTCTGGACGTCCGCGCTGTATCTCGCGGTCGTCGCCTGCCTGATGCCCGCGTGGTTCCTCGGGGTAGGGCTCGCGCTGGCGGACGGCGGCGGAGCGGGCGCCGCGACGGCGGAGCGCGGCATGCAGATCGCGCTGCTCGGACTGGGCACGGTGGCCACGTGGTTCGGGTTGCGCGCGTGCTTCACGCTGTCGAACGCGCCTCGGCTCGGCCGCGGGCCGCATCGGAACGCGATGCGCAGGGTGCCGTTCATCGCAGGCGTGCTGTCCGTCGTCTTCCTCCATCGCTTCGTCTACAACGCGCCGGCCTTGGCAAGCGATTTCTTCGCATACGTCGGCGCGATGGCGCCCGCCGTGCTCTTGAGCGAGGTGTCGTGGGCCATGCCGGCGATCTCGAGGGGCCGATACGGCACCATGGTCGGCATGAAGGGTGGGCTTGCCTGGGCGGTCGCGGGCTTCTCCGTGGTGCTCGCCGGTTTCGTGCCCGGGTTCTGGTGGCTGCCCCTGACCTGCGCCATCATCGGATCGGCTTGCACGGCGCTGGCCGCCGTGCGGATCTGGAGGCACTACGAGGGCGAGGTCGTGACCAGCTGAGCGCTGGTGCTACCTTGCCCGCGTGCTGCGCGCCGGGCCCGCCCTCCATGTCATCGGCTCGCTGATGATCGATCGCGTCGTGCGCGTTCGGGCGTTGCCTCGCGCGGGCGAGACGGTGGCAGCCGTCTCCTCGGCGACCTTCGCAGGCGGTAAGGGCGCGAACCAGGCCGCCGCTGCGGCGATGTGCGGCGCGCGCGTCCGCATGCTCGGTCGCGGTGGCGCGGACTCGCGGTTCATCGCGGCGGCGCTGCGCGAGGCGGGCGTGAAGACCTGGTCGATCTCGCTTGAGGACGAGTGCGCGGGGGCGGCGACGGTGATGGTCGCCGAGAACGGCGAGAACGCGATCGTGATCGCGCCCGAGGCGAACACGCGGATCTCGATCAAGGACATCGAGCGCTTCCTCGAGGGGGCGCGGCAGAGCGAGATCGTGCTCTTCCAGAACGAGTGCTCGTGCCTGCACGAGGGGATCGCCGCGGCGGCCGCGCGCGGGCTGCGCGTATGGCTGAACGCCGCGCCCGCCGACGCGCGGCTCGGCGCGCTGAAGTACGAGAAGCTGACGGGGCTCGTCGTGAACGAGACAGAGGCGGAGGCATTGACGGGCGAGCGCGACTACGGGCGCGCGCTCGAACTGCTGGCGGGACGCATGCCGGGCGGGACGGTGATCGTGACGCTCGGCGCGGGCGGCGCGATCGCGGCGACGGGAAGC
>JBEGLX010000045.1:0-28788 GCA_041183345.1 Planctomycetota bacterium
CGGCTGCCCAGCAGCCGCCAGCGCGCCAAGTCGCGAGCGCTCACATTCGAGCGGTCGCCGCTGCGGCGGCGACCTTTGGTGCTGGTCACGCCAAAGCGAGCGAAGGCGCGAGCGCTCAACTAATGAGCCACGCGATGCCCGAGGTACTTCGACACCTCCGCGACCTTCGCGTCCACCGTCGCGCGATCGCGCGCCTCGAGATTCAGGCGCAGCAGCGGTTCCGTGTTCGAAAGCCGGATGTTCGCCCACCAGTCGCCGGCGTCGATCGAGAGTCCATCCAGCTCGTAGGTCTTCGCCTTCGGGAAGGCGGCCTTCAGCGCCGCGAGCGCTCCGAGCTTGTCCTCGTTCTCGAAGTTGATCTCGCCCGATTGCGCGTAGCGCACGCATGGAGCGATCAGCTGCGACAGCGGCTTCTTCGCGGAGGCGAGCGCGGTCACGACCGCCGCGAACGTCCGCGCACCCGAGTCGGTGTTCCACATGTCGGCGAAGTAGAAGTGCCCGCTGAGCTCGCCGCCGATGGCACCGCGCGACTCAGCGAGCTTCGCCTTCATGAAGACGTGCCCGACGCGGCTCTCGACAGGCACGCCGCCATGCTCGCGGATGATCTCCGAGACGCTGCGCGAGCTGCGGAGGTCGTAGATCACCGCAGCGCCTGGCTTCTTCGCGAGCGCGTCCTGGCACATCCATGCGAGCAGCAGGTCGCAGCCGATCGGCGCGCCCTTCTCATCAAGCACGATGCAGCGGTCGGCGTCGCCGTCGAAGCAGAATCCCGCGTCGAAGCCGCCTTTCGCCATGATCGCCTGCAGGTCGCGCAGGTTCGACTCGACGAGCGGATTGGGCTCATGCACGAACTCGCCCGAGCTGTTGTCGAAGTAGAGCTTCTCGTTGACGAGCCCCTGGATGCCGTCGAAGACCTTCGGCAGCATCGTGCCCGCCATGCCGTTCGACGCGTCGACGGCGATGCGCAGCGTGCGCTCGCCCGAGAGGACGCGCGGATCGATGAACGAGCGCAGATGCGCGCGGTACGCGTCCCAGAGATCGCGCGAATCCTCGAGCCCGCCCTTCGCCTCGACCTTCTCGCTCTCGATGAGCGCCGCGAGACGCTGGATCTCGTTGAGACCGGTCGCCTGACCGACCGGCTTCGCATGTCGCTTCGAGATCTTGAAGCCGTTGTAGTTCGATGGATTGTGCGAAGCCGTCACCTGCACGCCACCCGCGCAGCCGAGGTGGTTGATGGCGAAGTAGACGAACGGGGTGTCGACGAGCCCGAGATCGATCACGCCCGCGCCGGCGTCGCGCATGCCCTTGCGGAGGTGCTCGGAGAGCGAAGGAGAACTCGTGCGCATGTCGCGCCCGACGCAGACCGTGCGCGACATCGGGTCGGTGAACCCCTCTGCCGCCGCCTCCTTCAGGAGGAACTCCGCGGTGGCGTAGCCGACCTGCCAGGCGATCCGCTCATTGAGTGGCTTCGGGTAGGTGGCGCGGACGTCATAGGCCTTGAAGACTTTGGCAAGCATGGGGAGGGCACAATATCGGACGGCGGCGCCCACGAGGGGCGCCGAATGCCGAGAGAAGCCGCCTGCAATCCAAGTCGATATGGGTTAGACTCTTCGATCCTTCCCGTTGCGGCGTTCGCAGCGGGAGCAAACCCCGCGCACCTGTGGCCGCGCGGTTGCATGACAGGGCGGTTCGCCGCCACCCACAAGCGCCCTTGGACGGGCGGGCTTGCCACACCCGCTGCGTCGGTGTCGCTGGAGAGCAATCATGGCTTCTCTTGTTCAGGAACTCATTGAGGCAGGCATTCACTTCGGTCAGCGTCGGAGCAACTGGAATCCGAAGATGGCGCCGTACATCCACGGCGTCCGCAACCAGATCCACATCCTGGATGTGCGTGAGTCGATCAAGGGCCTCCTCCTCGCCAAGCGCTTCATCGAGAAGAGCGTCGGCTCGGGCAAGGACGTCTGCTTCGTCGGCACCAAGCGGCAGGCACGCGGCGCCATCGAGCAGTACGCAGCCGAGGTCGGCATGCCGTTCGTCACCGAGCGTTGGCTCGGTGGCACGCTGACGAACTTCCGCACCATCCGCGAGCGCCTCAAGCGCCTCGAGGAGCTCGACCGCCTCGTCGAGAGCGGCGAGATGAAGAACTACTCGAAGAAGATGGAATCGCAGCTGATGCGTGAGCGCAAGAAGATCCAGCGCAACCTCGGCGGCGTCCGCACGATGACCAAGCTTCCCGGCGCGCTCGTGGTGGTCGACACCAACCGCGAGAAGAACGCGCTGCTCGAGGCCAAGTCGCTCGGCATCCCGACGGTCTGCCTCGTCGACACCGACGGCGACCCCGATCTCGTGAACATCCCGATCCCGGGCAACGATGACTCGATGCGCACCATCGACATCGTCATCCGCGAGCTCTGCGATGCGGTCAAGAAGGGCAAGGAAGGCCGTTCGACCTCGGCGGGCGAGAGCCCGGCGGGCGACGGCGCCCCTGCTTCGCGCGGCGAAGGCCGTGGCGATGGTCGCGGCGACGGGCGTGGCGATCAGCGCCGCCGCTCGAGCCGCAGCCGCTTCCGTGCCGACGGCGGCGACGCCGTGGCGACCGCTCCTGCGCCCGAGGGCGCCTGAGTCGCGCAATCGCGACTCTGCGGAACTTTCCCAACAGAACACCACACTGAGAAACCAATCATGAGCACTGTGAACATCAGCGCGAAGGACGTGATGAAGCTCCGCGACCGCACGGGTCTTGGCATGGGCGATTGCAAGAACGCCCTCGTCGAGGCCAACGGCGACATGGAGGCGGCTGAGAAGATCATCCGCGAGAAGATGAAGGGCAAGATGGACGCGCGTACCGACCGCGCCGCTGGCGAGGGCTGCATTGCCGTCGCCATGGGCGGTGGCAAGGCCGCGATCGTCGAGCTCCGTTCCGAGACCGACTTCACCGCGCGCAACGAGGAGTTCCGCGCGATGGCGGCTGACGTCGCCAAGATGGCGCTCGGACACGGCGCAGGCAAGGTCACCGCCGACAAGGCGATCACCGACCGCGTCGACGTCGTGCGCCTCAAGACCGGCGAGAACATCTCGTTCGGCCGTGGCGAGGTCCTGCAGGGCGGCTCGTTCGCCTCGTACGTCCACCACGACTCGAAGCTCGGCGTGATCCTTCAGTATGAGGGCGGCGAGATGCCGGCCGACATCGGCACTGGCATCTGCCAGCACATCGCCGCTGCGGTGCCGACGCCGGCTGCGATCGATTCGGCGGGTCTCGACCAGGCTGTCGTCGCTGCCAAGCGCGCGGAGGCCGTCGCCGAGGCGCAGGCCTCTGGCAAGCCTGCCCAGATCGCAGAGAAGATGGCGGAAGGCAAGATGCGCAAGTACTTCGAGGAGGTCACGCTCCTCGGCCAGGCGTACGTGCGCGACGACAAGATGCAGGTCGGCCAGATCGTGCCGAAGGGCGTCAAGCTCGTGAAGTTCATCCGCATCCGCCTCGGCCAGGACTGAGACGAGAGCGCTGCAACGGAATCGAATCCGCGAGGGAGGCCGGCAACGGCCTCCCTCGCTTGCTTTTCGAGCGGTGCACGGCACGTGCCGCACAGAGCCTGGCAGAGCATGGCACGTGCCGTGCACCGATTCAGACATCGTTTCAGACAAGGCGGGGGCGGGGTCTTGCCGACATATCCCCCACCATGCGCGTCAGCGTCCTGATCGTCGGCTACCGCAACCTTCGGCACCTCGATGCCTGCATCGGAGGCGCGCTGCGGGCAATGGACGGTGTCGACGGCGAGATCCTCTTCATCGATTGCTCGAACGACGGCTCCAGCGAGTTCGTGCGCGAGCGGTTTCCCGCCGTCCGCGTGCTTCCACACGCCGGCAACCTCGGCTTCGGGCGCGGCAACAACCATCTCGCCTGCGAAGCCCGTGGCGAGTACCTGCTTCTTCTCAACCCAGACACGGTGCCCAAGTCGGACGAGATCGCCCGACTCGTGCGCTTCGCCGACGCTCATCCGCGGGCGGGCGCGTGCGGCGGCCGCTGCGTCTTTCCCTCGGGTGCCCCCGACCTTGGCTCGCACCAGCCCATGCTGACTGTCGGCGGCATGCTGCTCGCCTCGCTGGGGCTGGCTAGACTCCGCCGGGGCGCCCTGCCGCTCGACGCCACCGCACCGCAGCGGGTCGAGGTGATCTCGGGCGCCTTCATGCTCGTCCGACGGCAGTTGTGGGAACGGCTCGGCGGCTTCGATGAGCTCTTCTTCATGTACACGGAGGAAGTCGACCTCTGCAGGCGCATCGCGGATGCCGGCTTCGAGCTCTGGGCCGATCCTTCGATCGTCATGATCCACGACGCCGGCAGCGGCGACCCCGACAATCCGAAGAAGCGGCTGCAGCTCCTGCGCGGCAACGCGACCTTCTTCCGCAAGCACTACGGACCGGTCGCTGCGACCATCGGCTGTGCTGCGATGCTTGCGAACGAGGCGCTCCGACTTGCCTATGCGCGAACGATTCTGCGCGCACTGAAGCCCGCCCGCGCCCACGCGCTCGGCGAGCGCTGCGCCCACGCAGTCCGTAACCGCGCCGAGTGGTGGCTCGGGTGGCCGCCAGGCATGCGGTTCGAGTGAATCACGCGATGTCGGCGACGAAGAAACGGTGCCAGCGGATCTCAGGCACGCGGAAAGTCCGCACCTTGTCGAATCCGGCACGTCTGAGTGAGTCGACAACGCCGCGGCTCGTCGCCCCGTTCATCCCCAGCTCCCAGTAGTGCCCCATCGTCTCGAGCCGAGCCGCCTTCCACGCGTCGTCTGGCTCGCGGATCGGAAGCGACATGCCGATGTCGCGGCGCCCGACGAACGGAAGCGTCGCGCTGATCCCGAGGAACCGCGTGAGATCAGGCAGCGAGAGCACGAGACGCCATCGAGTCACCCTCCGGAGCTCGCGCAGCGCTGCCGGCATGTCCGCCAGCGGCAGATGCTCGAGCACCTGGCAGCAGCAGGTCACGTCGAAGCTCGCGTCGGCGCATGGAATCCGACGAACATCGCCGAGGATGTCGGGCGAGAGCTCCGCCTGGACATCGAGCGTGGTGACGTCGACGCCCACGCGACGCAGTGCAAACGCGGTGATACCGGTACCGACCCCGACCTCGAGCAGGTTTCGCGGCCCAAGCTCAAGCGCGACGTCGAGCTGCGTCGCGAGCGAATAGACGCGGCCACGCGAAAGGTACGTCCCGTCATAGTGCGTGACGGTCGGCACATGCTCGTCGATCTGCGATGCTGGCTTGTTCGTGGCGGATGGCATGCGATTCCCCCTTCGTCGTCAACGCGCTGCGTAGTTATGCTCGATCCACTGGCGGTACGTGCCATCCATCACCGCACGCCACCAGCGCTCGTTGGCGAGGTACCACGCGACCGTCTTTGCGAGACCAGTCTCGAAGGTCTCGAACGGCCGGTAGCCGAGCTCCGCCCGCGCCTTCGTGGGATCGATGGCGTAGCGGCGGTCATGCCCCGGGCGATCCTTGACATACGTCACGAGCGACCAGCACGGCTCGCCGCGCGCGGCGGGCGACGCCGGGAAGCGGGCGGCGAGCGACGGGTCCGCCTTGAAGGCTCCATCGATAGCCGCGGTGATCCGCTGCACGATCTCGAGGTTCGGGCGCTCGTTCTCGCCGCCGATGTTGTAGACCTCGCCAGGGCGCCCCTTCTCGAGCGCGAGCGAGATGCCGCGGCAGTGGTCATCGACGTGCAGCCAGTCGCGCACGTTCATGCCGTCGCCGTAGATCGGCAGCGCCTTGCCGTGCAGGCAGTTCACGAGCATGAGCGGGATCAGCTTCTCGGGGAACTGGAACGGCCCGTAGTTGTTCGAGCAGTTCGTCGTCGTCACCTCGAGGTGGAAGGTGTGGTGGTACGCGCGCACCAGATGATCGCTCGCCGCCTTACTCGCCGAATAGGGCGAGTTCGGCTGGTACTGGTTCGACTCCGCGAACGGCGGGTCGTTCGGCCCGAGCGAGCCGTAGACCTCGTCGGTCGAGACGTGGTGAAAGCGATGGGGAATGCCCGAGCCAGCGAGCCAGACCTTGCGCGCCGCCTTCAGCAGCGAGTGGGTGCCGTTCACGTTGGTGTCGATGAAGGCGTCAGGTCCCGAGATCGAGCGGTCGACATGGCTCTCGGCCGCGAAGTGGATGATGGTCGCGATCGAATGCTCGGTCAGGAGTCGCTCGACGAGTTCGGTATCGCGGATGTCGCCGTGGACGAACTCGCAGCGCTCGGGATCGACGCCATCGAGGTTCTGCCGGTTTCCCGCGTAGGTCAGCGCGTCGAGCACGACGAGCCTGCTGTCGGCATGCTCGGCGAGCCGCTGCCGCACGAAGTTCGCGCCGATGAATCCGGCGCCGCCAGTGACGAGCATGGTGTCAGAACGATTCATCGTGCCCCCTTCGTCGGTGTTCCCACCGCATTCGCATGAGACGTCGCCACGAACTCGGACAGGACCTCCCGCAGCCCATCGCGCCAGTGCGCCGCCGGACCCCCGAGCATCGCCCATGTGGCGTCCTTCGAAAGGACGCCCATCGCCGGGCGGCGCGCGGCAGTCGGGTAATCCGAGGTCCGGATCGGCGTCACCCGGGCGCGATCGGTACCGAGCCCGATCGCGGCCGCTTCCTCGCGGATGGCGACCGCGAAGTCGTACCAGCTTGCGACGCCCGCGTCGGTCCAATGATGGATGCCGGTCGCGCCCCGCGCCTCAAGCGCCCAGAGCGCGCGAGCGAGCCCAGCCGCATGCGTCGGTGAGCCGACCTGGTCGGCGACCACGCGCACCTCGTCGCGCTCCTGCATGAGCTTGACCATCGTGCGCATGAAGTTCTTGCCGTGCGCACCGTAGAGCCACGCCGTGCGGACCACGAGCGAATCAGGCGACCGCAGCGCGGCGATCTCGCCGTCCCGCTTCGTCCGTCCGTACACCGAAAGCGGGTTCGTCTCGTCACCCGCAAGATACGGACGCCCCGAGAGCCCGTCGAAGACATAGTCGGTGGAGACTTGGACGAGACGGGCGCCGAACGAATCGCAGGCGCGGCGGAGCGCCTCGACGGCGACGTGATTGACGCGGTCGGCGAGGCCCGCCTCCTGCTCGGCAAGGTCGACGGCCGTGTAGGCGGCGGCGTTGAAGACGACCTCGGGCCGCACCTCGGCGAAGGCGGCGTCAATCTGGGCCGCACTCGCGATGTCGAGGCGGTCGATCCCCAGCGAGACGACCTGCGCGGACTCAGGCGCCCAGCGCTCGAGCTCGATGGCGAGCTGCCCCCCCGCGCCTGTGATCAGGACGCGCTTCATGCGAACACCTGCGCATTCCTGAACGCGGACGCCTTGGTGCGGTCCTTCTCGGACAGCAGCACGTTGGCTGCGCCGCCGATCGAGTCGAGCGGCCAGGCGATGCCGATGTCGGCGTCATCCCATGCCACGGTGCGCTCGTGCTGCGGCGCATAGAGCTCGGTGCACTTGTAGACGAAGTCGGTGTCGTCCTCGAGCGCGAGGAAACCATGGGCGAAACCTGCGGGAATCCAGAGCGCGTGCATGTTCTGCGCGCTCAGGAGCCGACCCGTCCACTTGCCGAAGGTCGGGCTCCAGCGGCGCATGTCCACGGCGACGTCGAAGACGGAACCGCGCACGACGCGAACGAGCTTCCCCTGCGCCTGCTCGACCTGGTAGTGCAGCCCGCGGAGAATGCCCTTCCGCGACCGGCTCCAGTTGTCCTGCACGAAGCGCACGTCGATGCCGGCGGCCGCGAAGGCGTGCTCGTTCCATGTCTCGAGGAAGAACCCACGTGCATCGCCGAAGATCTTCGGGATGATCTCGATGACGTCGGGGATCTCGGTGGGAACGGTCTGCATGGTCAGTCGCGGTGCTTGAGGATGTGGAGCAGGTACTGCCCGTACTGGCTCTTGCCGATCTCGCTGCCGAGCTTCTCGAGCTGCGCGTCGTCGATCCAGCCGTTGCGCCAGCAGATCTCCTCGGGGCAGCAGATGCGGAGCCCCTGCCGCGCCTCGAGCGTCTGCACGAACTGGGCCGCCTGAAGCAGCGTGTCGAAGGTGCCCGTGTCAAGCCAGGCGCTCCCGCGCCCGAGGAGCTCGACGTTGAGGTCGCCGCGCTCGAGATACGCCTGGTTCACCGAGGTGATCTCAAGCTCGCCGCGCCACGATGGCTTCACGTTGCGGGCGATCTCGACCACGCTCTCGTCGTAGAAGTAGAGTCCCGTCACCGCGTAGTTCGACTTCGGCTGCTTCGGCTTCTCCTCGATGGAGACGGCGCGGCGATCCTTGTCGAACTCGACGACGCCGTACACCTCGGGGTTGGCAACGTGGTAGGCGAAGACGGTCGCGCCCTGCTTCTGCGCGTTCGCCATGCGGAGGCGACGCTGGAAGTCTGTCGAGTAGAAGATGTTGTCGCCGAGGACAAGTGCGCTCGGGCGCCCGCCGACGAAGTCCGCGCCGATGTGGAACGCCTGCGCGAGCCCCTCCGGCTTCGGCTGCACGGCGAAGCGCAGGTCGATCCCCCACGCCTTCCCGTCGCCGAGGAGCTGATGGAACATCGGCGCATCGTGCGGGGTGGTGATGACCATGATCTCGCGGATGCCCGCGAGGAGCAGCGTGCTCAGCGGGTAGTAGATCATCGGCTTGTCGTAGACAGGAAGCAGCTGCTTGCTCGGCCCCTTCGTGATCGGATGAAGGCGCGTGCCGCTGCCTCCAGCGAGGATGATTCCACGTCGTTCGCTCATGGCTCTGTCCCTCCCGCGGCGCCCTCTCCCGACGCCGAATCGGCCTTCGACACCGGCGGCGTGCCGCCGACCCCGTCCTGAAGGCGGCGCAGTCTATCGCGCAGGGTGCGCGCTGGAATCGCCGTGACCTGCATGCGCGCTTCGGCGCGCGAGACGGCGCGGCGGGCTTCGCCGCTGTCGCCGCGGGCAAGTGCGAGCTCCGCTGCGCACACGGCGGAGAGCGTCGGATCCTCGAGATCGGCGAGCACGGTCGACGCCTCGGGGAAGCGGCCTTCGACGATCAGCGCGCGCAGGAATGTATCGCGGGCATCGGGCGAGTCGGGCAGCATGCGCGACGCGATCGCTGCGAGCGCGGTCGCCTCCGCGCCCGTCCGCTTCGCGCGGAGCAGGCACTCGGCGGCCGAGTGCATGGCGAGGACGGGGATGACCGAGACTCCGAGACGCTGCGCAAAGGCTGCATCGGAGCCGACTCGGGTCGCCACCGCTGCAAGATCCTTCGAGGAGCCCGCAGCGGCGGCCTCCAGCGCGGGGACGTACACGGCGCGGTACCTCTCCATAGCGGCGTCGGTCTCCCCGCGGGCGGAGAGGAGT
Organism: Planctomycetota bacterium; assembly: GCA_041183345.1. Taxonomy (GTDB): domain Bacteria; phylum Planctomycetota; class Phycisphaerae; order Phycisphaerales; family SM1A02; genus QWPT01. The sequence continues at coordinate 9,337 of JBEGLX010000045.1, forward strand.
TCCGCAGTCATGATGTCGACCGGTGCGTCGGCGGCCGTCAGCGTGGCGAGCGAGCTGCTCGCGAGCGCACACGCATCGGTGCCGCCGCTCGCGCACAGTTCCGTCCAAGACGATGTCGCCATGGCCTTGATCTGCCCTGCCTCCGGGGCGAGCGCGAGCGCGCTGCGCACGGCCTCGACGGCGGCGTTCGCCTCGAGGGCGCGCGCGGTCTCGATCCATCGACGGGCGACGTCGACCCTCCGCACGCGGGGAAGCGTGGAAAGGAGGCTCGAGAGGTCGTTCATTCCGCCACCCAGCGTGGCACAGGCGATGAGGGCATCGAGCGCGCTCTCGTCTCCCGCCCGCTGGAGGATCTCGCGGGCGATCGGGCGCAGGATCTGGAATCCCGCCTCCGGACGCCGCTGCATGAGCTCGATCGAGGCGCGGGCGACGTCGACATCGAAGGACTCCGCCGTCGCCATCTTCTTCCAGGCAAGCGCGGCGCTGCTTGCCTCATCGACGCGATTCGCCGCGATGGCCATGTCGGTCGCGAGCTTGCCGACGGTGGGGTCGCCGGGCAGGCGTGCGAGCGCACGCTGGGCGATGCGGAAGGCATCGTCGCGGCGCTCGGCAAGAAGGTGCATGTGCGCGGCGACGCGCCAGACGAGCGGAGAGCCCGAATGCTCCGTGGTGAGCTCGAGGGACTTCGTGAGGTCGGTCTCGTCCGGGACGATCCGCCCCTCTTCCGAGGTCGAGCCGTCGAGCAGTGCGAGCGTCGCCGCGAGATCGGGACGGCGACCGCTCGCTGCAGCGAGGTTGCGATCGAGGAGGCCGCGTCCATCCGGGTCGCCAAGGAGAAGCGCCGCAGCAACCGTGGTTGCATCGCCGCTCTCGGGATCCTTGGTGAGCGATTCGATCAGTGCGGCACGCGCGCGACGGTAGTCACCGGTGCGAATGCAGGTGCGGGCGAGGAGCAGCTGATTCGACGCCGTGGATTCACGTCCGACGATCGCGGTCGCGAGCTCCAGCGCGATGTCGAGATCACCGTACGCGAGCTCGACGTTGGCGCGGATCTCATCGACGCGCCCGGCGCCGAGGCGGGCGACCGCGCGGGAGAGCGAGGTCCGCGCCTCCTCCATGCGGCCGTCGCGGGCATATACGAGGGCGAGTTCGCGCTCGACAAGGAGCATGCGCCCGAGTTCGCTCGGGTCCGCTGCAACGACATCGGACGTGGCGCGGGCGACCATGCCGTCTCGAAGCTGGATCAGCAGCGACTCGGCAGAGCGCATGTCGCCCATCTTCTGGCGGATGCGGGCGAGGGCGATGGTGTCGACGACTTCCTTGCTTCGTCCGACGACCTGCTCTCGGATCTGCGCGGCCTCTGCGAGCTGACCCTGCCGGACCTTGAAGTCCGCGACCGCCCGCTTCGACTGCAGGTCCTCTCCGACCAAGCGGACGTACGCCTCAAGCGCACGTTCGGCGCCATCGAAGTCGCCCGATTGCTGGAGTGCGTTCACAAGCTGCGGGTAGATGCCGACCGAGCCAGGCTCGGCGTCGGCGGCACGCTGCAGCAGCTTCGCCGAGCGGTCGTACTGCGGCGGCGACTGGCGCTCGAAGAGCGCCGCGAGCGTGGTGAGCACGCTGGTCGCGTCGGGGGATCGCTGCGCAGCAGCGTCGAGCGCAGCGATCGACGCTGCGAGACGGGCGCGGTCGCCCGCGTGGAAGGTCAGCGTCACCGCGGCCTCGGCGACCACGACGCGGATCGACTCGGCGCCAAGCGCCTCGCGCATGACGCCGATCGCGTCGGTCGCGAGCGTGGAGTCGGTGCCAGCCCAGGCCTCCGGGCGCGACAGGACGAAGGTCGCCGTGTCGAGGGTGCGGTCGTTTCGCAGCTCCTCCACGAGCCACGCCGTGATGCCTTCGCTGTTCGCGAGCGGGCGCCGCAGCCGCGTCAGCGCCTTCTGCTCGGTCGCGGTCGCCTTCTCAAGCGCCTTGTCGATCACGCGGATCGCTGCCTCGCGCTCGCCTTGGGCGACAAGACGCTCGGCCACGATCGCAGCGAGCGTGCCGTCCTGGTCGGCGCCAAGCTGCCCGATCAGGGCGCCCTGCAGCGACGCATCGAGGCTCGCTGCCGTGCTCAGCGCCTGCGAGAGCCGGGCGCTGCCCATCTCGCCGAGGCGCTTGGGATTCGCCGACACGGCATGCTCCAGGATCTCCTTCGCCGTCTGGCGGTCGCCGCGGGCGATGAAGACGTCCGCCACCGCCGGAGCGAGGGCTGCAGGTCCATGCGCCGAGCCTGCGCCGCTGAGCGAGGCCCAGAGCCTGCGCAGCGACTCGGGCGAGTCCGTTCCATACACGCCGCCGCGCGTCGTCGGCTGGTAGTTCGCCTCCAGCGCGGCCGCCCATGCCTCCACCGCGAGCATGGCGACCATCGGATCGCCGCTTGCACCGAAGCGCACGAGGAGATCCTCCGCGATGCGGAAGGCGTCGCGCACGCGACCGAGGGCGATGCTGGCGCGAACCGCGCGCACGCCGACAGGCTGGTACCCCTCGCCCGTCGATTCATACGACTGGAGGAGCAGCCCCTGCGCCTCATCGAACTCGCCAGCCTCCAGGAGGACGTCGGCGAGGATGACGGCGGTGATCGGGTCCTTCGGACAGATCCGCGACGGACCGGCGATCTGGTCGACGCGCGCGCGCGCGGCGCTTCCCTCGCAGAGCGCCCGGGTGACGAGGCGGAACTCGCTGGCTGCGCCCTTCCCCGCGTGCTCTCGGGCGAACTTCAGTGCATCCTCGGTGCGGCCCGCGAGGTAGAGACCCGCGAAGCGAAGGCGGTAGATGGCATCCTCGGCGGGATCCGCCGCTGCGAACTTCCGCTCGATTTCCTCGAGGCGTCCGCTGCGGAGGAGCCGCTCACCCTCGACCTGCGAGGCGTCTGCGGCGCTTGCGAGCGCCGTGCGCGAGGTCGCGAGGCACTGCTCGACGAGCTTCTCGCGCTCGGGTCCTTCGAATCCACCCGACTCGATCGCAGCGATCAGCGCCTCGAGCGTGCGCCGCGCGGAGACTCCGCGGGAGGCGAGCTGGCGCAGCATCGCCCGCGCATCCTCTGCCTTGCCGATCTCTCGCAGGAGCTCGGCTTCGAGCAGGACGAGGCCATCCTCGTGCGCGAGCGCGGGATCGCGCCGCCAATCCTGCACGCGCGTCAGCCGACCCGTCGCATCCGCACCCGCGCGGTCAAGGCTCAGGATCTCCGCGGCGCGCCAGCGCATGTTCGCCGGCTCGAGCTCCTGCAGTTCACGCGCCTTCGCTGCCGCATCCGCGAACTTGCCCGTCAGGTTCAGGACCTCGAGCTCGATCTCCCGAGCGCGCACGTCGTTGGGCGCCGCTGCGAGGACGCGCCGGGCGAGCGGACCGATCTCAGGCAGTCGCCCAAGCGTCACGTAGGCCTCGAGGAGACCACGCATGGCGCGAAGGTTCTGCTCGTCGCGGGCGAGGACGGCGCGGAAATACGCGGCCGCGGTGACCATGTGGCGACCGTTCGCCTCGGGCACGCGCATGCGGCACTCGGCCAAGGCCAGCACGGCCTCCACATCGTCGTTGTTGCGCGCGGCGACGGCGAGCGGCTCGATCGCCTCCGCGAATCGCTGCTCGGCGAACAGGGCGAGGCCATCGCGGCGCTTGTCGGCGAGCTGATCGGCGCGATGCCACGACCGCGCGATGAGGCCGCCAGCCACGACGGCGGTCAGCGTTCCGGCAACGGCGGTCGAGAGGATGATGCGTCGCTTCGTACGGGGATTCACGGCATGCTCCGGTCGGCAAGGGCGGTCAGGACTTCTTCCCGATCCGCAAGAGGTTCATGATGGTGAGCGCGATGATGCGCAGGTCGAGCATCGGCCCCTTGCGCTCGACGTACTCGATGTCGTACTGGATCCACTCCTGGAAGTCGCGGCCGGGCGCGCGGGTGCGCATGACTTGCCAGAGCCCGGTGATCCCAGGGCGCACGGACAGGCGCTTCTCGCGCCACGCAGGGCAGAACTGGTTCTCATTCTCGGGGCTCGGGCGTGGGCCGACCAGGCTCATGTCGCCACGCAGCACGTTCCAGAACTGGGGGAACTCGTCGCACTGGAACTTGCGGAGGATGCGGCCGACGCGGGTGACGCGCGGGTCGTCCCTGATGAAGACCTGCGGCCCATCGCAGAGGTTCTGCTTGCGGAGCTCGGCGACGAGGGCCTCGGCGTTGCGCCGCATGGTGCGGAACTTCCAGCAGCGGAAGACGCGCCCGCCGCGCGCCTGGCGACGGTGACCGAAGAAGATCGGGAAGCCGTCGTCGATCACGATCGCGACCGAGATGGCGAGGATCAGCGGGCTGAGCACGAAGAGCGCCGTCGCCGAAAGCACGATGTCGAGGGCGCGCTTCACGCCGTCGTACCAGTTGCCGACGTCATGGGCGTCGCGCCCGCCGCGCGCGTACTCGGGCGAGAAGATCTCCGAGATGGGACGCACGCGGACCGTGGCGGTCGCCTCCGTGTCCCAGATCACGTTCGGACCGATGGCCTCGACCGGGCCGCGATGCGTCCGCGATCCGATCCAGAGCGGACCGACGCAGCGATCGCCCTCGCGCAGCGAGTCGCCCTCGAGGCCGAAGATGCCGTCGCCGAGTCGCTTGATTCCCTCGATGACGCGCTCCGGATGCGCCCACTGGGCGGCGATGGCGCGCACGAAGTCCGCCTGCTCGCGCGGCTCATGCTGGTGAAAGCACTGCCCGCCGCAGTCGGCCATGTCGATTCGGATGCGGCGGAGCGCCCTGATGCCACCGATGGCGTCAGTCGTGGTCGCGCTCTGCGCCCAGATCTCCGCATCGCCCCGCCGCTGCGCCACGAGCACCTGACCCGAGACCTGGCGGTCTGCGCCGTACTTGCGCTCGATGCGCGAGACCGATCCATCGGCTGCGAGAACCAGCCGCTCGCGGTAGCCCTCGGCGGAGGGCGCGATCAGCTGCACGCGGGTCAGGTCGGCGCCGTTCCACAGGAGCGATTCCGCGATCGCCCGCAGGTCGAAGACGACGAGTTGGTCTGGCTCAAGCAGGAGGAAGACATCGGCGCCGCGGTCCGGCCCGCGTCCGCTTCCCAAGCGCACGCAGGAGACGCCGACCGACGCCCAGAATGCATCGTGCAGAGCGGCCGCATCGAGTCCCCAGACGGTCTCGGTCGCCGTGCGGCCTTCGGGTCGCTCGAGAAGGAGTTGCGGTTCCGCCGTGCTCATCAGGCGGCTCCCTTCTGAGGTCCTGCGTCAGGCTTTCCTCCGACGGCTCCCGCCCCGAGCAGCGGATGCCGCGACGAGGTCGCCGTGCCACGCTCGATCGCCTGAGCGACCTCGGTGGACATCTTGGAGATCGAACCATAGCGGATGCAATCGGCCTGCTCCGCGTCGTTGAGGATCAAGCCGAGGTACTCGGCGCCCGCGCTGCGGATCTCGCCGACGCTCTCGCTGATGCGGCTGCGCGAGCGGCCGCGGCGCAGCACGAGCATGGCGCCATCGCAGCTCGCGGCGACCGGGATCGCCTCGACGCTCGCGGTCACGGGGCCTGCGTCCACGATGATGATGTCGAACCGATCGCGCAGCGTGCGCAGCAGTCGGCGCATGGCGCCGACCTGCAGATTGCTCGCGGAGATGTTGGCATCGATGCCGACCGGGAGCAGCGAGACGCCATGCTGCGCCTCGACGACCTCGTTCTCCAAGGTGCCGCGGCGAATGACCTCGCGGACGCCCGGCGCGTGCAGCATGCCGAGCATGCCGCTCATCGCCCGACCGATGAAGTCGCAGTCGACGACCACGGTGCGGTGGCCCGCGCGCGCATAGCTGATCGCCAGGGCAAGGGCGATCGTGGTCTTGCCGTCGCCCTGGGTCGGGCTGGTGACCATCATCGCGTAGCCGTCGCCTGGAGTGCGGCGCGCCTCGACCTTGTTGCGGAGTCGATCGATGCAGTTGATCGAGAGCTCATAGATGAAGCTCTGCGATGCTGCGTTCGTCATGTCGGGCACGACGCCGAGCCAATTCAATCCATGGGCATCGTTCGCCAGCTGCGAGGCGCGGAACGCACGCGGGCTCACGGTTCCGATCACGAAGAATGCGGCAAACGAGACTCCGAAACCACCGAGGAGCCCGAGTGCGGCAAACTGCGCTCGCTTGTCGGAGGCGGGCGTAGGCAGCTGGCTGGCTGCACGGGCGACGCCGATGCGGCCGCGGCGAATGCTGTCCTGCTCACGCTCGAGCTCGTTGATGCGCGCCGCGAAGCTCTGCTCGGCTGCGCGGGTCTCCTCGATCCTACGGTCCGTCTCGGCGAGGCGCGCCATGAGCATGTTCGCCTGGTCGACCTCGGCGCGCAGCGACTGCTGCTCGGCGACATCGCGCGACTCCTGCTTCTTGAGCGCGCCATGGGAGAGCTCCCGTGCGCTTCCCTCAGCCCACATCGCGCGGGCTCCGCGCCGCGCGGCATCGAGCTGCGCGGTGAGATCCTCGACCTCACGCGCCGCTGTCTGATAGATGCGGTGACCTGTGCGATAGGTACGGGGCAGTCCATCCAGACGGACACGCGCCGCCTCAAGGGTTCGCCGACGCTCCACGAGCGACGGATCAATCGCGTCCAGCTCCGCCGTGGTCGGCTCGAGCCGCATGTCATCGGGAACAGGAAGCGCTGCATCCTCGCCCTTGGCAAGCTGCATCTCCTCCCACTGGCGGGCGATGTCCTTCTGCAGCGAGCGGGTCCTCACCAGCTTTTCATCGATTTCGCGGATCTTCCCCACCCGCTCCTCGACGAGCGCGGCCAGGTTCGCGCTGCCATACGGCGTGTCCTTGAGGACGGCGATGCGCTCCTCGACGTACTTGGCGCTGTCGCGGCGGGCAAGCGCCATCAGCTCGCGGAGCGAGGCGATCTTGCGGCTGTAGACGGTCTCCGCGCTCGGTCCATAGATATCGAGGTAGGCGTCGGTCACCCAGTTCGCCATCGGCGCCGGGAGGGTCTGGTCGGGCGACTCGAAGCGGATCTCGATCATGCTCGATCCGCGAGGGCTGGTGACGACGAGCCCCTCGGAGAGCACCTCGATGCCCTTCTCCAGTCCGTGACGCTCGAAGAAGCGCTTCACCACGGCGGCTTCGCCCGCGGCCTCCGACTGGCGCTCCGCCTTTGCGCGCGCGGTCGGCTCACCGCGCCGCGCGGCATCCGCCACGGCCTCGAACACGCGTGGATCGTTGATGAGCACGATCTGCTGCGCCACATACGCCTCGTAGTTGTCCATCTTCGCCGTCTCAGGCATCTCCTCGTCGAGGATGGTGTCGAGCTTGGCGTCGATCTTCACGTAGCTTGACGCCGCGTACTTGACGGGCGCGGAGAAGTAGGCCGCCGTCGCCAGCGCAGCGCCGAGGACAAGCCCGACGAACAGGCACACGCGCCAGCGGTTCTGCAGGCGGTCCTGGACCAGGACGAACGGATTCGGCGCCGCTCCGACCGGCGTCGCGGTCGCAGTCGGCGTCGAAAGCGTCGAGAGTGCTGTGGTTTCCTGCTGGCTCATGGTTCCTCTCCCTTTCCACGGGCTGGCGCCGTCGCGCCCGAGATCCCGTGGAGCTTGACTGGTCCATCATCCACCGGCCGGGCGCGCACCTCCGTCGCATCGACGGGCACGCCCTTCAGCGCGCGCACGCAGGCGCGCGGCACAAGATCGAGCAACTGCTGGGCGACCGACGCGACTTCCGTCGCCGAGGGCCAGCCATCCAGCACAACCTGGAACTGACCGACGCCCATGCGCGAGATGTCGAGCTTCGCGGCGCGGGAGCGGAGCAGATCGCCATCGGAACCGAGCGTTCCGTCCGGCAGCACGAAGAAGCCGACGACCGAGGTCTCGCGCAGCATGCCCGAGGCGTCGACCAGGCTGAATCGGTAGAGCGTCGCCTCGAACGTCTCGCCATCGAGGACAAGCGTGACGTGGTCGTGGCCCGACTCCCGCGGATGCCAACCCGATGACGGGTAGCAGCTCGGCGGATAGTGGCCGTGCATGTCGCGAACATCGCCGCAGTGGACGATGCCGAGGGTCGCGCGTCGCCCCGTGCCCATCTCGGTGAACCGCCGCGAAAGCACGGCGGTCGGCATGAGGATCTCGGTCGCGCCTGCGGGAAGCGGGCAGTCCGTGCCGACCCATTCGCCGCCGAGGTACGGCACTTCGCCAAGCGTGCTGCGGATGGCATGCGCGCGCGCGACGGCCTGGTCGCGGTCGCCGACGGTCGTCCGCGAGAGCAGGACGCCGGCGAGCAGCAGGCACGCGAGGCATGCCACGGGGGCGAGCCTGTTGACCGCATGGATCCGGCGGAGCGCTGGGATCGACGGCTTCATGCCTGCAGGAACCTCCACGTGAAGACGGGCAGGTCGAGCCAGCGCATGAAGCGGATGAGCCCGAAGAGGAGGACGATCGCGAGCGGCAGCATGAGCCACCCGGCGATGTCGTGCAGTTGCTCCGCCTCGGCCGCGGACACGTATGCGTATCCGAGCGCCGTCGGCACGAGACGGACGACGTTGCAGAGGATGGCGATGGCTGGACTCGCGGCGATGAGCGCGATGCGCGCGCCCGTCCGCAGCGGGACGCTGAACACGAACGCGAAGAACGTCAGCGCGAGGGCGAACACCATGCGCATGCCGTCGCAGGCTTCGCCGACGAAGATCGAGCGTCCCGCGATCTGGATCGAGTTTCCGGCGCGCTCGGTGGCGACGCCGATCAGGTCGAGGATCTCCTGGGTCACGGTGACCGCCAGCGCCTGCAGCGGCGCAGCAAGCCACTTGCGGACCTCCCCGGGCACGGGAATCAGGAAGAGCAACGCGAGGAAGACGGGGAAGAACTGGCGCACGACATCGAGCCCAGCGAGCGCCACGGCGCACGAGGCAAGGGCGAGGATCGCCGCGAAGTGCATGGCGACGCGGGTATCGGTCGACTCGCCCCAGATCGCCAGCGCCATCGCGACCATGATCATGGGCACGGCTGTCAGGCTCGGGCGCTTGGGTACGAAGCGCAGGCGCGAGCGCCGGAGCCACGCGAGGTAGGCGGCCACGATGGGGACGAGCAGGATGTAGCCGTTGTCGGTGCGACGGACGGCCTGCACGAGGATGTCGCTCCAGATCGAGGAGAAGGCGAGCACCGCGGCGGTCACGAGCACGCCGAGCACCCAGAGGTCGTTCAGGCGCCATGCCTTGGGCTGGACGGGCGTCCTCGTCATGACGCGCCTCCTTCCGTACCAGAGCGCGCGGCGCTGCCGAGCGCGCCGAAGATCTCGTCGACGACGAGGTATCCGCAGGGCACGTGGCTTCCGGGCGGGACAATGCTGCGGGCGACGACGGCGTCGGAGCAGACGCGCGCGCCAGGCAGGATGATCGAATCGACCACGAGCGCGCCGCGCTCCACGACCGCTCCGCGGCAAAGTAGGCTTGCACCGCGCACGACCGCACCCCCCTCGACCACGGCGTCCTCGCAGCGCCCTGCCGCGCCGTCGGCCTGGATCAGCGAGACGGCTCGGAGGTAGCTCGCGCGGTCGGAGATGCGGCAGCTCTCCGTTGGCCCGAAATGCGCGCCCACCCGCTTGCCCGAGCGGACGATCGCGGTGACGAGCTGCTCCTTGAGATCGAAGTAGCCGATGCGCGGCACGAGTCCGAGTGCATCAGGCGAGAGCCACATGATCCCCGCCGGGGTCGCATCGGCAGAGGCGCCGATGAACGCGCCCTGCGAGGGATCGACGGCAGCAAAGAAGGCGCCGAAGTCGAAGATGGGGACATTCGAGGCCTCGACCACGATGGCGCCGCCGGCGCGCCCCTGCGCGTCGAGCGAATCCACGAGCTCGCTCCAACGATCGCCAAGCGTTCCGCCTGCGCCACGGTGCCCCGACGTGTCGACCTGCACCTGCAGCGTGATGCCAGGCGGCGCCTGCAACGCCGAGTAGAACGCGCGCTCCGACTCGCTGGTGATCGCAAGCACGACGTGCCCGCGGAAGCCGCCCTCTGCCATGCGCTTCACCCAGCACTCGACGAGGTTTCGCTCGGAGTTGATGGGAAGCGCGGCGACTGGAAGCCCGAGCGCCGTCGACAGCGCCACGGTGCGCGTCGTCGCGCCGCGCCCGGCGAGCACGAACGCCACACGCGCCGAGCAACCGGCCGTGGGTGACGCGGCGCTCGACGGTTGAACAGCCGAGCGCGCGATCCCGGATGGGGTCGAAATGGGACTCATGGCTTCTCTCCCCTGCGGGAAGTGCGGGTTTCCTCCGTGTCTGTGTATCGACGCCCGAACGGGCGGGCTTGGTCGGAAACCCCGCTTCCGCGGCTGAATTTCAACGTTTCTCGCGCCGCCGCACGTTGATTCTCAGGCGTCCGGCGATCGCTTCTCGGCCCAGCCCGCACAGATGGAACCCGTTCGCAGCCGGCGCCTTCCGCAGGGAATCAGCGATGGGACCGCGCCGCGCTGCCCGCGACGGGCATCGCCCGCTCGATGGCCTGCGCCTGCGCCGCGCGCGTGCGCACGACCTCGACGGAGGCGCTCTCGGCGAGGAACGCGCCGAGCGCGATGGTGAGGTACCAGATCATCGTGTTCTGGCCGAAGTAGCTCACGGCAAGGAAGATCGCGGCCTGGGCGAAGAGCGATGCGCCGATCCCGTAGACCACGAGGTGATGCGCCGAGCCTGGCGGCAGGCGACGCAGCCAGAATCCGCATGCGCGCAGACCGAGCACGATCGTCGCCATGAGCGCGAACATCGCCCACACGCCGCCGCGGACACCCTCGAGGAGATACTGGTTGGTCACGTCCTGAAGCCCCCAGCCCCAGTGCCGGGTCGAGAGCGTGCCCACCGCCCACCACTCGCCGAGATGGTTGATCGCCTGCTCGATCAGGTGGTAGCGGTGCCAGCCCGTGCTTCCGCCGACAAGATCGATGCGGGCGATCACGTGCCAGATGCCGCGCTCCATCACGAAGTGCAGCGCCACCGCCATCACGATGGCGGCGAGCCACACGAGCCGCAGGTGCATCCAGAACGAGTACGCGAAGAAGGCGAAGGCGACGAATAGCAGCGCAGCCACAGGCGTGCTTGACGACGTCGTGAAGACGATCAGGATCGTCAGCAGCGCGCCGCCCGCGGCTGTCCAGCGCGCGCGCGGCGTGGTCCGCCACAAGGCAAGCCAGAGCGGCAGCAGCGCCACGAAGTAGCAGCCCGCGAGGATCGCGTGCTGGAACGCACCTTGGCAGCGCAGGCGCCCTTCTCGGATATCGGTGAACAGCGGGATTCCGCCGAAGACGCTGAGCATGTTCCGTCCAGTGGCGCGCTCGATGGCGAACACTGCCGCGACGGGAAGGCAGACGAGGAACGCCCGCGATGCGAGCGCGGTGATGTCCTCGATCGATCGGATGGTGGCGCGGGCCACGAGATACATGCCGACGGTGTCGATGGCGCTGCCGACCTGCTGGATCAGGATGCCCATGTCGCCGGTGACGGCAGGCATCAGGAGGAGCTTCGCGCTCGCGCCCGCGAAGACGAGGAGATCGATCGCGCCGATCCGGAAGACCATCAGCCGATGGGCCAGGAAGAGGCGCGCGATCGCCACGAGGATCACGAGGCGCAGGAACGGGAAGTCGGCTCCGCCCAGTACGACGCGCTGCGCCGAAGGGATGTAGACCGCAAGCCCGATCAGGACGAGGGGAATCAGGCGGATCGGTCCCAGCGCGACGAGGATGCACGCCACAGCCAGCGCTGCAAGCCCCAACGGGTGCACCGTGTTCTGGTTGACGTAGTCGAACGTATTCGCTGCGAAATCCATGCCTCTGGAATCCTGCCGGAAGGTCATCGGTCCCACGCGCGCCGCCCGTGAGGCTGTTCGGGAAAGCAAGGCGGCGCGGAGCGACTCTTCGCCCGCGACCGCACCCGGCAGGTCCGGCCGTGACGGATGGGATGCCTGCGCGGGTAGGTCCGCGTAGGCCCGGCGCTGCATTGACTGCGCGGGACACGGTGGCTTCCGAAGGAGTGACGCCCAGATATCGCCGATGAAACCGCGCCTGTTGGTGTCGACTCTCGCCGACAGGCAGATCGTCCAGAGCGTGACGCCGAAGATGACCGCCGAAGATGACCGCCGAAGATGACCGCAGAGGAAGAACGCCGTGAAGCCAGCTGACACTCAAACGTCCACCGGCGAAGTCCGTCTCTTCACCCGATACGACCGTGGATTCATGCCCGTGCGCGCATGGAATCGCCTCGTCTTCGCACTGCGCACGCTGGGGCTGCGGCTGCGCGGCGGGCACATCGGCCGCAAGGTGTCGATCGGGAAGGATCCGCAGTTCTACGGAGTGGCCGGCTTCAGCATCGGCGACAACGTGAACATCGGCCGTCGCGCGCGCCTCGAGACCCACCGCACCGAGCGCGGGCAGGCCCAGTTGACGATCGGCTCAGGCACCCACATCGGCAACGACTTCCATGCCGGTTCGGCGCTGCGCGTGCTCATCGGGCGCCACTGCGTCTTCGCGTCGGGCTGCACGGTGCTCGATCACGACCATGACTTCAGCAATCCGTTCGATCCCCATCAGGTCTCGGAGGGTGTCCTCGCAGCGCCGACCGTGATCGAGGATGGCGTCTTCCTCGGTGAGCGCGCGACCATCCTCAAGGGTGTCCGCATCGGAAACGGCTGCGTGATCGCAGCGCACTCCGTGGTCACGCGCGACCTTCCGCCGCTCACGATGGCCGCAGGCGCGCCAGCCCGCCCGATCCGCGCATGGAACGAGCGCACCGGCCAATGGGAGCGCGTCGCCCCGCAGCCGCCGCATGCAGCGAACGCACTCGGAGGAGGGCGTTGATGCGGGTTCTCCTGATCGCACACTATTTCCCGCCCGACGGCGGCGCCGGAAGCCAGCGCCCGGCGTCGTTCGCCCAGCATTTGCCGACCCTCGGAGCGGGCATCACCGTGGTCGCCCGCGACATCGATGACTCCACTCGCGGCGCCTACGACCCATCCGACACATCGCTCGTCGCGCGAACGAATGTCGCGCAGATCCGCCGCGCCCGCAAGACGGGAGCCGAGTCGTGGACGAACGCGCTGCTTCGCGAGGCACGTGCGGCGATCCTCCACGAGCGTCCCGATGTGATCCTGGTCACGCTCAGCCCCTTCGAGCACGCGCAGGCGGGCTTCGCACTCCGCCAGGAGTTCCGCATCCCCGTGGTGCTCGACCTCCGCGACCCGTGGGCACTCGACGGATGGCACACCTACCGCCATCACTTCGAATGGCGCCGTGCGCGCGACACCATGCGTGCCGCGCTCGAGTCCGCGGACGGCGTGATCATGAACGTGCCCCACGCGCGCGTGGCCGCGGAGGCGCTCGCCCCGCGACGAGGCAAGCATCCGTACGGCGTCGTCACCAACGGCTGGGAGGAGTCCGACTTCGCGGGCGAGCCTGACGTCCCGAAGGGGCAGAAGTTCCGCATCCGCTTCGCGGGCACGTTCGTGTGCCGCTTCATGCGCGAGCGCTCGCTTGTCCGCCGACTGCGCGCGATGCTGCGCGGACGCGGCGAGACCATCGATGAGCGCGGGCGCTCACCCCTGTTCCTGCTCGAGGCCATCCGCTCGCTGCGGGAGGACCCGCTGCTTGGTGACATCGGAAAGGACTTCGTCCTCGAGATCGCGGGACCTCGCGAGCCGGAGACGCAGTTGATCATCGAGGAGACGGGCAGCGCCGGATACGTCCGTCAGCTCGGCTACCTTCCCCACAGCGAAAGCGCGCGCTTCATCGCCGGCGCCGATGCCCTGCTCCTGCCCATGCACGGGCTGCCGAAGGGCGCGCGCGCGCGCATGGTGCCAGGCAAGCTGTACGAGTACTTCGGCACAGGTCGCCCGATCCTGGGGCTCTGCCCGCAAGGCGATGCCAGTGACTGGATCTCGCGCGATCCTCGCTCGCGCGTCGCGAACCCCGTCGACTCGGATGACATCGCGGCGAAGCTCTGCGAGATGCATGCGATGTGGCGCAGGGGCGAGTACGCGCACTCCCGACGCGCGGAATGGACTCAGGAGTTCACGCGCCGCACGCAGGCTGGAGAGCTGCTCGCCTACCTCGAGTCGGTGACCGGGCGCAGCGCACGCAGCGACTCAACCGCCGCGCGCGCCGCCTGAGAGGAAGCCGGTCGATCGATCGAGCGACGCAAGGAGTCCGACCGCCGCGCGGTCGAACGTCTGCCGCGGCCAAGGGCTTCGGTCGGCGATGCGCGCGAGGCGTGCGAGCGGAGCAGGAAGTCCGCGGACGAATCCCATCCAGGCGAGCCTCGAGCGGATGGTGCGAAGCGGATACCGCGCCCAGCGCGGAAGCCGTCCACCCTCACGCACCGAGTAGGGCACGCCCGTCCGATCAAGCGACGCCAGCGCGATCTCGCGCCAGTCGCGCGCCATCGCGCGTTCCATCGGAATCGCGGCGATCGCGCGGCAGAGCGTCTCGTCGTAGAGCGGCGTCACGACCCGATCCCCGGGCAGCAGTCCGTACGCGGATGCGCCGATGCCTCGGCGGGTCCAGTGCAGGAGGCTGTACATCCCCAAGGGATTGGGGGTCGACTCGAGGCTCTTCATCACCGTCGCGAACTCATGCAGCACGGCGTCGCGATCGGCGATCGGAATCCCTTCCGCACGGGCGGCGTCGAGGAATTCCCTCGACACCCGGCTGCCGTAGTTGGCGGTCCAATCGCTTAGCGCGTCGTATCGACGTTCCTTGTACAGCGCGATCGCCTGCGCATCCAGCAGCGAGCCCGTGGAGAGCACACCCGAGCCGATGCCATCGGTCACCGAGCCGCCAAGGGCTCGCACACGCGCGGCGAGGGGTAGGAACCACTCGTGCTCAAGCGACTGGAACGACTGCTGCTGGTGACGCTCGAGTTCACGAGGACCCGAGAATGCCTGGGGCTCGACTCGCTCCGCCTGCAGACCGACCGACGCTGCCAGTCGTTGCGCGATCGCTGCGTCGGATTGGTCGCCACGCTGATCGAGGGTGAGCACGGCGCGCGGCCGCCGTCCGAGCGCGAGCGATGCGAGCAGGATCAACCGCGAGTCGCGGCCGCCGCTCAGGAGGATGATCGGTGCGCCACGCTCCCCATGCAGATCGAGATGCCTGCGGACTGCGTCAACGGCGAGGTCGGCGATCTCGGAATCGCTTGGTGCACGGCTCTCGGCGAACCCGGCGGGATCGATGGCGTCCACCTCCACCGACTCGAGCACCGTGCGGGTCGACAGCGCGTATCCGTAGGTCAGGACGGTCGCGAGCCCGATTGGATCGGGACGTGCTCCCAGGCGCAGGAAGGGCTCGATGGTCGGGCTTGAGGGCGGCGACGCAGCGACGCGGAACCGAACCCGCAAGTCGCGGACCGATTCCGTGGCGGGCTGCGCCGGGGGCTGATCCCTCGTCATGGACGTCACGGCGAATCTTTCGGCGGTCCGATCCCCCAAGCGCGAGTGATTTCCTTGAAAAACGCAACGGCCGCCGTCCGTTATCCCGGCGACCGATGCGATGCGATGTGAATTCAGAAAGAAACGGTTTACTTCATGCGGCGGCGCATGACGCCGACGCCGATGAGACCGAGGCCAGCGAGGATCGCGGGCGCGCCGATCGGCACGACCATGAGCTGGTCCTGCGCGGAGGCGTTCATGAGGCCGAGGAGGTTCGGACCCATGGTCCCGAAGCCACCCTGACCGAGCGAAGCCAGCATGGCCGAAGCGCCGGCGAAGATGCCGCCGTTCTTGTTGGCCTGGAAGGCGCCCTGGTGGAGGCTGAGCTGGCTGACCGCGTCCGCGGCCGAGCTCGCGCTCAGGTTCTCGTGGGTGATCTCATAGAGAGCCAGCTGGAAGGCGCCGTACTGCGCAGCGCTCGAGAGGTCGGCGTAGTAGCGACGGTAGAGGTCGTTGACCAGCGTCGCCTTGAGCTCGCCCATCGGGCCTGGAGAGTTGGTCGGCGTGTTGGCCTCGGGGACCTGCGACGGCGCAACCACGTCGAACGTGTACTGCTGGCCGACGGTCACGCCTTCGAAGATCTGGGCGCAGAACGTGACGCGCTCCTGGCCGTAGATGCCGAAGCGGTGCGTTCCGACGGAGATCGTCTGGTACGAGCCGGCGAGGCGTCCGTTCCAGGAAAGCGTGCTGTTGTAGGCAACGCCTGTCGAAACGGCGTGTCCCTGTCCGAGGTAGGTCAGGGTGAGCGTGCTGGCCGAAGCGGCCGCCGAAACCACAAGCGCGCCCGAGATTGCAAGACCGGTGAACTTCATCTTTTGCGTCCCTTCAAAGGGTTGAACGATGTGCTGACAGCGGACTCTTTTGCGATGCTGTCGGGGGGAACGTACGCCTGATGCAAGTCTTGTCAAGTAAACCACTTGTCCGCCTACAAAGATCATCCGACTTCCCACTTATCGAACCTGCCCGCATTGGTCGATACTCTGTCGCCCTGACGGGCACGCCCGCGCAAAGGAGTTGCAGCGAATGACGCAAGGACTGCGGTGGATCACATGGTTTCTCGGAATCGCCGTACTTTCGGGCATGGCCCGCGCAGCCGATCTGGCTGGCGAGATCGCGCGGCTGGCTTCTGACCCCGACCTATCGAAGATGCGGGTTGGGTACGCGATCATGGATTGCGATGCCCCTCCTGGGCAGTTGCTCGCGGCGCGGAACGCAGACGCGCTGTTCGTGCCGGCGAGCAATCTCAAGATCCTGACGACAGGCATCGCGCTCGACGTCCTCGGTCCCGACTTCCGATTCGAGACGAAGCTCGTCCTCGATACGGCAGGCGGTCGCACACGCCTGACCCTGGTTGGATCTGGAGATCCAGCATTGCTCCTTGCAGAGGCGCTTGTCGAGTGGAAACGCACCAAGATGGAGCCGCCGATCGCGAACCCGGTGGCAGCGCTCGTGCAACACTGGGCAAACGCTCTGAAACTCGCCAACGTCCGCCAGGTCGATGAGTTCGTGCTCGACACGCGCATCTTCGACAACGACCGTATTCCCGCCGACAGCATGAAGTGGCGGAGCAACGAGCCCCAAGGCACCTATGCAGTCGGCGTCTGGGGATTCAACATCGCCGGCAACGCAGCGACCATCCATGTGAGCGCTCGCGCGGGCAAGGCTCCTTGGGTGACCAGCATCGATCCTCCGCTGCGCTGGAGGATCGACTCCAACAAGGCGACCTCGGCATCGACGAAGAAGTCGACCTTCGCGCTTCAGGTCAACAGTTCAGGCGACCTCCTCGCGCTTGATCTCGAGGGCGTCCTTCCGCCGGGAGACACGGCCTACAGCACCCGCATCGAGAACACACCCGCTTGCGCTGCGGCGATGCTCACCAGCCTCCTGACCCAGGAGGGCGTCCATGTCGCGGGGTGGCGGCTGGCGCACGCACAGGATCCTGCCGCCAACGGACGGGTCATCGAGCCCGTTCTTGTCACGCCGCTCTCGACGGTGCTGTACGGCGCGAACACCTTCAGCAACAACCTCTTCGCAGAGGCGCTTGCGAAGCGCATCGCTGCAGCGAAGTCCAACCCCTCCGGTGCGCAGGTCGGTCCCGGCTTCGTCAGCGGGTCGTGGCGGCGCGCGAGAGAGGTCTTCCCTGAACTTGTGGCAGCGCGCCTCGGCTCGGACTGCCCTGTTCCCGCTGGCTTCGCCATGTTCGATGGTTCGGGGCTCGACGATCGCAGCCGCTTGAGCCCCACGTTGGCCGTCCACTGGATGCGCAGCTTCATGAACTCCGGTGACCGTGCTGCCGACTACTTCGACTCCTTCGCCATGCCGCGAAGCGAGGGCACGCTCAAGAAGCGATTTGCGAACCTCGATTGCCAAGGTCTGCTGGTCTACGGCAAGAGTGGCTACATCGACGGAGCGAGCGCCCTCTCCGGCGTGGTCGTGAATCTCGACACCCGCCGCTCGATCGCCTACAGCATCCTCTGCAACGAGCAACGAGGCGGCGCATTCAATCTGAACGCCGCGCGCGCGCTGCAGGAGTCCGCCGTGGCTGCGGTCGCGCAGTACACGCGAATGCCGAAGCCATCCGCCCAGCCCATCGCGATTGGGAACTAGGACCCCGGACCCGAGACGTTGCCGCTTGACACCCCTGCCATCCTTGCGATCTGCATCGTGGGCCTCACGCTCGCGGTGCTCATCCGCGGGCGGATTCCAAGCGACATCGCCATGGCAGGCGGCATCACGCTGCTGGTGCTCACCGGCGTTCTCAAGCCAGAGGACGCGTTCGCAGGACTCGCCAGCATCTCGATCCTCACCATCGCGCTGCTGCTTGTCGTCTCGCAAGGCGTCATCGAGACAGGGCTGATCCAGTGGATCGGGCCGATGCTCTTCGGCCGAACCTCGAGCCTTGTCGCCGCCCAGGTGCGGCTCATGGTCCCGGTCGCCGCCATCTCTGCGTTCATCAACAACACGCCGCTGGTGGCGATGTGCATACCCGTGGTGCAGGACTTCTCGCGGCGATCGCGCATCTCCCCGGGCAAGCTCTTCATCCCGCTCACCTACGCAGCCACGCTCGGCGGCGTCTGCACGCTCATCGGGACCAGCACGAACCTGGTGGTCAACGACATGTGGGTGAAGGCGGGCCATCCCTCCTTCGCGCTCTTCGATCTTGCGCCGATCGGCGTGCCGGTCGCACTCATCGGCGTCACCTACGTCCTCCTGGTCGGCCGCTGGCTGCTGCCTGAGACCCGCAGCGCCAGCCTCGCGGGCATCGACCCACGCTCCTACGCCGTCGAGATGCGCGTCACCGGCGCGCCCATCGCCGGAAACACCGTCGAAGGCGCCAGCCTGCGCGGCCTCGAGGGGCTGTACCTCGCGGAGATCCAGCGCGGGACCGACCTGATCGCGCCCGTGGAGCCGAACACGCGGCTCGTCGAGGGCGATCGTCTCTTCTTCGTCGGCGACGTGGGATCCGTCGTCTCGCTCCACCGCATGCGCGGACTCTCGGCGGAGGGCGACCAGGTCGAGAAGCTCGGCGCTGCGCGCCACAAGCGCTTCCTCGTCGAGGTCGTCATCTCCGACTCGAATCCGCTCATCGGCCAGACCATCAAGGAATCGCGTTTCCGCAACGTCTACGACGCAGTCGTCATCGCGGTATCCCGCAACGGCGAGCGCCTGACCAACATCAAGCTCGGCACCGTCGTCCTGCGCGCGGGAGACGTGCTCCTGCTCGAGACGCAGGAGGCGTTCCTCAACGCCCACGCGACGTCGCGCGACTTCCTGCTCATGAGCCGCGTCGAGGACTCCGCCCCCGTGCGCCACGATCGCGCATGGATCGCGGGACTCATTCTCCTCGCCGTGATCGCGATCGCCGCCTTCGAGCCCTTCGGCTTCAAGATGTTCCACGCGGCGCTCGCGGGCGCGGGCGCGATGCTCGTCACCCGCTGCTGCACGGCGACCCAGGCGCGCAAGGCGCTCAACGTGCGGCTGCTCTT
>JBEGLX010000046.1:0-28034 GCA_041183345.1 Planctomycetota bacterium
GCTTTAGTGCTTGGGAGTCCATGCACGCGGGAGTCCGTCGACTCCTTACACAAGCTGTTCCGCAGATTGCGGCTTCGCCTGCATCTGCGGGCACTCACTGCAAGTGGACTCCCAGCGATTGAATCGACCTCGATCAACTGGATTCCAGACGGTCGGTCCGCCTGGACCATCCGAAGTCCGGGAGCAATGAGTGCCCGTTGCTTGAGCGCTCGCCGCTGCGGCGGCTCGCTTTAGTGCTTGGGAGTCCATGCACGCGGGAGTCCGTCGACTCCTTACACAAGGTGTTCCGCAGATTGCGGCTTCGCCTGCATCTGCGGGCACTCACTGCAAGTGGACTCCCGGCGTTTGAATCGACCTCGATCAACTGGATTCCAGACGGTCGGTCCACCTAGACCATCCGAAGTCCGGGAGCAATGAGTGCCCGTTGCTTGAGCGCTCGCCGCTGCGGCGGCTCGCTTTGGTGCTTGGGAGTCCAACCACGTGGGAGTCCATCCCGGTGCCGCCCGGTCCACCTTCGGGACCACGCCGCGCCGACGACCGGTCTAGCCCCATCCCACCAACAAAGAAACAGGCCCGCGGCGTACGCCGCGGGCCTGTGTTGTACTCACGAATCTATCGAGTCCGCTGGATCACCAGTTCGGGTTCTCGATGCCCTCGGCGTCATCAGCCTGCTCAGGGTTGATGCGGTACCGACCCTCGGCTGCCAGCGCGACGTCGAACTGGTCAACCCAGCCGTCGCCGTTGAGGTCGCCCTGGGCGATCTCACCGAGACCACGGCGGCGGAGCTCCTTCACGCTGATACGCGCGATCGGGTCATTGCCAGTGGCGTAGCCGCCACCGCAGGTGTCGCCCGACATGAGGAAGCCCAGCGAGATGAAGGTGAAGTCAATGTTGTTGACGACCGGGTTGCGGTCGAAGTTGCTGCGGCTGTCCGCAGTCTTCGGCGCGCTACCCGCCACAGAGCGATCGGTGACGAAGATACCGAAGTCGAGGATGTCGATCACGTTATCGTCGTTCGAGTCGCCGCCACGGAGGCTGAAGGCCGCCGCGGGCACGTACTTGGTTCCGACGACAGGCATCGACTGGCTAGCCGCCAGCGTGTGGTCGCCATCCTTCGCCGAGACGCACGAGTAGTCGTCGCGGACCGGGATCTCGACATCAAGCACGGCTCCGTTCGTACCCGAGTAGGAGACGGTGGCGTTGACCACGTCACCCGAGCTCAGGCGGAAGCGGATCGACTGGGTGTAGCTGAGCGACGCATTGATCGAGCCGCCGAGGTCCACATTCGCCGTGAGGAGCTGCTTGTTGATCACCACGATGTCGCGCGACGACGAGGTGGTGTTGCCAGCCTCATCCGACGAGCTCCAGACCACGCGCGAGGTACCGACCGGGAAGCGGGCGGGCCAGGCCGAGCTGGTGCTCCCGTTCGGGAAGGTGATCGCGATCGAGACCGGACGGCTGCTGCAGTTGTTGGCAGCGGTGACGCCCGGATCGGTCACGACCGTACCGAGCACGGTGCCTGCATCGGCGTAGTACGAGATGTTGGCGACGTTGTCGGTGGCATCGGCAACGCCCGAGGGCACGCCGGTGAGGGCGAGGTCCTTGAGCGCGCTGACTTCCATGCCCGCCGAGGCGATCACCGAGATCGACGACGGCGGGGCCGTCGGGGTCGCGGCGGTCACGAGGCGGTTCACGAAGCTCTGGTTGAGCGACGCGAGGTCCGAGACCTTGCAGAAGCCAGCGGTGGTGGCGGTGAACTCGATCTCAGCCACGATGCCGTTCGTCTGACCGATGTTGGCGTCGTTGGTGTAGTCGATGCCCGTGTAGAAGGTGACATACGACTGGCCACCCGCCGAGCCAGCGACCGAGCCGGGGAAGAGCGTCGGCATGAAGTTGTCGGCGCTGACGCCCGTGCCCTGACGGATCTGCACAAAGGTCAGGCGCGAGCTGTCGTAGTTCACGCGGCCCTGGGCGCCGACCGCGCGCGTGGGGAGGTTCTTCGCCTCGACGCGGATCACGACCGTCTCGCCGGCCTTCACGAAGGTCTCGCCGGTTGCACCGGTGAGCTGCGCGCCGACGTTCATGAGCGCCTGCGAGGTGAGGACCTGAGCGTACGCAGCCTGCTGCGAGGCATCGAAGCCCGTCGGGTCGACGTTCACGAAGGCGCCAGCCGCCACCGCGGTGTTCATGATCGCGGTGATGGCCGCGGCAGAGACGCCCGAGGTGATGTTGACGGTGCCCGTGAGGCTACCGATCGCGGCGCCGTAGACGCCGAGGCCGGAGAGCTGCGCTGCATCCATGCCGGTCGCAACCACCGCAGCCTCGCCCGGGTTCGTGATCAGGATCAGACCAGCGATGACGCTGCTGCCCTGAGCCGAGGTGAGGGTGAGGTTGTCCATGGAGTAGAGGGCCGAGGCCGTGGCGCTCGAGAGCGCGTTGACCGCGGTAGCAATCGAGGAGAGCTGGGCTCCCGACATGCCGTTCGCGTCGATCGAGACCGAGCTGCCAACGAGGCTGGTAGCGGTCGAGACCTTGCTGAGGACAGCGCCGATGTTGGCATCCGAGAGGCGCGAGTCGATGACGACTGCGCCCGAGATGCCGCCAGCGACGACCTTGGCGATGTTGGCGCCGATCACCGAGAGATCGCCGTTCGACGCCGAGTCCATGTTGGTGGCGTTGACGGTCGCGCTCGCGGCGTCCGACTTGCCGAGCAGGTTGGACAGCTCGGCGGTGGTGAGGTCATTCGACAGGGCGAGGTTGTACGCCGAGTCGATCTTGGCATCGAAGGTCACGATGAGCGCGAGCGTCACTGAGTTCATGCCCGTTCCGTTGACCCGGACAGTCGTCGAGGTCGGGATCTTGGTCATGAGGCTCGAGATGCTTGCATCCGTCACGCCCGACACCAGGAGCACCGTGCCCGAGATGCCGTTGGCAGCGACGTTCGCGATCGCAGCAGGGGCGGCGAGGGCATTGAGCTGACCAGCGTCCATGTCCGTCGCGTTCGCGAGAGCCATCGCCTTGCCATCGGAGGCGGCTGCCACCGACTTGCTCAGGAGCTTGGTGATCTCGAGAGCGACCTGCGCATTGGTGAGCGAGAGGTTCGCGATCTCGTCCACGGCGCCGATCTGCGACGCGAGCGCGGTGAGGTGACCGTTCGTCATGGACGAAGCGTTCACCTGCACCAGGGCGCCATCGTCGGTCTTGCCGAGGAGAGCCGCGAGCGTCGAGCTATTCACGAGGCTGTTGATCAGCATCGTTCCGCCGACGCCGTTGGTGGCGATGTTGGCGGCGTACTGCGCAACGATGTTGAGCTGCGTCGGCGACATGTCGGTGGCGATCACCAGGATGTTGGTGCTGCCAGCCATCAGGTCCTCGAGCGCAGCGTCGGACAGGCTCGCGTTGGCGAGGACCGTCACGTTGAGCAGCGTGTCAACCTTGTCGGAGTTCAGGCCGACTTCGTTGAGCTGGGTCGCGTTCATGCCGGCGGCGTTGACCGTGACGGTCGCGCCGAGGATGGAGGTCTTACCGAGAACAGCACCGATGACGGTCGTGTCCTTGTCGAGCGTGAACGTGCCGGTGATGCCGTCGGTCTGGATCTTGCTGATCGCAGCCGTGGCGCCGAGCGCGTTGAACTGGGTGTAGTCCATGCCGCTGGCGTCCACGAGCGCGGAACCAGCAGCGACCTTCGAGAGCAGGGCCGTGATCTCACCCGCATCCTCGCTGGAGGCGAGGCTGAGGTTGGTGATCGAGTCGACCTTGAGGATGTTCGAGGCGAGGACGCCCTTGCCACCCGAGTCAAAGCCGGATGCATTCACGCTGACGGTCGCGCTCTCGGCAGTCTTGCCGAGGAGTGCGTTCAGGCTGCCAACGGTCGAGTCGATCGCGAGCGAGCCGGTGATGCCGTCCGCCTTGATCTTGCTTGCACCCACGCCGAGGGCGGTGAGGGCAGCCGGACCCATGCTGCTGGCATCAGCCAGGGCGAGTTCCTTGCCCTCCGATGCAGCGCTGATCGCCTTGCCGAGGAGGTTGCCGATCTCGGTCGCATCCTCGTTGGAGTCGAGGCTGAGGTTCCAGATCGAGTCGACCTTCGCGATCTTGCCGCTCAGGACGCCCTTGCCCGGGGTATCGAAGCCCGAAGCGTTGACCTCGACGTTCGCTCCGACCGAGGTCTTGGCGAGGAGGTTGTCGAGGTTGTTCACCAGCGAGGTGACCGACATCGTTCCGCTGATACCGTCAGCCTTGATCTTGGCCAGCGACGCTTCCGCGGCGATGGCGTTGATATCGGCAACCAGCATGCCCGTCGTAACCGCGGTCGCCATGCCGTCGCCCGAGGCGACCGACTTGCCGAGGAGCGCGGTGATCTGAGCAGCGTCTTCCGTCGAGTACAGCGCGAGGTTCGAGATCTCATCGACCTTGTCGAAGATCGCGGCGTCGCTCCACGAGTTCTTGAGGTCGCCGTAGGCGATGATCGACGCAGCGTCGGTCACCGTGTAGGCGGCATCGATCGTGACGAACGAACCAGCGCCAGGAGCAACCTTGCCGAACAGGGCGGACTGGTTGTTCACCGCGGCGCTCACCACGAGCGAGCCCGTGATGCCGTCCGCGGCGATGTTGCCAGCGCCGCCACCGAGGGCGGAGAGCTTCGGCGAATCCATGCCCGTCGCGATGGCGAGTGCATTCACAGCCTTCGAGAGGAGGTTGGTGATCTCGCCAGAGCTCTGGTCGTTCGTGACGGTCAGGTTCGTGATCGAGTCGACCTTCGCGATGTTGACCGAGATGGCGGTGAGCTTGGCAGGGCCCATGCCCGCCGCGTTCACATTCACGGTCGAACCGTCGTCCGCCGCCGCGAGGACGAGCAGGCGACCGATCTCAGTGACATCGTTGGTCAGGAGCATCGTGCCGCTGATCGAGGCGATCTTCAGGTAGCCCGCTGCAACAGCGTTGAGGAGGGTGAAATCCATGTTCGTCGCGATGACGAGGATCTCGCTGTTCTCTGCGTAGAACACAGCCTGGTTGATCTGAGCCACCGAGTTCGAGCTCGAGAGGCCAGCAGCGACGAGGTCGCGACCAACCGCGCGGTCCTGAGCGCCGAGGGCGGCGTTCACGACAGCGGTGTAGCTCGACCACGCGGTCTCCCCGCCGCTGATGTTCACGGCGCCGAGGATGACGCCCTTGCCGCTGGCGGCGAGAGCGTTGAAGTTGGTGAGGATCAGCGCGGCGTCCGCGGACGAAACCGCTTCACCCGAGACCGACAGGCTTCCGACCACCGCGCGGGCGTCCGAAGCGACCTTGAGGAGTCCGGTGCTGAAGTCAGCCGCAACGATCGCGTTTCCGTTCGCAGCGCCGAAGGCGGCCTGGGCGGCGCCGTAGTAGCTGACGAACTTGCCGAACATGGCGTCCGCATCGGAGACCGAAGCGAAGCCGGTACCGCGGTTCGCGAGCATGTCAGCCTGGGTGGCCGACTGGTAGTTGCTGGCGAGGGCGGTGTAGCCCGCATCAGGCAGGATGCCCGCGACCGTCATCGCCGACACGAGATTGCCCGCGACGGCGCCATTCAGGTTCGCAAGCACGGCAGCCGGGTACGCCGCGTTGGCATCAGCGGCGAGAGCCGTGAAGCTGTTGCGCGGAGCCTCGGAGCCCGAGATGTTGATCGCGCTCAGGATGACGGCGCGACCCGAATCGTTGAGGACGTTGAACGAAGCGATGGCAGCGGCAGCGTTCGCAGCGGTCGCGGCGGGGTCGCCGTTCAGGGTGCGTCCGAGGGCCTCTGCAGCGGCGATGCCGTTGTAGACAGCGACCATCTTGCCGACGACCGGCGGCTCGCCGGCCGTGGTGATGAAGTCCGCATCGGTGATGCCGTTGGCGTTCGCCGTGTCGACCGCGATCTGGATCGCGAGGCGAGCATCGGTGAGAGCCGCGAAGCGGGCACCCGACTGGCTGGGCGAGGTGTTGTCGGTGCCGAGGTCGGTGAAGACCAGAGCCTGACGATCCGCCACGAGCTGACCATACTCGGTCAGAGTCGAGGTGGCGCCTTCGCCGAAGAAGGCGTAGGTACCAGCAGCCATGACCGCGCCGAGATCGCCGAAGTCAGGAGCCGCCGAGAGCTGGGCGTTCAGGACAGCCATGCCCGAGGGAGCCTCACCCGCGCCGACGGTCGTCAGCGAGCTGAGCAGCGCGACCGTGAAGTCGACATCGCGCTTCTGGAGACCATCGGTGCCCGGGGCGCCCGCGATCGAGGTGCCGAAGGGCACGATCGCAGCGCTGAGGGCCTGCCAGTTGGCGACAGTCGCGGTTCCGGCGTTCGTGTTGTTCACGATCGTCTTGACCGCGGTGTAGGCGATCACCGAGTTGTTGAAGCGCAGACCAGCGCCAGCGGCCGTGTCATTCGTGCCCACGCCGGTGTTCACGAACACCAGGTCCCGACGCGCCGGCTCGAGGAGACCAAAGGCAGCGATGTCCGCGGCGTCGAGACCGTAAATCGCGGCGCCGACGTTGATCACCTGGGTCAGGCTGCCCATCAGGCCAGCCTGGGTCACGTAGGCGACATACGCGGCGTTGAGATCGGCCACGCCAGCGGCGCTGAGCGACGACTGGAGGGCGATGCTGAAGGCAACGTCCGAAGCCGTGAGCAGCGAGCCCGGGTCGCCCGAGGCCGAGCCACCGTTGGCGACCAGCGCAGCGAAGAGCCCGTTGAGCTTGGCCACGCTGAGCGTGCCAGCGTTTGCCGAGTCGACGACGGTCTTCACGTTGGTGTAGACCGCGACCGACTTGTTGAACGAGTCCTGCGCGCTCGCGTTCGAGGCGTAGCCCTCGCCGCTCGGACGCTTGCGGAACACGTCCTGAGCGACCAGCGCCTGGCGGGCCGACTCGAGGGCGAGGTACGAGGCGTCGGTGCTGAAGCCCGAGATCGCGAAGGCGGCAGTCATCTGCGTGGCATCAGCGGCGCCGTTGAGGTTGGCGAGCTGAGCCGCGGGGAAGCCGGCGGTCGCAGCGTTCACCAGGTCGGTGAAGCTGGTGTAGCCGCCCGCGTTGATCGTGGCCAGCATCGAAGCCTGGCCGGCCGAGTTCATCGCGTTGAAGGTGTTGATCGAGGCAAGGGCGCCGGCGGCGTTGATCGCCTCCCCGTTGAGGGTGGCGGCGCCGAGGGCGACCATCGAGTTGTACACGGCGACCATGCGACCGCCGCTGCTGAAGTCAGCCGCGACGATGTCCGGACCGACATTCGCGCCGTTCACGACAGCCTGGACGGCGGTGCGGAACGAGACGAGGTTGTTGAAGAGGATGTTCGCCGCAGCAGTCGTGGCGAAGCCCGCGCCGCGGTTCGAGAGGAGATCGTTCTGAACCGCGATCTGGCGGCCCGCATCGAGCGCCGCGTAGGCGCTTTCCGAGCCCATCGCGAAGCCCGCGATACCCATCGCCGAGACGATATTGGTCGAATCGGCAGCGTTCAGGTTGGCGAGGATCGCAGCCGGGTAGGCGGCGTTCGCTGCAGCGATCATCGACGCGAAGTCGGTCAGCGACGAAGCGTTCATCGCGGCGAGCATCTCGGCCTGACCACCCGAGTTCAGCGGGAGGATGCGCTCGGTCGCAAGATCGATGTTGGCGATGGAGACGGCGTCACCCGAGCGGGTGGCGCTGCCGAGTGCAACGATCGAGTTGCGGACCGCGACGACGCGTCCGATGACGACCGACTCGCCCTCGCCGCTGGTCGAGAAGTCGGCGGCGACGATGGGGGCGCCATCGACTGCAGCCTGGACAGCGGTGCGGTAGTTCACGAGCTTGCCGAAGAGCGTATCGGCGGCGGCAGAGCTCAAGAAGCCCGATCCGCGGTTGCCCAGCAGGTCGGTCTGCACGTCAACCTGACGGCTCGAGGTGAGCGCCGTGTAACCGGCATCGGGCAGGATGGAGGCAATCTCCATCGCCGAGACGATGTTGTTCGCGACGGCGCCGTTCAGGTTGGCCAGGATCGCCTGCGGGTCGTAGACGCCGTTGGCGGCGTCCATGACCGAGGTGAAGCTGGCGAAGTCGCCCACTTCGGGATTCATCGCGCCGAGCATCACGGCGCGACCGGAGTCGTTCAGCGCGAGGAACTTGGCGATGATGGCGTCGAGGCTCGCGAGCGAGATCGAGTCGCCGCTGCGCGAGGCGCTGCCGAGATCAACGATCGTGCCACGAACCGCGATGACGCGGCCGCCAGTGAGGAAGTCGGCTGCGACGAGATCGGCCGAGCCAGCAACGTTGTTCGCCGCATCGACGACCACGTCAGCCGCAGCGCGGAAGGCCACAAGCTTGGTGAAGAGCGCGTCAGCGGCGGCGATCGAGGCGTAGCCCGCCGCTCCCTCGCCGGTCGGACGGTTGTTCACGAGGTCGGTGCGGACGGCGAGCTGGAGCCCCGCGTCGAGCGCGCTGTAGGCCGAGTCGGGGGTGATGCCCGCGACATCCATGGCCGAAGCCATCTGCGCGACGGTCGCTGCGTTGAGGTTCGCAAGCTGCGCAGCCGGGTAGGCGGCGTTCGCTGCAGCAACCATCTGCGTGAAGCTGACGTAGCCCGGGGTGTTCATCGCGCTCAGGATGACCGCCTGGCCACCCGAGTTGAGCACGTTGAAGGCGGCGATCGCAGCATCAGCCTGGGCGACGTTGATCGCCTCGCCATTCAGGGTGGCGCTGCCGAGGTCGGCCATCGCGTTGCGAACGGCGACGATGCGACCGCCGGTCGCGAAGTCGAGGGCGCTCAGGTTGCTCGCGTTCGAGCCGACGATCGCGGCCTGGGTCGCGGTACGGAAGGCGACGAGCTTGCCGAACAGGGTGTCGGCCGAGGAGACCGAGTAGCCCGTGCCGCGGTTCGACACGAGGTCGTTGCGGACGGCGAGCTGGCGGTCGGCGATGAGCGCGCTGTACGGAGCATCAGGCGTGATGCCCGACACCGTCAGCGCGTTGTCCATGTTGGTGGCGGTCGCGGTGTTGAGCGCGTACTCAGCCGCAGTGATGTTCGCGACCGAGAAGGCGCCCGAGCTCACGCGCGCGGCGATCGCGGCGATCTGACCCGCGCTCATGTCCTGGATGTTGACGGTGCGCGAGGTTCCTTCGCCATCGGCGAGGCGCGCAATGATCGCGTCGAGCTCGTCGAGGTTGGCGAACGGCGTCGCAGCGTTGAAGTTCGCGACGCCGTAGATGCTGGCGGTCGACGAGAACGCGAGAGCCGCGTTGAGGTCGGCGATCGAGGCGGTGGTGCCGATCACGACGATGTCACCGTTCGAGAAGCTCAGCGTCTCGACGCCCGAGACAGTGTCCGAGCCGTCATCCGTGGTGGTGACGGTCAGGACGCTCCCGTTGCTCGAGATCGAGTCCACGGTGCGCGCACCCGCGTAGACCGCGCGGTCGCTGCCGAGACCACCATTGATGGTGTCGTTGCCCGCGCCGCCGTTGAAGGTGTCGGCGGTTGCGCCGCCAACGAGGGTGTCGTTGGCACCCAAGCCATCCATCGAGCGCTTGGCGCTGATGTTCGCGGCGGTGATGTTGTCGGCGCCAGCGGTGCCGAGGATGCTCACCGTGCCGGCACCCGACACCGTGATGCTCTGCTGCGCAGCGTTGATCGACAGGGTCTTGCCCGAGGCGATCGAACCGCTGAAGCTGAAGCCCGCGGTGGTCAGACCGCGGAAGCTGGTGTCGTCGGCGAGCGCGCTCGAGTCAGCCGAGATCGCGATCGATCCGCTGCCGCCCAGCGAGCGTCCGTTGCCCTGGCCCGAGGTGATGGTGAGAACCGAGGGCTCGTTCACCGAGCCGGCGATGTTCAGGGTCGTTGCGATGGCCGTGAAGTCGGCGCTCGCAGCGACATTGCCCGAGATGGTCGTGGCGCCCGCGCCGCTGACCGCGCGGCCGTTCGCCTGCGCAGCGGTCAGCGTGAAGGTCGCGCCGTCGCCCACCGAGATCGAGCTCGGGGCGACCGTGGCGCTAATGTTCGACACGTTGGAGCTCACAGCGACCGAACCGCCATCGAGCGACACCGTTCCCGTGCCTCCGATGGTCTTGTTGTTCGCCTGAGCAGCGGTGAGCGTGAGCGTTGCACCCGAGCTGACCGACGAGTCCGCCAGCGCGAGCGTGCTGAGGACCGACGACACGAGGCTCTGATCCGCCGTGAACGCGCCCTTGACGGTCGTCGTTCCAGCGCCGCTGAAGGTGGTTCCGAGGATCTGGTTCGGACGCAGGGTGAAGTTGCCGCCCGCATCAACCGAGAAGGCGGACGGGATGCTGAGCGGGGCCGTGATCGCGCTGACGTCGCATGCGCCACCGTAGCTCGTGGAGCTCATCGTGATCGAGCCGGTTCCGCCGATGCGCTTGTTGTGCAGCCCCTGCGCCGTCGCGGTCAGCGACTTGTCGGCGGGGAAGTTCGCGGCGTCCCAACGGAGGATGAACTCGTTGAGCGTCGCGACCTGCGCGTTGGTGAAGCCATCACCGATGGTGACGTCTGCGTTGTAGCAGGTCTTCTGCAGGATCGGATAGAAGTTCGAGATCGAGGCCGAGAGCGTGTAGGTGCCCTTGATGCCGTCGAGCGCGATGAAGTCGATGTTCGACGACACCGTGATGACGTTCACGTTGTTCGCGCCGGTCAGGTCGACCGTGACCGGATAGTTCGGGTTCGCGTTGTAGTAGTTGATCGCCTGAGTCATCAGCGCGGAGAAGCTGATTCCAAGTCCGGTCGCCTTCTCCACCGAGACGAACGACCCGTAGGCCGGATCGGTCGAAGCGGGAGTCGGGAAGCAATCGCCCTCAGCAGCCCACGCGGGCGCACTGGCGCTGACGGCGAAGAAGCTCGTCAGCAGGAACTTGGTCAACGTGTTGGAAGTCTTCATGGTGAATTCCTGCTCTGAACTACAGACACGCGAGCGACATCGACGCTCGTCTTTCTCTCACGCCCTGATGGCACGCATCGCAAAAGCGAAAACGTCGATGACGCCTGCCGGAACGGTGGCAGGCAGTTCAATATCGCTCAACTCAGCGGCTCGGCAAACGAAAGCCGTCTTTGGGGATGCAAGTTTCGGTCGGAGCAAGACTCACGTCTGCGGATAACCCGTTCGAAAAAATCGCTCGCACGCCCCTCAATCCTGTGGAAACTCTGCAGAGGTAAGGCGATCCGACTGTTTCCTGGGCAACGCCCGCCGTTTCGGATGCACGTTTACGCCCCTTGCGGTTCTCGGACCGTATAGAGTTGGTTTCAGCGGGCTGTGCGGCCTGTAGATTCCCAGGGGAATGACACCGACGCGAATCACGCTGATTTGACTTGCACCGCCGTTTGGGCGTGTGCTTCGAGCCGCGCAGCGCGATTCGGTGTGCGTGCGCGCGTCGTCCGTGAGCTGCTTTCGCGACCGAGTTTGCGCTGGGGAACCGAGGGTCGTGGTCGTAGCGCCACGTCGCCGGGACGCCCCGCGTCCGAGAACCCAAAGATCGAGTTGCTCCGCTTGCACGGTTTGCGCTGCTCGTCGTCTGCAGCCGTCTTGTGGCAGACTGGTTGCATGCCCTCGGATCGCGGGGCACAGTGATCGGGTGCGGTGGTGGCCCCGACGCACTGAGGAGCAAGAAAGATGAAGACCCGTATCTCCATGATTGGAGCCGTTGCGTTCGCAGCGATGCTCGGCGTGCTGCAGGCACCCGCGCTCGCGACGATGCCGGAGCCACCAGCTGCCGATGCCGCCGCCGCTGCGCCTGCGACGGGCGCCGATTACATCCCGCGCGTCTCGCTGCGCGACCTTCCTCTGTTCGACCGCGTGCTTGTCCTTGACGAGGGGCAGCGCGCGATCGTCGAGGCGCTCATCCTCGATGTCGAGGGCGCCGGCTCGACGCGCGATGCGCTCGTCGAGTTCCGCGACAACCTCGGTGCCGTGCTCTCGGAGACCCAGGCCGCCCGCCTCGAGGAGGCGTGGCGCGTGATCTTCCGCGAGCGCATGGAGTCCGCGGGTGCCGTCGCCGGCGAACGCGTCGATGTCGGCGCGCTTGCGCTCGGGCAGATGCGCGGTGAGGCGAACGAGGCGCTTGATCGCGCATTTAAGAACTACCGCGCCGAGATCGGTCCGCTGCTCGATGCGCGCGAGGCCGCTGCCGCCGTCGCCGTCGAGGGCGAGCCTCCAACCAAGGAGCTGCACCAGATCCGCCTCGGCATCCGCAACGTGAACGACAACGCGATCGTCGCCTTCGCGAACACGTTGCCCGCGGCGCTCGTCGATGGCTTCCGCCGCGAGGCGCTCGCGAAGTCGTATCCGACGGCGTATGTGCCGTCGTATCCGCTCGAACTGCTGCGCAAGCTCGCCGGTGAGTTCCCAGAGGGATCGCTGCGCGACCTCGTCGCCGAGGCCGACAATCGCTTCGCCACGGTGTGCGACCGCGCCGTCTCCGCCATCCGCCTGCGCGATGATGCGCGCGTGGCCGACGACGACACCCGCGCACGCGCCGATCGCGCCATCCAGGATTCAGAGAAGGGCTACGAGTCGCTCGACACCTGGGTCTGCACGTCGGTGCAGAAGGTGCTCACCGAGCAGCAGCTCAATGCATCCGAGACTGGTCGCGATCTCCTCGCCTTCGTGCGCAACCTCGAGGGTGGCGCGCTCATGGCGTGGGACGACAAGGCGGCCGTGACCGCGCGCTTCGATGGCGACGGCAACGGCGAGATCGACGACAGCGAGGGCGCTCGCGCGCTGAACGCGTTCGTCCGCTCGGTCGGCCGCAACCAGCGCCGCCGGCTCTGAGCAGATTGACTCGAAGGGCAGGGGCTCAGCGACCGAACAGGCGCCCGAGCACGCCGTGACCGGACTTCTCGTGCTTCACAAGGAGCTCGAGTTCGCCCGCGTCGAAGTAGATGCCGCCGCAGGCGGTGCACTGGTCGACCATCACGTTCTCAAGCTTCTTCTCCGCCATCTTGCCGCCGCACTTCGGGCAGCACATCCAGTGGGCAGCCTTCGCAGAGGCACCCGCGCTTGCCTCGCGCTTGGCATCGAGCTCGGCGCGCATCTTCGCGAGCGCCTCCTGCTCCTGCTTCTTGAAGGCTGCCTCTTCCTGACTGTAGCCGGATGATTCGTTGATCGAGCTCATGGTGGTTCCGTTCGGGGGCGTCGAGGATAGCGGGGACGGCGCGCGCGCGCGGGAGGCGAATTCCCGCTGCAAATCGCGATGTCCAGGTGGGCGGACGCGAATTGCCCGATTTCGGCGGGAGGAGGATTGCTTTCTCCAGAGCCGAGGATAGGTTCGGGTTATCAGGTGTGGAGCCGTATCACCCTGCAGCGAGGGCCGTCGCTGTGATGGATGGTGTGCGACATGACCCTGTTGGCGTTGCGCCTTCCGCGCTCCGCGCGAGGCTCGCTGTCGGTCTCTCCTGCGCCGCCTTTCTGATTTCCGAGCCGATGCGTGCGAGCAGCCTCAATACAGGCCTCTACTCCGACGAGGCCTTGGCTCGCGGAATCGACTACTACGTCGCCTGGGGGATGTTCTCGGGTGGCGGGCAGTTTGGTTGCGGCGTGGCGGTGGTCGATCTCGACCAGGATGGCGACGACGACATCGTGTGCCTCGGCGCGCAGGATGAGCGTGTCGGGTTCTATCGCAACGACGGAACGGGACACTTCGAGAACCGCAGCCTGAAGGCGGGCATCGGTCCGGTCACGAAGGCGTCGGGCATCGCCGTCGCGGACTATGACGCCGATGGCGATCTCGACATCGCGATCACGCGCTGGCTGCGCTCGACCGTGCTCCTGCGGAACAACGGCAACTTCACGTTCACCGATGTGTCGGCTTCTGCAGGCGTGACCGGCGCTGGCGCCGGCGCCGGCTGCTCGTGGGCGGACTTCGACGGCGATGGCTGGATCGATCTCTCGGTTGCGAACCGGACGGGAACGCTGGGAAACCAGACGCGCAATCGCCTCTTCCGCAACAACGGCAACGGCACGTTCACCGATGTCGCCGTGGCGCTCGGCGTCGACAATGGCACATGGCCTGCGTTCACGGCGAGCTGGTGCGATGTCGATCTCGATGGCGACCAGGATCTCTACGTCGGCAACGACAAGGGCACGGCGAGTCCGTTCACCAACCGCCTCTATCGCAACAACGGCGACGGTTCGTTCTTCGAGGACACCGATTGCCGCGCAGACGTGCGGGCGGACGCGATGGGCGTCACGTTCGCCGACGTGACGCACGATGGCGTGCCCGAGATCTACGTCTCGAACCTCAACCTCGGCAACTTCCTCCTCACATCGCAAGATCAAGGAGTTTCGTACATCAGCGTCGCAGAGCCTGCGGGCGTCGAGTGCAACGTGAGCTGCTGGGGATCGATCGCGTTCGATCCCGACTCGGATGGGCGACAGGATCTGTTCGTGCTGTCGCAGATCGGCGAGGACTTCCTGTTCATGCAGGGGCAGTCGTGGCCGTTCATCGATTCCGCGTTCGTGTGGGGGCTGAACGATCCTGGCGAGGGATACTGCGTAGCGGTCGGCGACATCGACCGCGACGGCGACCCCGACCTGCTCGTGCAGAACTACCTGCAGAAGCTCAAGCTCTACGTGAACAACATGGCGCCGCAGCCGAATCGGCGGTGGATCGAGTTCAGCGCGAAGGGGCGCGGGAAGAACACGTTCGCGATCGGAACGCGCATGGTCGTGACCGCGGGCGGGCGGACGCACTGGTGCGATGTCGCCTCGGGCAACTCGTACAAGAGCCAGAGCACGTATCGGCAGCGGGTCGGCCTCGGAAACGTGCAGGTGGTCGAGCAGGTGGCGGTGATGTTCCCGAAGGCGGGGGCGCTGCCGTCAGTCACGCGCGTGCTGCGAAATCTGCCGACGAACCTCGAGTGGCCGCTGTGGCCGCCCGAGTCGCTTGGCGATGCCGACGGCAGCGGTGTGCGCACGCTTTCCGATCGTGCGCAGCTGCAGAATGTGATCGGCGCGGCGTGTAGCCCTGAGCTGGCGCGCTTTGACCTCACGGGCGACACGCAACTGGATGCGGACGATCTTGCCGAGTTCGACCGAGTGCAGTGCGACCTCGACGGCGATGGCGTGGTCGGATTCCGCGATCTCGCGACCGTGCTCCACTGCTGGGGCGACGTTTGCGCTGATTTCGATGGCAGCGGCGCGACCGGCCCCGAGGATCTGACCCGGCTGATCGCAGGCTGGAGCGAGTGATCGCCGTTCGCCTACAGTGCGCGCGTGATGCGTGCGCTTGGCCCCATGCTCGTGCTTCTCGTCTGCGCGCTCGTCGCAGCCGCGGGTGATCCGCCTGCGGACGGAGTGCGCGACTTCCCGGGGCTGCACAACGTCGTGTCCTATCAGGGCTCGGGCGCAGCCGCGTTCTATTCGGGCGGAGTGCCCGAGGGAGACGCCGGCTTTGATGCGCTGGTGAAGCTCGGGATCAAGACGGTCGTTTCGGTCGATGGCGCGCTGCCCGATCTCGAGCGCGCGAAGGCGCGGGGCATGCGCTACGTGCACCTTCCGATCGGGTACGACGGATTCGACGACGTGCGTAAGGCGGAGCTTGTGCGCGCCGTGCGCGATCTGCCCAAGCCGCTCTACCTGCATTGCCATCACGGGAAGCACCGCAGCGCGGGTGCTGCTGCGACGGTGGCGGTGAGCCTGGGCTGGATGACGAACGCCGAGGCCGCCGCGCGGATGAAGGTGTCGGGCACGGCGGAGGGCTACAAGGGTCTCTGGTCGTGCACGGCGAAGGCCGCGCCGATGATGGCGGCGGCAATCGATGCTGCGCGCGCGGATTTCCCAGAGGTGACGCGCCCCGACTCGATGGTGGCCGCGATGGTGGCTGCGGACGAGGTGCTCGAGCGGATCAAGCTCGTCGAGAAGAACGGCTGGAAGGTGCCGGCGGCGCATCCGGATCTCGCGCCGGCCGCGGATGCCGGGCGGATTGCCGATCTGCTGCGGCTGCTCGAGAAGGATGACCACGTCGCGAAGCTGTGCGAGTCGGATCGCGCGGATTTCCTCGCGCTGCTCGCGGCGAATGCGCGGCAGGCGGGCGCGCTCGAGGAATTGCTCGCTGCGAAGTCGAGTGACGCCGCCAAGCTTGGCGCGGCGATGAAGGAACTCAACGCGGGCTGTAAGGCGTGCCACGTGAAGCATCGTGACACGATCTGAGCTGCGGTTTGAGCGCTCGCGACTTGGCGCGCTTTGGCGATACGGATGTGAGCGGCCGCGGCGAGTTGAGGCGGTCGCCGCTGCGGCGGCTTCCTCCGGTGCCTGGAGGGATGGAAGTCCGCTTGCAATGAGTGCCCGCAGACGAAGTCCGCGGAACGGGTTGCGTGGGAGTCGATCCCCCGACGAGCAAGCGACTCCTCGCGCACATGGTTCCGCAGATTGCGGCGTTGCCTCCATCTACGGGCACTCACGATTGGAGCGGTCGCGGCTGCGGCCGCTCCCTGTGGTGCTTAGAAGGATGGAAGTCCGCTTGCAATGAGTGCCCGCAGACGAAGTCTGCGGAACCGCTGGCGTGGGAGTCGATGCCCGTAAGGGTTCGACAGCCTGCTGGACGAATGCACTCCTGCCACAACCCGTTCCGCAGATTTCGGCTTCGCCTGCATCTGCGGGCACTCATTGCAAGCGGACTTCCGACGTTGGAATCCACCTCGATCAATCGGATTCCGACGGACGAGTCGACTTTCATCAATCGGAGTCCAAGGGCAATGAGTGCCCGCAGACGAAGTCTGCGGAACCGCTGGCGTGGGAGTCCATGCCCGTAAGGGTTCGACAGCCTACTGGACGAATGGACTCCTGCCGCAATCCGTTCCGCAGATTCCGGCTTCGCCTGCATCTGCGGGCACTCATTGCAAGCGGACCCCCGACGGTGGAGTCGACCTCGATCAACCAGATTCCGACGGCCGAGTCGACTTTCATCAATCGGAGTCCGAGGGCAATGAGTGCCCGCAGACGAAGTCTGCGGAACCACTTGCGTGGGAGTCGATCGCCGGGAATCCGCATCTTCGAAAAATCCCCCGATCCATCGCGGTATAGTCCGTCCGAGGCGTTCACTGCTTGAGAAGGGAAGAGATTTGAGCCTTGCCGCCGAACGTTCAGCCACGATGCCTACGGTCACATCGCGCACCATCCATCTGCTCGACAACAGCCGCGCCCTGTCCGATGCGATCTGCGAGGCGCTGGTGGCTGGTCACGCGGATGCTCCCTTTGACTTCGCGCGCACGATGGTGCTCGTTCCTGGTGGTCGCCTCGCCCGCGCGATCGAGCGAAACCTGCTCGCCCGCGCGAAAGCCGCCGGCATCCCGCTCATCGCGCCGTCGATCGTCACGCCCCTGATGTTTGCGGGGCGGTTCGTCGTGCCGAAGAAGCCGCTGCTCTCACGACTCGGATCGCGACTTGCATGGCGCGCTGCGCTCGACGAACTCATGTCCGAGGGAAGCGCCGACGCGGTCGCCGTCGCCCAGCTCCTGCACGGAAAGAACGACCTGCCGCGCCGCGCGCGCGCGCGTACCGCGCAGCGGCTTGAGAAGTTCGCGAGCGAGATCGCGTCATCCATGCACGACCTCGACTCGATCATCGCGCTGCTCGAGGCGGGCTCTCCTGCGGTGCCGCGCGTCAAGACGCTTCAGGCACTTGCTCGCCGCCGTGCAAAGTCACTGGAGGACGCTGGTTGCGCAGACCGCGACGACGCCATTCGTGACGCGATCCGTGCACAGGATCTCTCGACCGACGGATTCGACCGAGTGATCGTGCTGTTTGCGGATCCAGAACCGGCGCACCGCGCCCTACTCGACGCGTTGGCGTCGAAGGGCGTGCGAGTCGAGGTGTGCGTGCACACGCGCGAGTCCATCGACGCGCAGGGCTTTCCCATCGCCGCTTCGTGGGAATCACGTCGCTTCCCGACCACGCTGCTTGCGGGCGAGTCCATTCATGTCGCCGAGAGTCCTGCGGACGCCGCGGAGAAGGTCGTGGCGGCGATCCGCGCGCTGCCAACGCCGAGGAAGAGCGACGACATCGCCGTCATGGCGCCCGACGAGGAGAGCGGGCGTGCGATCGATCACGCACTGCATGTCTCCGGATCCTGTGCCGCGAGTGCGGAGTCGCGCGTCTTTGCCGCAACGCGACTGGGGACGCTGCTCGTCCGACTCTCGACGCTCGTGGGTGAGCGCAGCATGGAATCGCTCGCCGCGTTCGTGCGCCATCCGGATGTCGCCCGTGCGCTCGGCTTCGATCGGCTCGGCTGCTCGCCCGATGGGGTGATCGCGCACTACCGTGCGGAGACCATCTCCGAGCGCTGGGATGACCCGACGATCGCGGATGTCCGTCGAAGCGCTGCGTTCAAGTCGATTCGCGATGCTGTGTCGAAGATCGCGGCGCCGTTTGAGGGCGAACGCCCTGCGTCTGAGTGGGCGCCGACTATCCGCGAGGCGCTCGAGTCCATCGTGGGCGCGAACCTCGAAGGTGCCTTTGCCAGTGAACGGGTGAGGTCGGTGCGGTCGCTCGATCGCGCGCTCGCTGAGTTGCACTCCGTGCCGAGTTCGAGCGTTCCGCGCTTGACCGCGGCGGAAGCAATCGACGAGGTCGTTGCGGCGCTGCGCCGAGACGAGATCCGTGGCGACCGAAGCGAGCAGGGGGTGACTGTGCTGCGCTGGCTCGATGCTGGCATCGCAGACGAACGCCACTTGGTGCTCGCCGGCTTCACCGACGGACTCGTGCCGGAAGGCGCGGTGATCGACCCGATCCTCGGCGATGCCGAGCGTCGCACGCTTGGCATGCAGTCGAGCTTGCGCCGGGCTGCACGCGATGCGTGGATCCTCGACGGAATCCTCATGCGTGCGTCCGCGCGCCCAGGGGCGACGGTGTCGTTCGTCGTGCCGCGGAGGGCTGGCGACGGCGAGCCGCAGCGTCCGTCGCGGTTCTTGCTGCGCGTTCCGCGTGCGGAGCTACCTGCTCGCGTTGAACGGCTTTTCCCCAAGCAGGGGGACGCGCTGCCCAGCGACGAGACGCTGCCGAATGCGGGCGCGCAGGTGCTGACCATTCGCCCGACGATTGAGCCGGGCACGTTCACCTCGGTCTCGGTGACCGCGTTCCGCACGTACCTGCAGTGCCCGTATCTCTTTCTGCTCCGCAACGATCCGCGCCTGCGCCTGAACTACGACGATGAGTTTGCGCGCGAGCTGGCGCCGAGTGCCTTCGGCACCCTGCTGCACGCGGCCGTCGAGGAGTGGGCGCGAGAGGAGATCGCGGCAAACCGCCGCGAGGAGAGCGTCGAGAAGATCCGTGCTGGGCTGTTCGGGCACCTGGATGCAGTCGTGCGCTCCCGATTCTCCGCATCGCGCAGCGCTGCGGTGCGCGTGCAGGTCGAGCTCGTGCGCCGTCGGCTGGAGCGCTTCGCGATCCTGCAATCCGAGCAGGCGAAGGAAGGCTGGCGGATCCGGGGCGTGGAGCTCTCGTTCGCCGAGCATCCCCGCGAGCGAGAGTTCGCGGCACCGAGCTTGCTCGAGCCAGTGAATGTGGAACCCCTGGACGTGGAGAATGGTGCCGCCGCCGCCCCACGCCGCGGGCTGCGCCTGATCGGGCGCATCGACCGCATCGATCGCAACGATGGAACGGGCGAGTGGCGGGCGCTGGACTACAAGACGTCTGCCGACGCGAAGTCGCCTGCGTCGATGCATCTCAAGAGCGATGGATCTTGGAAGGATCTCCAGCTTCCGCTCTATGCGACGCTCCTGCGAAGCCTGCCTGCCGACGCGTTCGGCGAGCGGGTGTCGGTCGCGCCGAGCGGACTCGGGTACATCAATCTCGCGCCGCATGCCGAGAAGAGTGAGTTCGCGTTCCTGAAGTGCACGGACGAGCAGATGCAGGTGGCCGAGGAAGTGGCTTCGCAGGTGATTGGCTCCATCCTCGCTGGGAAGTTCGAGCCAAACGCGAAGGCGCCGATCAAGAAGGGCGATCCGTTTGCCGCCATCTGGGGGCTCGGGTTGCGCGGAGCCGGTGGCGACCACTCCGGCGGCATTGACTCGGAAGGAGGCGACGAGTGATTCCTCCGCGATCGGTGCTGCTTGCGAACGCAGGCTCGGGCAAGACGTTTACGCTTGCGAATCAGATCATTCGTTGGGCGATCGAGCGCCAGCGTGCGGGGAAGGCGCCTGAGCCCTGGCGCATTCTTGCGGTGACCTTCACGCGCAAGGCGGCCGGCGAGATCCTTGCGCGCATCGTCGCCCATGCCGCGCTGGGTGCGCGCGAGGACGCCGTTGGAGCCAAGGCGCGCGACGATTTCCACGAAGTGATCGGCGACGCCAGCGCCGCTGAGTACCAGCAGGTGCTCGAGGCGCTCTGCGAGGGGCTTCACCGGATGCAGGTGGGTACGCTCGATGGCTTCTTCCATCGCGTGGCGTCCGCGCTTGCTGCGGAACTTGGACTGCCCGCCGAGTGGACGATTGGCGATACGCCAGATCTCAAGGCCCTTCGTGCCGATGCCGCCGTCGAGGTGCTGCGAAGCGAGCATGCGCAGGAGCTTCTCGAACTTCTGGAGGAGGGTGCGCCGAAGCCATCGGTGCTGTTCGCGATCGACAAGCTGCTCGGTAGCGGCAGCGTGACGGTGCTCGACCATTACCTCGCCACCCGCGCTGGGGGCTCAAATGCCGTTGATAAGGCGTGGGGTTGGGCGGCACGGCTGTCGGCGCGGCGCGTGCCGCGGCCAGCCGACGAGTTCGATCGGCTCGCAGAGGCATTCATCCATGCGCCGCTGCCTTTGACAGGAGGCGGGACTCCGAATGCAAACTGGGTGAAGCAGCATGAGGCCTGCAAGGTCCATCTGGCAGCCCGTGACCTTGAGGCGCTCGCCCGCTCGGGTTACTTCATGGCGGTCTACAAGAACACGAGCTATCACAAGTTGCTGCCATCCGATCAGGCGAATCGTGCTGCCATTGATCTGGGAGAGCACATCCACGACTTCATGCTCAAGCGGGTCGTGCAGCGCATCGAAGGTGCCCGCGCGGTGCTTCCGATCGCCGCCGCGGCCGTCGATCGCGTGAAGGAGGATGTCGGGCTCTACGACTTCAGCGACGTGGTTCGCCGCGTTGCCGCTGCGGCAGATGTACCGGACTCGCAGGTCGCGGACGTCGAGCGGCTGTGCGAGGCGCTTGGATCCTCGATCGAGGACCTCGCGATTGACGAGGCGCAGGACACATCGGTCGCGCAGTTCGGAGCACTTCGTCCGCTCATCGAGCGTGTGCTCGGCGTGCATGATCCCGCCCAGTCGGGGCGATTCCTGCTCGTCGGCGACCCCAAGCAGTCGATTTACGGCTGGCGTGGTGGCGTGCCAGGGCTCATCGAGCACATCAAGAACACCTACGCCCAGCGGTTCGAGGACGCGGATCCGCTGTCGCTGAGCTATCGATCGTCGAAGCTGGTCATGGATTTCGTGAATCGGGTCTTCGGCGACCTTGAGCACGATCTGATTGCGCTCGTTGACGAGGATCTCCTGCGAGATTCGGTCGGACTTGTCGACTTTGCGAATCAAGAGGATTTTGACGCGGCTGCGACGACGAGTCCCTTCAAGCGCGCGATCGCCGAGTGGCGGTTCATGACGCACCAGGCGAACGATCCCAAGATCCCAGGACGTATCCATGCGTACGCCTGTGGCGAGGAGAAGGAGCCGAAGAAGGACAAGAAGGCCGCGAAGGACCCAGCAGGGGACTCGGCGAAGGCCGAGGCGGGCGTCGCGGCTGAGGGTGGTTCGAAGCCTGTGGCGTTGAAGGCTTCGGTGTGCGCCGCCGAAGTCGCCGCGCGGCTGCACGCACAGCGTCCAAGCAAGACGATTGCGATCTTGGCCCGCTCGAATGACGGGGTGGCGGATGCGGTTGCGCATCTCAAGTCGCTGGGCGTCGCGGCCAGTGACGAGGGGCGTTCGTCGCTCCTCGACTCGCCCGCGGTCGTTGCAATGCTCGCGGTGGTCCGGCTCATCGACTCTCCCTCGGACCGCATCGCGCACTTCCTCGTCTCGCACAGCCTGCTCGCCGAACATTGCGGGCTCGCGCCGAGCGAGTCGCATGGTTCACCGGACGCCGCCGCGCAGGCCGCAGCCGGTTTCGCCGCGGCGTGTCGCCGCGAGATCGCCGACCACGGGCTCGCCTTCTACCTGCGCTCCGCGCTGAACTTCCTCGAGGGGAAGGCGATCTCCGAGCGCGACCGCGCTCGCGCCGCGCGGGTCGTCTCGGTCGCGGAGGAGTTCGCCGACGATCCGCTGCCGCGTCTCCGCGACTTCCTCGTGGCGGTCGAGGCCGAGCAGGCGAGCTCCGCTTCTGCGCACAAGGTTCGAGTGATGACCGTGCACGCGTCGAAGGGCCTTGAGTTCGACGAGGTCGTGCTCATGGGACTTGACGGCGACTGGGGCGCGACCCCGACGGGTTGGGGCATGCTTGCGCTCGATCCAACCGCTCCGCCGCACATGGTGGCGCCGCTCATGGATGAGACCGCGCGGGCATGGGTGACCGAGCTGACGTTGGTCGAGCGCGATGAGCGGCGGCGCCGCCTGCTGGACGACCTGTCCGGGCTCTACGTCGCCATCACGCGTGCGAAGGATGGCGTCCATCTCGTCATGGACATCCAGCAGGGCGACAAGCTGCCCACCGGAGCGCGCCTCGTCCTCGAAGCGGTCGACGCGGCGGCTGGCACCGATGACGCGCTGAAGGACGCCGTTTCAATCAAGGCGGCGTTCGCGAAGGCGAAGCCGAATGGTTCCGAGCCGTTCTGGAAGGCCGAGTTCGGCGCGATCGCGCATGAAGCGGCTGTGCCCGCTGCGACGGTTGCCCGTGCAACCGATGCGCTCATCGAGATCGTCGCGGCTTCGGGTCGCGCGGTGCCTCCGCCATCGATGCATGAGTCGCAGCTCTGGCAGTTCAATCCCTTCAAGAACGACGACGTCGCGCTGCGAGGCGTGCTCGTGCACGAGTGCTTCCGCGAAGTTCGGACGGCTCAGGATCTTTCGAGTGCAGAGGCGCGCGCACGCATCGTCGCCGCGGCGGCGCGCAGGGCCTCCGTCGAGAAGGGTGAGCCCGTGCGCCAGACGCTCCAGGACGACGCGGCGGCTCTGCTCGAGCGCGTGGCCCGAGGGCCCGTCGGGCGCGAGCTTCGCGGCGGAGCGTCGATCGACGTCCGCACGGAGCTCCCGTTCGTCCACGAGACCACCGATGGCCTCGTGCATGGACGCATCGACCGCCTCGAGCTTGAGATGCGGGACGGCGCGGTCGTCGGCGCGACGATCATCGACTTCAAGACGGGCGCCAAGGGCAGCCAGACCGCCGATCTGGAGAAGACGAAGCAGGGGTACTTCGAGCAACTCGAAGGCTACGCAGTCGCCGTCTCCGCGATGTTCGGCATCGAGCGGTCCGCCATCCGCCGGAAGCTGCTGTTCGTCGACCGCGATGAAGTCATCGAGGCATGACAGGGCATGACGGGGCATGACGGGGCATGACAGGGCATGGCGCGCGGCGAATTCGAGTCGATTCCCCTTACGAAGGGCCAAAGGTCAGTCTTGAGGGAACTGCGTTGAGGAAACCGATGGGCAAAACGACATCGACCGATGCGGGAGAGATGTTCCGCATCGGTCGAATTGGCTCGAAACAGCAAATCGTTAGTTCCAGTTCACGCAGCGGTTCCGCCTCCGCGCTCACTGGCCCAGGCAAGCCTAGGTCCCTTTTCCATACGCTCCGCCCGAGCTACTTTCGAGCCTGTCGGGCGGCTGTCATTCGCCACAGGTGAATAGGCGGGCACCTCCCGCTTCTGCGCAAGAAGGGCGGAATCTCGCCGACATTCGCGCCGACATTTCCTCCGAGAGACTGGCCGAGACGCTTTGGGCAACGTCCGACCCGCGTTACACTCCAATCCGTGCGTTCCCCGAGACTTGCCCTCGTCGTCTCTGGACTAACGGCCGCCGCGATCGCGGGCTGGCTGTTCCTCCCAGCCACCCCATCCGGATCCGCCACGCCCCAGGGCGCAGCCCTGCTCTCAGGAACTGGCTTGGGGAAATCCGGCATCACCATGTCCGAGCGCGGACCGATCCGATACGGACGCGACGTTCGTCCGATCCTTTCGGACCGCTGCTTCCTGTGTCATGGTCCCGATCGGGCGAAGCAGCAGGCGGGGCTCCGCCTCGATGTCCGCGACGAGGCCATCGCCGCCCGCGACGACGGAGCGGCGATCGTTCCCGGCAACGCAGAGGCGAGCCTTCTCTGGCAGCGCATCACGTCGACCGATCCTGACGACGTCATGCCACCCCCCGATAGCCACAAGCAGGCCATCAGCGAGGGCGAGCGGGAGATCCTCCGCCGATGGATCGAGGCAGGTGCGCCTTACGAGCAGCACTGGGCCTTCACGGCGCCCGAGGCGCGGCCCGCGCCGAAGACCCGCAACACCAAGTGGGCGCGCAACGACATCGATCGCTTCGTCCTCGCTCGCCTCGAGCGTGCCGGCGCGCGGCCGAGCCCCGATGCCGATCCCGAGGACCTCGTCCGCCGTGTCTTCCTCGACCTCACGGGCCTGCCCCCGACTCCGGAGGAGACCGACGCCTACCTGAAGGACACCCGCGCCGACCGCTACGAGCGCCTTGTCGACATGCTCCTCACCGAGGAGCCGTACCGCACCCGCTATGCCGAGCGCATGTCGGTGCCGTGGCTCGACCTCGCGCGCTACGCCGACACATGCGGCATCCACATGGACGCCGGCCGCCAGATGTGGCTGTGGCGCGATTGGGTCATCGAGGCGTTCCGCCAGAACAAGCCGTATGACCAGTTCATCCTCGAGCAGCTCGCCGGCGACCTGCTCCCGAACGCGACGCTCGACCAGGTGATCGCGAGCGGCTTCAACCGCAACCACGTGACCACCGACGAAGGCGGCGCGATCAACGAGGAGTACCTCCTCGAGTACGCCGTCGACCGCGTCAACACCACGGGCGTCGCCTTCCTCGGCCTCTCCGTCGGCTGCGCGCGCTGCCACGACCACAAGTTCGATCCCGTGACGATGGAGGACTTCTACTCCCTCATCGCGTTCTTCAACTCGAACGAGGAGCCCGGGCTCTACTCGCAGGCGCCTGATCCGAATCGCGCCTTCGAGCCGTTCATCGAGGTTCCCCCGAAGAACGCGCAGGAGCAACTTGCGGCGCTCGACCAGGCCGAGAAGAAGGCGCGCGAGCAGCAGGCGCAGGCGGGCGATTCGGAGAAGGCCGAGCTCGATGCCTTCGTGGCCGGCGTCGGCAGCGGCTTCGCGATGCTTCCCGCGTCGGTGGCTTCCGCCACCAGCCGAGATGGCGCGACGCTGACCGCTCAGCCCGATGGCTCCGTGCTCGCGAGCGGCACGAACCCGAAGTCGGACGAGCACACCATCGTCCTCCGAACCGATGCGCGCGGGATGCGCCTGCTCATGCTCGAGGCGATGACCGATGCGTCGCACGCGGGGAACCGCGTCGGGCGCGCGTTCAACGGCAACGCGGTCCTCGACTCGATCGAGGCCGAGGCCGTCTCGGTCGCCGACCC
This sequence comes from Planctomycetota bacterium, assembly GCA_041183345.1. GTDB lineage: Bacteria > Planctomycetota > Phycisphaerae > Phycisphaerales > SM1A02 > QWPT01. The sequence continues at coordinate 25,487 of JBEGLX010000046.1, forward strand.
GACCAAGCGCGAGAAGATCGACCTCGTCTGGGCGTGGGGCGACTACGAGCAGGAGAACGGCGACTACCGCGTCGCCAACGCGCTCACGAAGGGCGAGGGACGACAGTGGGCGGTCCGGTCGCACGAGGTGCCTGGCCAGCGCACGGCGTTCTTCGCTGCGGCGAAGCCCTTCGGTTTCGACGGCGGCACCGAGATCCGCGTCACCCTCAACTACGACTCGCCCTACGACCAGCACGTCTTCGGGCGCGTGCGCGTGACGCCGATGTCGGCGTCCGACGCCGCCCTGGCGCAGCTGCCTACGACCTCGAGCAACTGGTACATCGCCGGTCCGTTCTTCGGCGACCCCGGTGCCGCCTACGGCGTCGAGTACGGACCCGAGACGGAGCCACGCTTCGCGCGTCAGAAGCGTTTCAAGGTCAACGAGCAGCAGGATGGCTGGCGCTACGCCCCCGGTGTCGTCGATGGCCGCCCCGCGGGGCTCGCAGCCAGCGTCGGAGCCGAGTTCGTCGCCAGGCAGATCTACTCGCCGACGGCGCGCAAGGTCGACCTCTCGATGGGCTCCGACGACGGGCTCATCATGTATGTCAACGGGACGAAGGTCTACGAGAACCGCACGGCGCGCGCCGTCGCCCCCGATCAGGACCGCGTGTCGATCGACCTCGTGCCCGGCGAGAACTTTCTCGTCTGCAAGGTCGTGAACACGGGCGGGCAGGCGGGCTTCTATCACCGCGCCGTGCCCAGCGACGGAGTCTTCGACGCACCGATGGTGGCGCTCGTCGCGGGCGAAGGGCGCATCCGCCCCGAGGCCACCGAAGCCGCGCGCAACGGCTGGCGCATCCGCTTCTCGCCGAGCTACCTCGCCGCGCAGCAGGAGATCGACCGCATCAACGGCGAGCGTGCGAGGCTGCGCGAGGGCACGCCCAAGACGATGGTGATGAGGGAGCTCGCGATGCCGCGGGACACCTACGTCCACATGCGCGGCGCATATGACAAGCCCGATCCGAACCGCAAGGTCGTGCGCGCGGTGCCGAAGGCGCTCGGCTCGCTGGCGTCCGACGCGCCGCAGAATCGCCTCGGGCTCGCGCAGTGGCTGGTCTCGAAGGAGAACCCGGTCACGTCGCGCGTGGTCGTCAACCGCATCTGGGAGGTCTTCTTCGGGAACGGCATCGTCCGGACGAGCGACGACTTCGGCTTCCAGGGCGAGTGGCCCACGAACCCCGAGCTTCTCGACACCCTCGCCGTGCGCTTCCGCGAGGGCGGCTGGGATCTCCAGGGCTTCGTCCGCGACATCGTGACCAGCTCGACCTACCGGCAGAGCTCGCGCGTCCGTCCGGAGATCGCCGCCGTCGACCCGGGCAACCGACTGCTCGCCTACTTCCCGCGCCAGCGCCTGAGCGCCGAGCAGATCCGCGATCAGGCGCTCTATGTCGCCGGCCTGCTGATCGAGAAGCCCGGTGGACCCAGCGTGAAGCCGTACCAGCCCGAGGGGCTCTGGCAGGAAGTGGCGATGCTCCAGTCGAACACCCGCGTCTACCAGCAGGGGATGGGCGAGGACCTGTGGCGGCGCAGCATGTACACGTATTGGAAGCGCGCGGCGCCGCCGCCGACGATGCTGACCCTCGACGCGCCCACGCGCGAGTTCTGCACGACGAAGCGCCTGGTGACCAACACGCCGCTGCAGGCGCTCGTCCTGTGGAACGACCCGCAGTTCGTCGAGGCGGCGCGCATGACCGCGGAGCGCACGCTCAAGATCGCGGGCGATGACAACGCCCGCATCGAGCTCCTGTTCCGCCGCGTGACCGGCACGCATCCGTCCGCCGCGATGCTCGAGCGCATGCGCTCGCTGCTCGTCGAGACCCGCCAGCGCTACGTGGCCAAGCCGGACGACGCCGAGAAGTTCCTTGACGTCGGCGAGGCGCAGAGCGCAGCCGACATTCCCGCGCCCGAACTCGCTGCATGGACGATGCTCGCCAACGCGCTCCTCTCAAGCGACGCAACGATTGTGAAGGACTGAACGATGCAGAAGCAGAAGATCAGCGCCACCCCGGCCGACGGACTCGAGGAGTACCTCCTCAACCTCACGCGACGCCGCTTCTTTGGGTCGGTCGCGGGCACGATCGGAGCGGGGCTCGGCGGGCTCGCGCTCGCGCAGCTCCTCGAGCGCAGCGCATCGGCGGCGAGCCCCGCGTCGCCCATCCTCGCAGCGGACGGCATGCCCGCGGGCTTCAAGCCTGGCCCGCACTTCACCCCGAAGGCGAAGCGCGTGATCTACATGCACATGGAGGGCGCGCCGAGCCAGCTCGACCTCTACGACTACAAGCCCGAGCTCGTGAAGCGCTTCGACCAGGACCTGCCCGACAGCATCCGCAACGGTCAGCGCATCACCGGCATGACCTCGGGGCAGTCCCGCTTCCCCGTCGCTCCGACCAAGTTCCGCTTCGATCGCTTCGAGAACAACGAGGACGGGCTCTGGCTCTCCGAGATCCTGCCCTACACGGGCACGATCGCGAAGGACATGTGCCTCATCAACTCGATGCACACGCAGGCG
>JBEGLX010000047.1:0-27848 GCA_041183345.1 Planctomycetota bacterium
TGCCTGAGTTTCAGTCGCCCTCGGGGCTCCGCGGGGGGTGCGGATCGGTCGCCTGGAGTCGCCCGCGCTCGGCCGCCTCCTCGTCGCCGACCGCGGCGAGCCAGACCGGAGCACCGAGAAGTCCGAGGAGGAGGAACGCCACCAGCATGACGAGTCCGAAATCCTCCTGCTGCGTGACGATGATCGCAAGCAGGATCGCGCAGAGCACGAGCGATACGACGACGTGGGCGATGGTACGCGCGCCGATGCGCCGCACCCGCTGGTCGCGCAGCGCGGGCTCGAGGCGCTCGGCTCCCGCGCGCGTGAACCTCCAGAACGTGATGTGCAGGACGACCCCGAGGCCAAGCAGCGCGCAAAGCGTGGCTGCTGCAAGCCAGGCCTTGCTCGTCCAGCTTGCGAAGGGAAGCCCGGCCAGCATGAGGACCCACGCGATCGCGACGACGAGCACCATCGCCGCATGCACCACCCGCAGCCGCTGCAGTGCGTGCAGGGAGATCCCGCCCAATTGCATGTCGCGAGGTTCGTTCAGCATTCCCTATCTGTAGCCCGCGCCCATGCACGGCGCGCACGGGAAGACTCCGCGTTCGGCTACTGGCCGGCGAGCGACAGGAAGAACGCCTGCTCCATGGCAACCTGACGGAGCCGCTCGAATCGCCCGCTCTTGCCGCCGTGTCCAGCAGCCATGTTGACGTGCATCACCAGCGGATTCGCGTCGGTCTTGAGCCGCCGCAGCCGCGCGACGTACTTCGCCGGCTCGAAGTACATCACCTGCGAGTCCCAGAGCCCGGTGGTCACGAGGATCGCCGGATAGGGCTTCGCCGCGAGATTGTCGTATGGCGAGTAGGAGCGGATGTACTCGTAGGCTTCCTTCGATTCGATTGGGTTCCCCCACTGCGTCCACTCGTTGGTGGTGAGCGGGATCGTCTCATCGAGCATGGTGGTCACCGCGTCGACGAAGGGAACGTGCATGCCGATCCCCCGATAGCGCTCGCCGCCCATGTTCGCGACCGCGCCCATGAGGAGCCCGCCCGCGGAGCCACCCGTCGCGAACACCCGCTTCGGGTCGCACCAGCCGTCCTTCGCAAGCTGGTCGGTCACGTCGAGGAAGTCGTTGAAGGTGTTGCGCTTGCGGAGCAGGCGGCCGTCCTCGTACCAATCCTGCCCCATGTCGGCGCCGCCGCGCACATGCGCGATCGCGAGGGCGAATCCACGGTCCATGAGCGAGACTGCAGCGAGGTCGAACTCCGCATCCGAGGGGAATCCGTAGGAGCCGTAGGCCTCGATGCGGATCGGGTGCGAACCATCCTTCTTCCAGGCATCCTTGCGCCACGCGATCGAGATGGGGATGCGCTTGCCGTCCCGACTGGGCGCCCACGCGCGGGCGGTCGCGTAGAGCGACGCGTCGTAGCCGAGCACGGGCATGATCTTCCGCACCTGCTGCGCGCCGGTCGCGAGATCGACGTCGATCGTCGTGCGCGGCGTCACCATGGTGGTGAACTCGACGCGGACTTCGGTGTTCGCAGGATCGCGGTTGCTACCGAGCGTCATCGCGTACGCAGCTTCGGCGACCGGGATCACCGCGCCCTGTCCACCCGACCAAGGCACGATGCGAACGCGCGCATTCGCATCGCTGCGCTCTGCGACGGCGAGTCCGCCCGCGAGGATGGCAAAGCCGTCGATGGACGTGCCCGCGCGGTGCGGCACGATGTCCCTCCACGCGGCGCGGTCGGCGGGCGCAGCCTCGGGCGCACGCACGACGCGGAAATCGCGGGCGTCGGCGTTGGTGCGGATGATCCACGCGCCCTCGAAGTGGTCGGAGTAGCAGCGGACGTCGGGCGTGCGGGGAAGCACCACGACCGGCGCGCCCGTGGGCGCATCGAGCGATACCGCGCGCAGCTCGGTGGTGTCGTAGCCCTCGATCTCGATCGTCAGCCACTTGCGGCTCGCGCTCGCGGCGATGGAGGTGAAGAGCGTGTCGTCGGGTTCCTCGTAGACCACCGTGTCCGCAGCCGCGGGAGTGCCAAGCACGTGCCTGCACACGGGGCCACTCTGCAGAAGCACGGGATCCTGGCGGATGTAGAACAGGCTCTTGCCATCATTCGCCCAGACCACCGTCTCGAGCGCGCCCTTCACGGCATCGTCGACCACTTGACCCGTCCGCAGGTCCTTCACGCGGAGGTCATGCCCGCGGCGCCCCACGGTGTCCTGCGTCCACGCGACGAGCGTGCCGTCGGGACTCACCTCGACGTCGCTCACGCGGAAGAAGTCGTGTCCTTGGGCGAGCTCGACGCCGTCGAGCATGACCTCGTCGGCGGCAGCAGGATCCATGCCGCCCACGCCGCCCTTGCGCCGCATCCAGCAGGCGTATTCGGCGCCTGGCTTGAAGGCGGTCCAGTACCAGTGGCCGTGGTCGTGCTGCGGCGGCGTCGAATCGTCTTCCTTGATGCGCGCGCGGATCTCGCCGAGCAGGCGATCCTCGAGCGGCTTGATCGGCGCCATCATCGCCTCGGTGTACGCCTGCTCCGCGCGGAGATACTCCATCACGTCGTCGCGCTTCTTCTCGGCGTCATCGTCGCGGAGCCAGTAGTACTCATCGGCGCGGTCGCCATGCGGGCTGCGCACCGTGAAGGGAACCTGCTTGGCGATCGGCGGCGTCGGCCTCGCCGCGGACTGGCACGCGCCAAGCGCGGGCGCTGCGAGCGCCAGCATCGAGGCTGCGAGGCGGGTCGAGTTCGGCGAGGAAGACGCTTCGGATGGCTGCATGAAAACTCCCGGCGCGACGGGTTCGCCGCGCCGGGAGGACTGTACTCCAGCGGATCAGAATGGCACGGCGGGCCTGGGCGCCTCGCCGTTCACTCGTAGAGATTCGTGGATTCGGTTTCGATCACGGGCACCTTGAACTGGTCGCTCGACAGCTCCCAGCGGCTGCGCGCGTCCTGTCGCGACTTCGCGCGCACCACGACCCGCCATTCGGCCTTCGCCCCTGCGACAAGCGACGTGATCGGCGCCATCGTGACCGTCTGGCCCGAGGCGGTCACCGAGGTCATTCCGCTGCCCGAGACGAACTCGAGCGACGGCGGCAGCGTGGCAACCACCTTCACATTGGAATCGGCCTTCGTGCCCTGGTTGATCGCGGTCACGACGAAGGTGGTCTCTTGCCCGACCTCGATTGGATCGACGGTGTCGATCACCTCAAGCAGAATCGCGGGCACGCCTTCGACTTCCGTGGAGCATTCCGTGCTCGCCGCGGCCACGCATCCCGAGGCGGCGGTCGCCGTCGTGCGCGCGGTGCCGACGGTCGACGGCTTGATCGACATCGTCACCGTCGTCGCCTTGCCCTCGGGCAGGCTGCCGATCGCCCAGACCACGCTGCCCGCCTCGCACCGTCCCGCGCAATCGGCGCTCAGGAACGAGCAGCTCATCGGCACGGGCGCCTTGACCTCGACGTCCGAGGCCGCGCAATCGCCGATGTTGCGCACGGTGATGCGGTAGTCCAGGTCGTGACCGAGGAAGACGCGGTTGTTCGCGTCGCAGCTGAAGGCGAACTCTGGCTGGCGCACCAGCGTCGAGGCCTCGCCCGACTGCGCGGTCTGGCCCGTGGTGCTGGTCGCATACGCGCTCGACGAGAATGTCCCGCGGTGCGACGCGAGCACGCTGATGTTGAAGATGCGCTCGACGCCGGACGGAAGATCGCCCGCCTGCAGCTCGATCGATGCGTGCCCGTCGCGGGTCGAGAGGCCTGAGGCGAGCGTGTCCTTGATGACGACGTTCTCGGCGATGCCGGTCCCGGCGTTGCGCACGGCATAGGTGAGCGTGATGTCCGCGCAGGTGCCGCAGACTTCGGGCGTCGCCGACTTGGCGAGCTGCAGCGCAGGCTCGACCACGGTGGTGCTCGCACAGAGCAGGTTGGCATAGCTCACGCTCAGGCAGTTCGTGGCGGCACCGGCCGCCGTCGCCTTGGCACGGAAGCGGATCGTCTCCGTCCGGCCAGCCGGAAGGACGGAGAGGTTCCAGATGACCTCGCCATTGCTGTGGGTCCACTCGGGAGCCGAACTCACGAGGTGCACGTTCGAGAGATTCCTGAGGTTCACCGAGACGTTCTGCAGGTCCGCCTCCGTCAGGTTCACGACGTCGATCGATCCCTCGTACTCCTCGCCCACGCGAACTTCGCTGGGGCTGTACTGGCGAAGCAAGACGGCGCTGGTGCCCTGCGCCCCCGTCGGGAAGTAGCGCTCGCCTGCGGCGACGGCGCCAGGCTTCGCCTGCGGTTGGTTCTGCGCGCAGGCGGTCAGAAGTGCAGCGACCGCGACGGCGCAGGCAAGAAGAGACACACTTGATCCGAAAGCAAGTCGACGCATGAATGGCGCTCCAATCGGGAGCCTCGCCCCTGGCTACCTCCGCCGCCGGCGCGCGCCGAAGTGCAGAGGAGAGGAGCGGACTCCGAGGATGGGAGTCTTGCCATGCCGTGCCCGCACGGCGACGGGGACGAGTGCTCGATCCCACGCGAAAATCACAGCGCCCCGCGAATCGCGGGGCGCTGGAGCCGAATGGTCGGTCGTTCAGTTGCAGCCCGGGCCGGGGAACGGGAAGTGGAAGCACGTTCCGTTGATGCAGAAGTCGATGGTGCAGGCGTCGCCGTCGTCGCAGTCGGCGTTCGAGGTGCAGCCAGCCGAGCCGCACGCTCCCCACGAAGTCAGGATGAGGATGAGGTCGTTCGGGTCGGTCAGGCCGTCGCCCGTCGCGTCGCCCGCGCAGGCCTTGCTGGCGCAGCCCCAGTCGTTCAGCACGATCATCAGGTCAGGAACGGAGACGTTGCCATCTCCATCGAGGTCGCCCGGGCAAGTACCGGCGAAAGCCGAGCCGGTGAGGGCGAGCGTCGTGCAGACGAGGGCAAACTTCAGGTTCTTCATCGGGCGGTTCCTTGGTTCAGGCGTGCTTCGATCGCACGCCACTCCGCGTGAGCATCGATGTCTTCGAAAGATACCTCACCACGCGCAAATGCAGGCAGATCCATGCGAGATCGCCGAATCTATCCGCCTGGGCCGCGGTTTCCCGCCCGCCGACACCCGGCTCCATCGCCGCCGAGGCCCTCTCCCAGGGCTGATCGGAGCCGTGGTGTTCCCGCTATTCTCCGACCAGTGACGGTCGACGCACCATCGATCCTCGGTAACAACCCGAGCTTCACCCTCCGCTACGCGGTCAAGCGGCTGCGATTCGCCCTGCCTGCCTTCGGCGGACGCCCAGCGGTGACCTACGCTGCATTCCGCTCGTCCAGCACGGCGATCCATCACGCGATCCGCGCCGCTGGGCTTGGAGTCTCGGTGAAGGCGCACATGCTGGCGCGCGAGCACATGCTTTCCCGGGTGGGAGACCGAGTGAGCTTCGCAAGCGAGGGCGGGCGCCTCCCGCGGAGCTGCCATGTCGGCGACTGGGCGGTTCGGCGCGGGATCATCGAGCCGCGCCGTGCCGCCGACTTCGTGATCCCGATCCGAGATCCGTGGGCGGTTGCGCACAGCTGCTTCGTGCTCACGGCGGCAGACATGGACCCGTGCTTCGCACAGGATGCCGTCGCCCGCGGCGACGTGCAGCGGGAGCGCCTCGTCGATCGGGCGGAGGAACTCCTGTTCGGCGCCTTTCCCAGGGACTTCATGTGCCGCTGGATTCGCGAGGATGCCGCACCCGCGCTCGGATGGGATCCACTCGAGCACCCCTTCGACCGTGACCGCGGCTGCAGCGAGTACGAGCACGGTCCGTGGCGCATCCAGATCCTCCGCGCGGACCTCTCCGATGCTGAGAAATCCGCTGCGCTCCAGCGGTTCTTCCGCCGACCCGCGATCGAAGTCGTGCCGAAGAACGGCGCCCTCTCGCGCAGCAACACCAGCGAGGAGGTCGCGCTGGTGGCGCGCGAGGCGATCGCCCGCAGGCCGGATGCCGTGCGTGCGCTACTTGATGATCCGGTGAGCGCGCACTACTGGAACGAAGCGGATCGCGATCGGCTGTGCCAGAAGTGGACACGGCGACGCTGAGGCCGCGATGCGCGTGCGCATCGACTCGGCCCGCGGAGATCCCGATCGCTTGCTCCGACTTCGGGAGATCGAGAATGGGGTGTTTTCCCACCCGTTCCGCACTTCTGAGCCGCGCAGCACGGTGGCGCTTCATGCCGCGGAAGAAAGACGCGCGGAGATCCGTGTCTCTGCGTACCGCCGTTCCAGCGTGCGACTGAATGGCTGTCGCCTTTCAGATTCGCCCGACTTTCAAAAGTTCGTTTCGCGTGCGCGGTTCACACCGAGCAGGCGATGTGCGTACGGGCGCATTTGCTAAGTTCACGGGTCGTCCCATGTCGTTTCCTTCATCTGAACCTTCCCCGGGTCATGGCTGGTCGCCTCAACAGTGGCAAGCTGTGTCTTCTCCGCACCGCTTGCAGATCATGGTGCTGATGGCCGGATTGAAGCAGGCGACCGTACAGGAACTTGCGGAACTCAGCGGGCGCACGGCGCAATCGCTGTACCCCCACTTGGAGGCGCTGGTCAGCGCCCAGTTCCTGGTCGTGCAGGAACCGCAGGAGACGGGCAAGCGTTCCCGCACGTACGTGCTCGGTCCAGCGGCGGCGCTTCCACCCGTGAACCCGCAGACGGGCATCGGCAACAGCGAGCGGGTCGAGCTGGCGGCGCTCATGCTGCACGATTCATGCGCGCGCCTTCGCCGATACGGCACCATCGCGGAGGGCATCCCGCCGAAGACGGGCGCCGAGCGCGAGCACGTGACGCTCTCCGAGCTCACCTGGCTCGATGACGATCGGCGCGCGCGGGTCAACGCACTCTCCATGGAGATCCTTCAGATCATCCGCGAAGGTCGGGCCCAGCGGACCGGACGCCGCACCAACGTCATCGTCTATCACTTCCCTGACGTGACCCTGCGCGAAGCCCGCAAGCAGCGCGGCGCGAAGCGCTGAGACCTGCCCTCATTCCCGCGTCAACCGCAGCGAATCCATGCGGAACGCGATGGATCCGCGCTTGCCCCGCAGCTCGAGCACGAGCTCCACGTCCGCGATCTCCTCGCTCACCTCGAACTCGAAGGTGACCTTGCGCTCGCCGCTCGAGGTGCCGTCCGCCGCGCGCTTCCCTTCCCATGTGCGGATGCCGCCTCCCACGCCCGGCGCGTCCTCCTCGACGAGGGGCTCGATGCCCTCGACGCGGATGAACGCCTCGAAGACGTACTTGCCCTTCGAGAGCAGCACGCTTCGACGCCAGCCTGCGATGCAGCGGCCGCCTGGCCCGCACGCCGCACGCATCCACTTGGCGCCGCCGAGATCGACTTCCTCGAGCACGGCGTCCTCGACCTCGCTCATCGGCCGCCAGTCGCGGACAAGCACGGGCTGGCCCTTGCGGAAGACCAGCGGCCTCGGCTCGGGTGCGGTGCTCTGCGCGAGCAGGCTCGTCGCTCGCCCGCGCAAGCGCTCGAGGAATCCGTTCGCATGCGCGAGCTGCTCGGCGGCGGCCTCGGGGCTGATCTCGCGGAGCGCCTTCTGGATGCGTGCCTCGACGGGCTCGAGCTTCTTCTCGAGCTTCACCGGGTCGAACTGCGGCAGAAGCCGCGCGATCTCCTTGCGGTACTGCTTCCGCCACTCGGGGTTCCGCATGACGCTGGCGGCCAGCATCGCGCGCGGCGCATCCAGCACGGACGCATTGGGATCGCCGAAGCACTGATCCATGCCGTGGGGAAGGAACACGGCCTTCTTTGCGGGCTCGAAGAAGAGGCGGTAGTTGTTCGAGTTGAACGAGTAGCCGTCCCAATGCCCGAGCATCGCCTCAAGAGCCACGAAGCGGACGAAGTCATCGACCTCGACGAGCTGCTCGATGCGCTTCCAGCGCGCCTTCATGTCGGGCTCGCGGCAGGCCTCGACGATCGCCTGCAGGTCGCTGCGCGTCTCCGCGCCGGTTCCCTCGTCGCGCTCGAGCGGCGAGTCGAGGTCCTGGCAGAAGCCGCCGTCGTAGAGGTTTCCCGACGTGGTGCGGAAATTACGGCGCAGGAACTCCTCGTCGAAGCTCTCCTTCAGCACGTAGAGCCCCATGTCGCGGTCGCCGAGGCGGAGCCGCGCATGGGTCACGCGCGTCGCCGGCTGCCCGGCCGCGCGGATGATCTCGGAGCACGTCCATTCGCTGAGGAGCGATGGATCCTGCACGGAGTTGTTGAGATGGAACTTCTTCAGCCCGTTGTAGGCGGGCGCGTCGCCGAACTTGTCGATGTTGATCGTGAGCGCAGGCCGGTCGTCGAAGGCACGAGTGCTGCCGGCAGCGCCCTTGATCTTGACCCCCGCCTTCGCGGAGACGACCTTGTCGCCCTCGCGCACGGTGCACGGCGCATACGTCCGCGGATTCGTACGCAGCTGCTCGATCGCCTCGGGCGAGAGCTCGATCGTGATCGAGGGGATGCGCCCGCTGCGGAAGAACGTCGAGGCGTCATCGCGCGGCGCCGCAGCCGCGACCAGCAGCAGCACGAGAGTCGAGAGGAGCACGACGCCAAGACGCATGCGCGCAGTATGCCCGATGCGCGGCGCTCAGGGACAGGCGCCCCACGCGGAAAGGAGGACGGCGACGTCGGTGGAGCCGACCGTGCCGTTCCCGTCGAGATCCTCGCCGCTTGCGCCCGCAGTGCCCCATGCGGAGAGCAGTCCCGCGATGTCGGCGGAGCCGACCTGCCCGTCGCGATTCAGGTCGGCCGGGCACGGCGACGGACCGATGACGCGGAACATCAGGACCAGCGGATCGCCGCCCGCGGTGAAGTCGTAGCCGCGCACGACGATCAGATTGGTGTCGCTGATCGCGATGGGCACGATGAAATCACCCGGGAAGTAGAAGCGCGTCTGGTCGACGAGCGCGAAGATGTTGTGCAGGTTTCCCTGCGGGTCCCAGACGACCGGCACAGTCTCGAAGGGCGCGGTGTCGGCCCAGCCGAGTATCCAGCCGCTGCTGTTGATGTCGAACGCGGCCGCCTTGAAGCCGAAGTCGGGAAGCGTCCGCATGCCTTCCGTCGCCGACCAGACCCACGGAACGTCGTTGCCGATGCTTGTGCCGCAGACCGTGCCGGCGTTGTTGATCGCATGCGCGACCGACTGGCTAGCGCCTGTCGGCACGCCGAGGTTGACGGCCGTGCCGTCCGGCTGCCACACGCACGCGCGGGCTGCGCCCGACGAGATCGTGCTGAACCCTGCGATCTGACCACTGTTGTTGATGTCGCGGCACCCGGCGACGATTCCACCGAGCCGGGGCAGCATCGTGTAGCCGCCCTTCGCGGTCCAGCGCCACGCCTGCTCTGGATCGACGCCCGTCTGCAGGAAGGTGGCGGTGCCGCAGACGACGCCACCATCATTGATCATGCTCGGCGTGCTGTACGTCCACGTACCCGGCGGCGCAGGCAGCGTGGTCAGCGCCCCCGACGGCGACCACATCGCGCCGACGGTGCCGGCGCCCGCCGTATAGCGCCCCACGATCGCACCAAGCTCGTTGATCCCCGTGGCGATGCTCTGCGTCGTTCCTGCCGGTACCGAGAGCGGCGTGCGTCCGAGCGCAGGGGTGTAGCGCATGGCCGTCGTGATGGCATTCAGCTGGTAGTCGCCTGCGATCTCGCCCGCTGCATTCACACGCTGGGTGACCGCCGGCGCGAAATTGCCCACGAACTGCACGGTCACGCCGCCCGCGAGGGCGGGGCCGGCGGCCAGGAGCATGGATGCGGCAGCGAGGGCGGATCGGGGGGCAAATGGCATCACGTCCACCCTACCCCAGAAGCCGACGGCTGCAAGCAGACTGGCTCAACCCGTGTATACGAATTCGATCGGCGCGCTCACGTCCGGGTGCAGGCTCTTGTGGACGGGGCAGGCATGGGCCGCATTCTCGAGGGCGGCGCGCTGCGGGTGGCCTGCGGCGATCGGCAGCGTGACGACGGTGCGCAGGCTGGCGATGCGGCGCGGACCCTCCTTGGTCATGACCTTCTCGGTGCGCGCGGTCATGCCGCACAGGTCGACGCCATGGCGCTCCGCGTAGATGCCCATGATGGTCATCATGCAGGTCTGGAGCGCCGTCGCGACGAGGTCCGTTGGCGAGAAGGCCTCGCCGCGCCCGTGGTTGTCGACGGGCGCATCGGTGAGGATGGTGGACTTCGACGGTCCGTGGGTGGCGTGGCAGCGGAGCTGGCCTTCGTAGCGCGCGTTGATCTCGACCATGGTTCGGTCAGGATACACCGCGCGCGGCAGCGAGCGCTTGCTCGGCGTCGCGCAGGCGCTGGTTGAACTCACCGCGGCGGACGGTGGTCATGTAGAGCCCGAGCGCCCAGGTGAGGATGCTCATGCCGACCAAGCCGAGTCCGACCAACGGGTGTGCGACCAACGCGATGAGCGCGCCCAGCGGCACACCGACGCGCAGCGCCCACACCATGCCCCGCCGCTCGCGCTCGACCTGCGCGAGCTCGGCACGCCAGTAGGCGACGCTTTCCTCCGCCTTCTCGAGGGGCGACTGCCTCGCGCGTGGCGACTGGCTCATGCGCGCCCCCGCGTTCGCACGAGCTCGATGCCAGGCTCAAGGAACGCGATGCGCCGCTCGCGGAACAGCGCGCCGAGCGCCTGCTTGAACGCCTTCTTGCTCACGCCGAAGCGGTCGCGGATGATCTCAGGATCGCTCGAATCATCGAGATTCAGCCGGCCCCCGACGCGCTCGAGCTCGGCCAGGATCTGCTCGGCCAACGGCCCGACGCGCTGGTAGCCAGCCTGGTCGAGGCTGAGGTCGATCTTGGCGTCCTCGCGAACCTGCTTCACGAATCCGCGCATGCGCGCGCCGATCTTCAGCGGACCTGCGAGATTCGTCCGATAGAGCAGGCCCTTGTGCCGGCCATCGACGATCGCGTTGTAGCCGAGGTCGGTCTCGGCGCACACCAGGAGATCGACCTCGTCGCCGGGGCCGTAGCGCGGGAAATCCGCGCTCAGATGGCGGCTGAGGTACGTTGTGGCGATGATGCGCTCCTCGCGACCATCGAGGACCACGGCGACCACGACATCGTCCCCCACGGCGACCTTGGGCTTCTGCTCGGCGAAGGGCAGAAGCAGGTCCTTGCCAAGCCCCCAGTCGAGGAAGGCTCCCGCGCGCGGGTGCACCTCCTTCACGCGCATGCCGGCGAACTCGCCGACGCACGCCCTCGGGCGCTCCGTGGTGGCGACCAGCCTGTCCTCCGAATCGCGGTAGACGAACACCTCGGTCGAATCACCGACGCGAAAGCCAGCGGGCACGTACTTCCTCGGCAGCAGGAGCTCACCGAGCCCGCCACCGTCCAGGTAGAAGCCGTTCACGGTCTCGCGCGTCGCGACGAGGGTATTGATGCGTCCAAGCTGGGCCATCGGCCGTGCTCAGGCGTCGAGCACGACCTCTGTGATCTTGTCGCCCGCCCTGATCGCGTCGATGACCTCGAGACCCTGCACGACCTTGCCGAAGCAGGTGTGGTTGCGGTCGAGGTGCGCGGTGTTCTTGCGACCGTGGCAGATGAAGAACTGCGACCCACCGGTATCGCGCCCCGCGTGCGCCATCGAGAGGACGCCGCGGTCGTGGTGCTGGTTGCCGCCCGTGAGCTCGCACTTGATCTTGTAGCCAGGTCCGCCCGTGCCCGTGCCGCTCGGGCAACCGCCCTGGATCACGAAGTCGGGGATGACGCGGTGGAAGGTGAGCCCGTTGTAGAAGCCCTTGGCGGCGAGGTCGCGGAAGTTCTTCACGGTGCCGGGCGCGTCGGCGTCGTAGAACTCGACGTGCATGTCGCCCTTGACGGTCTTGATGATGGCCTTGGACATAGGGCGTCCATGATAGACAAGCGGACCGCCTTTCGGCGGTCCGCTTGCTCGATGTTTGCCTCAATGCCGGGCTCAGAGGCCGAGGATGTCGGCCCAGTTGAACACGAACTCGCGGATGACCGCGCCCTTGTTCAGGTCGCGGATGATGAACTTGATCTGACGCGCGGTCGCGGGATTGGCGCCGACGAGGTCACGGACGTCGAAGCGACCCACGTCGGTGAGCGGGTCGACGATCACGTTGTTCTCGATCACGATCTCAGGACCTGGGAAGACATCGTTGTTGCCGTAGATCACCGACAGCATGGTTGTGGATGCAGGAATGGTCTCGCCGCGGAAGCTGAGACGGTTATTGCGATAGCCCCAGGTGCGGTCGATGACGCTCACCCATGCGCCGTGGATCGGATCGAACAGCGGGGCATCGATCACTTCGGCCTGCAGGATGTGGTCGCCGAGCATGTGACCCTCGACGCCCACCGCCATGCCTGCCTCGAGGGCGAACATGAAGTGCTCGCGGGTGACGGGCGCGCCACCGAGTCCGGTGATGTCCATCGCCATGCGAGGATCCTGGTTCATGAGGATCAGCGTGTCGCCGATGACGAACGAATCCGGCGTCTGGAAGTTGCCGATCGCCTTCGCCTTCACGTTGCCGATGAGGATGTTCTCGGCGTGGATCAGGGTCGCATACGCGCCCTTGATGATCGTGTCGGGGACGTTGAAGCGGTTGCCCTGCTCGTCCTGATAGACGCTGCCGGCAGCCACGAACGTGGCGCTGCTCATGGTCGGATAGCGCCAGAAGCGGCGCGGCGGGAGCTGCGTCGGGCTCGTCGGGTAGCCGCCGAACTCGTCGCGGATGCCGATCATGCCGAGGAAGCTCGCGGGAAGCACGCCCGGCTCGTACTGCGCGAAGGCATTGCGGCCGAGGAAGAAGTAGTTGTCCTCGATCTGGCGCTGCACGAGCGGATCGCGCTCGAGGTCGCCGACGGGCTCGCTGCGCGCCTCGGACGTGCAGAAGGTCGAGCGGGCGGGGCCGAGGCGGATGGTGCCGCACGCGCCCGAGGTGTCGAACACGCGGTCGCGCGTCGCGGCGTTGACGTCGAGGAGGCGGTCGAAGGTCTCGACCGTGATCGCATCGAGCACCTGGTCGTTGCCATCGACGATCTGCGATCCACCGATGGTGACGCGCTCGCCGTTCACGGTGGCGGGGATCGTCACGCGCACGCCGTTGCAGACGACGACACGGTTCGCGACGTCGACGTTCCACGCGGGACCTTCGACGGAGAAGAGTTCCTGGGGCTGGACCATCGTGACGACGCGGCCGTCATGAAGCACAGCGGACTGGGCGAATGCTGCAGCCGACACGGAGGCGGCGAGCAACCCGGCAAAAAAGAAGTTCGGACGCATGAGGCAACCTCGATACATGCTGCGGCCTCGGGGCAAAGGACGACTGAGCCTGAAGCGGCAGTACCCGGAGTTCAAACTGGAAGGAGCAGGACGACTGATCCGTAGTCTCGTGCCGCCTGGAATGGACGAAAGGCGGAATGGGGCTACGGCAGAACCCTGCCACGCAACGCGATGCGTGCAAGTCGCTTGAGGCTGAATTTCATAATCGCGCGGGCGAAGAGACAGTGACCGATAGACAAACGGGCTGCCTTTCGGCAGCCCGCTTGATTATCACTCGGAGGTTCCATCCTGCGCCTGCTCAGAGTCCAAGGAGCAGAGCCCAGTCGTAGCGGAACTCGCGAAGGAGCTGCGCTGAGTTCGGGTCGCGGACCAGGAACTTGATCTCGCGCGCCGTCGCTGGATCGGCCCCGAGCTGGTCACGGATCGAGAAGGTCGCGGTGTTCAGGAGCGGATCCACGACGAGCTGGTTCTCAATCGAGATCTCGACCGACGCAGGCGTCCAGACGCCGTCGATCGTGTTGCCGTACTGCACCGACAGCGAGGTCGTGTCGGCGGGAACGATGCTGCCGCGGTAGCTGAGACCGCGATTGGGCGTGAAACGCCAGGTGTTCGGCGTGATCGACATCCACGGACCAGCCGCGGGGTCGTACACGTCCTGGGTGACGTCGACGACCTCGCCCATCATGACGTGCTCGCCGATCATGTGTCCGGTGACTGCGACAAAGGTGCCGGCAGGGACCTGCGTCATCAGGTGCTCGCGGCTGACCGGCGAACCCGCGATGCCGAGGATCTGCATCGGCATGCGTGGATCTTGGTTGAGCAGGACCATCGTCTCGCCCACGACCATGGAGTCGGGCGTCTGGAAGTTGCCGAGCGCGGCCGCGCGGATGTTGCCGATCACGATGTTCTCGGCGAGCACGACGTGCGCGAGGTACCCCTTCACCACGAAATCGGGGATGTTGAAGCGGTTGCCCTGGGCGTCCTGGTACACGCTGCCGTCTGCGATGAACGTGGCGCCGCTCATCGAGGGATACCGCCAGAAGCGGCGCGGCGGAAGCTGGCTGCTGTTCGGGGGGAAGCCGCCCGTCTCGGTGCGGATGCCGATCAGTCCGAGGAAGTTCGCGGGCAGGATGCCAGGCTCATACTGGGCGAAGGCGTTGCGCGCCTGGAAGAAGAAGTTGTCCTCGATCTGCTTCTCGGTGATCGGCGCGCGCACGAGATCGGCGACCGCCGCTCCACGCGCTTCCGACGTGCTGAACAGCGAGCGAGTCGGACCGAGGCGGATGGCGCCGGCGGCGCCGGCGGTGTCGAAGATGCGATCGCGCGTCGCAGCGTTGACGTCAAGCAGGCGATCGAACGTCGCCGCCGTGATCTCGCCGAGGCTGACTTCCTCATTGTTCACGATCTGGGTGTTCCCCATCGTGAAGCGCTGTCCGTTGAGGGACGCAGGAATGGTCACGCGGTGCCCGGTGCAGATGATCTGGCGATTGGCGACGTCGATGTTCCACATCGGGCCTTCGACGGAGAACAGCTCCTGCGGAACAACCATCGTCACGACGCGACCATCATGGAGCACAGCCGATTGGCCAAAGGCAACCGCCGCGGCGCACAGCGCAGCCGCGCTTCCTACAGAAAGGGAAAAACGCATAAGAACCTCGAGTGGTAGCTCGGTCCGATGCCAAAGGACGACAATGGCCATGCGGGCCGATGTGGGGGACGACATTTCCTACGAGCCAGGGCCTCGGGGGGAGAGCGACTGGCTCTGCACTGACACTGCGGTCGATGGGGCAGACCGCACTTTCAACATTGGCACAAAAACTGTGCAGAGCAAGCTGGAACAGCGGTGCCGCGGAGAGGTTCCGCCGCGACCCCAGTTACCGACTACGACGCGGGGCAACGCGAACGAGCGGGCGCTGGGCGGAAGGCGGGCTCCGAATGCGCAGAAGTTGAATTGCGCACCCTCCACAGGAGCACCTCAGATACCCCGGGATACGTCTTTGTCAAGATTTCGGAAGGTCACTCGCCTGGAGCGCGAAAGGGATCTCCCGGCGCGATGTGCTGTGGCGCGGGGAGCGTGTCCATCGGCCACGGATCCCCGCGGAAGCCGCCTGCGGAGACGAGCCCGAGCATGAGCACAAGCAGCGCGGGAGGGGCGAAGCCGGCCCAGCCGCGTGGGGCCGCCCGCTCGGTCTGCAGGAGAAAGCAAGCCGGAAGCAGGCAGAGGAGCAGCGGCTCGTGGTAGCGCTGCCAGCAGTTGTAGTTGGCCGTGAGTGCAGCGGCGAAGGCGAGAAGCGCGACACCGAGGATGGCGCGGTCGCGCGGGCGAAGCCCAGCGAGCAGCGCCGCCGTCACCGCAGCGCCGATCGGCGCGGCGAGGAGCATGACGACGCTGGTGCGGTCCGCGATCACCGGCGCACGCTCGACGAGCGACCACCAGCCCGAGAAGCGCCCGGCCTGAAAGCTCGCGTTCGTCGCCGGAATCGCCGCGAGCAAGAGTCCGCCGAGGGCGGCGCCCACGACCACCCCACGGTGCTCGCGCCACGCGCGCACGAGCGCCGGCCACGTCCACGGCAGGAAGCCGACGGCGAGGATGGCGATCTGCAGCAGGATGAACGCAGGCGTCGCGCCGTTGATCCCCTGGATGTCCGACTGGAATCGCGGCGGGGTGAGGCCGCCCCACTTCCGCATGAAGAGCCACAGCACGAGGAACGCCGGCAGCGTCGCGCATGCCCACGAAGCTGCGCGCGCGAGCGAGGCGACCGGCGTCCTGCCCTCCGCGCGCGCATCGGTGAACGCAGCGATCCAGATGATCGCAGCGGCCCAGATGTGGATCTGCCTCACGTAGACGAGCAGCGCGAGCAAGACGCACGCTGCGGCGAGCCTGGCCGGCCGCCTGGCTTCCATCAACGCAAGCCAGAGAATGCCGACGACCAGAAGCCATGCGAGATTGTCGGGCACGGTCCATGCCGCTGCGCCGACGACGTAGAGCGAGACTGCCAGCGGGAGCACGAGCGCCAGCGCTTCGCCACGTGCGGCGCGCCGTCCGCACCAGATCGCGACGGTCGCCACGAAGGCGCAACCGATGGCGACGCTTCCGAATCGGAGCGCTTCGATCGAATCCGCGCCCATCCGAGCGAGAAGTGCGAGCACGACGTGATAGCCGGGCGTCGTCGCCGTCAGCGGATTCGATAGATCGAATGCGGGGAACTGTGCGGCAAGGTCGCGGATGAAGCGCAGGTGATACGCCGTTGCATCGAAGGCAGCGCGCCCACAGTTGTTGCCCGTGAGTATCAGGTAGGCCGAAGGAATCGCCAGGACGAGCGAGGCGATCAGCGCCACGGCGATGGGCGCGCGCCCCGCGCGCGATGAGGGATCGGACTTGCCGGGGCGCTCGGAAGACATGGACTTCCATTATCGGCAAACATCGGGGAGGCGTTGAGTTGTGCAGGTACACGGGGCTACCGTCGACTCAAAATCGCGAAATGCGGCAATGCCCTGCGCGGAGGCTCGTTTCATCGGCGCGGCGCGAATGCCGCAAGACCATGTGGGAATCCGCCCATGGAGGGCGGGGTCTCCTGAACCTCATCTCAGGAAGGAACGACATGAAGACCAAGCAGATCAGCTCACTTTCCGCGCTCTTCGCGCTCGCGTTCACCAGCGCCGCGCTCGCTCTCTCGGCCCCGCCGACCGAGCCACCCGCCCCGGGCGGAGACGGCCCGAAGCCGGGTGGCGGCGGCGGTCGCCAGCGTCCGAAGTTCGAGGATCTCGACAAGAACAACGACGGCTTCATCACCGAGGACGAGGTCACGAAGGAGCAATGGGAGCGCATCAAGAAGCGCGACAAGGACAACGACGGCAAGGTCTCGAAGGACGAGTTCGGCGCTCCGCGTCCGGGCGGCGGTGGTGGCGGCGGTGGACCGCGCCCCGGCTCGGGCCCGAAGCCGAACTGATCCGCGATCAGCATGAACCCACGCGACGCCGCGCCCCATCGCGGCGTCGCGTTGTTTTTCGCCGCTACCCTGCCTCCATGAAGACAAAGGACGAGATCGTCCGAGACTGGCTCCCCCGCTACACCGGACGCAAGCTCGAGGAATTCGGGCAGTACATCCTGCTCGTCAACTTCTCCAACTACGTCGAGATGTTCGCGGAGCGATTCCGCGTGCCCGTCGTCGGCCACGACAAGCCCATGCTCTCGGCGACGGCGGAGGACATCACCATCCTCTCCTTCGGCATGGGCAGCGCGATGGCCGCGACCACGATGGACCTGCTTTCAGCCGTGTCGCCGAAGGCGGTGCTGTTCCTCGGCAAGTGCGGCGGGCTCAAGAAGACCAAGATCGGCGACTTCGTGCTGCCGATCGCGGCGATCCGCGGCGAGGGCACAAGCAACGAGTACATGCCGCCCGAGGTGCCCGCGCTGCCGTCGTTCCGCCTGCAGCGCGCGGTGAGCGAGGCGATCATCAAGCACAATCGCGACTACTTCACGGGCACCGTGTTCACGACGAATCGCCGCGTGTGGGAGCACGACGACACCGTGCGCGAGTACCTGCTGCGCATCCGGGCCATCGGCATCGACATGGAGACGGCGACGATCTTCCTCGTTGGCTTCGCGAACGGGATCTCGAAGGGCGCCCTGCTGCTTGTCTCCGACAATCCGATGACGCCTGAGGGAGTGAAGAGCGCCGAGAGCGACCGCACCGTCACCGCGAAGTTCGTCGCGCAGCACCTTGAGATCGGGCTGGACGCGCTGCGCGATCTGCGCGACTCCGGCCAGAGCGTGAAGCACCTGCGGTTCGAATAGCGGCTCGGGTCGCCGTCGGCGCAAGCGCGGGGTTTTCGGCAAGCGCACGCTTCCGCTCAGGCGTGAACAGCCACCAGGCGCGCGGCGGGTTTCCACGGCACTCGGAGACCGTGGCGAGGAACACGTCGATCACGCAGGGATCATGGCGCGCGGAAGTGAGCGCGCAGAGGCGCTCGTAGAGGCGGTACGCGTCGCGCCGAGCGAGCTGCGCCCGCGATCGGATGCCGAGCAGCGCGAAGTCGCCGAGCGTCGCCTTGCCGACGTTTGCGAGGGTCGAGAGCGATGCGGCTCGGGGCTTCATCCAAGTACGATACAGCCGCCGTGCGCGCCCTCCGCATCCTCACGCCCCTCGACTATCGCCGCCTTCCGTGGAAGAACGGGCTCGGATCGACGCTCGAGATCGTGACCGACGCGGGTGAAGCCGGCGCCCCGTGGTCCTGGCGCCTGTCCCTCGCAGACGTTCCCGCGCGCGCGCCCTTCTCGAGCTTTCCGGGAATCGACCGCCACATCGTGCTGCTCGAAGGCGATGGACTCATGCTCGATCGCGGCGCGGAGCGGATCACGGTGCCTCGCGATGGCACCGCATTCGCCTTCGCGGGCGAGGATGCGATCATCGGCGAACCCGTCGGCTCCGCCGTGCGCGACGCCAACCTGATGCTCGACCGCGGTCGATGGCTGGGAACCCTCGAGATCCTCCGGATCGGCGACCCTCGCGCGATCGCCATAGACTCCGGCCTCGCGTTGGTTCACGTGCACGGGCATGCGCAATCAGTCGAATTCCGCACCGGGGGCGAATCCTCCACGCTGGATGCGGACTCCACGCTGGTCTGCAGCGGCCCCGTCGTGATCGCCGCAGCGCAGGCAACGATTGTCGTTGCCCGCATCGCACGCCGCTAGATCCGCCATGAAGCAGCTTCGCCTCCTCTCCTCGGTCGTTCCCCTGGTCCTGCTCGCATCGTGCGCGGCGCCAACCGCGGGCTCCCGCGTCTCCGACGCGGAACCAGGCACCGTCGCCTACGACCGCGACGTCTTCCAGACGCTGCTCGGCAACCACGAGCTCATTCGCCGCGAGTTCCGCGACGTCGAGGGCGGCATCGAGTCGTTCACCGAGTCCGACAATGCAGAGGTCGCCGCGCTGATCCAGGATCACGTCGCCGCCATGAAGGTGCGCATCGAGAACGGCTACCGGATCCGCATGTGGGACCCGATGTTCCGCGAGATCTTCGACAACGCCGACAAGATCCGCATGACCTTCGAGAACACCGCGAAGGGCGTCAAGGTGCGCGAGGTCTCCGACGATCCCTACGTCGCGCGGCTCATCCAGGCGCATGCGAAGGTCGTCAGCGGATTCGTCGCGCGCGGCAGCGCGGAATCGCAGCTCGCCCATGAGCCGCCTGCCCGCTGACGCGAAGGGTCAGCGCGCGAGCGCGTAGGTCACCGCCGACCACTCGCCGCCCGAGCGCTGCCTGCCGGTCCAGGTCCGCCACAACCGCATGCCGAGCTTCTCCATGACCCGCGTCGAGGCGCGGTTCTCCGCCATCGCGCAGGCGATCACGCGCGGCGCCTCGAGCTCTGCAAACGCGTAGCGGATGAGCTCGCGCGATCCTTCGGTCGCGAGACCGCGACCCCACAGATGCCGGTGGAGGCGGTAGCCAAGCTCCATGTCGCCGGGCTCTGCAGGCTCGCCCTCGCGCGGCGGCTTCATGTGGAACCAGCCAGCGAATCGCCCCTCGAACTCAGCCATCCAGAAGCCGATGCATGGGTCGGACGCATCGATCGCGAGCACGCGCCCGATCGCGGCCTCCATGAGCGCGAGCGTCGGCTCCTCGGGCTGGTCGACGAACCTGCGCACCTCCGGATCGCGATCAAGCGAGAGAAGGTTCGCAGCGTCCTCCGCTCGTGCCGGGCGGAGACAGAGCCGCACCGTGCCCAGTGCCGGCTTCACCCGATGGGCTCCAGCCGGATCGAACGCACATTCATCACCGCCTCGCCTGGCTTCGAGCTCGCGCGCAGCGAGATCACGCTGTTTCCAGCGGGAATCTCGATCGTCCCGAGCGTGACCGTGCGGTAGTCCTGCCAGCCGCCCGTGCCCTCGACCTTGAACTCCGCGCGCGACGCACCGCATTCGATCGACGCCATCGCGCCCGCAGACTCGTTCTTGCAGCCGAGCTCCGCGACCACGCGGTACTTGCCCGCACGCTGACCCGCGATGGGCCACGAGGCGAACTCCGCGGGATCGAGCCAATAGCCAAGGTTGTACTTCACATCGCCGATCACGCCGACCTGCTCGACCTTCAGCGACTTCCCATCGAGCGTCGCGTCGTGCGGGAGGAGCACGAGCGCGCCGTCCTTCGACGGATACACCGCGAACGGCAGCGGATCGAGCGCGCCTTGGTAGCGGACGCGCACCACCGTGCACGCGGGGTCGACGGGACGCGGCAGCATGAGCGCAGCTCCATCACCGGACTTTCCGCGGGTGAAAGTGCACTTCGCGCCCGAGCCGAGCACGGACACCGACGTGACCTCGTTGCGGATCGGCAGCCACAGGACGCCATCGGCGGGCCAGTCGAACACCATCAGATACAGTGTTCCTGGCTTCTGCGTGGCACGCCCCCACGACAATCGCGTGAATGGGCTCGCGGTCGTGCCGTAGATCGCCTCGGAATTCACCTTCATCCACGCACCCACGCCGCGCAGCGTCTCGGCCGCCTTCTCAGGCACGCGGCCATTCGCATCGGGACCGATGTTGAGAAGGAGATTGCCGCCCTTCGACACGATGTCGCACAGAAGCCGCACCACCGTCGCGGTGTCCTTCCAGTTCACGTCGTGGGCGCTGAATCCATAGCTTTCGTTGAGCGTGTGATTGACCTCCCAGTCCATGCCGGGCAGGCCGGTCGGCGGGACGTACTTCTCAGGCGTCCCATAGTCGCCGTTCTTGTTCTCGAGGCCAAAGAACAGGCGGTTGTTCACGAGGATCTTCGGCTGCTTCGCGCGCATGTCGGCCATGAGCTGCGCCGCGCCCCACGCTGCGCCCTGGTGCGTCGGGTCGGAGTAGTCGAACCAGATCGTCGCGAGATCACCGTAGCCCGCGAGCAGTTCGCTCACGTGCCCGCGCACGTACGAGAGATAGCGCGCGTGCTCCCGCACGTGCGTCGGCTTCGGATACGCCGGCAGGGCCATCTCGTAGGCGTCCGGGTGCTGCCAGTCGAGCAGCGAGTAGTAGAAGCCGGGCTTCAGCCCGCGTGCGCGCATCGCGTCGGCGAACTCGCGCGCGACATCGCGGCCCTTCGGCGAGATGTTGGTGCCGCCGGCCACATCGTTCGCGAGCGAGTACGGCTCCTTCGAGTTGAAGAGCGTGAAGCCGTCGTGGTGCTTGGACGTCATCACGGCGTAGCGCATGCCCGCAGCCTGCGCCAGCTCGGCCCATGCGTCGGCGAATCCGACGGCAGGCTCGAACTTCGGCTTCATCTGCCGCGCGTACTCGGCGCACGGGACGGCGGCCCAGTGCTGGATCCACTCCGCGTAGTGCTGCTCGTAGCGCTTGCCATCCCAGAAGCCCCCCGCCGGCGAGTACAGCCCGAAATGCACGAACATGCCGAAGCGCGCCTCGCGCCACCACTCCATGCGCGCGTCGCGGTCGCCCGCCCAGAGCGCGATCTGCTCGCTCTCGGTGGGAGGTGCGGCGAGGGCGAACGAGACGGCGAGGAGCGCGCTGAGCATGCGTGCAAACTAGCGCATTTCCTCGCGCAGATGCTCGAGCTCAGCCCGTTCGATCACGCCATTTCGCCGGCACGATGCGTGCAGGTGCGGCGACAGCGCCAGCCAGCGGCGCGCGTTCGCGCCGCGGACGCCGCCGCCGGGGATCACTTCGATCGGCTCGCGACCGAGGCGCCTCGCCTCGCGCTCGGCGTTGGCGATGTCGCGTGCAACGACCGCGATCCGCTCGTCCAGCGTCGCGATGGATGCGTCCCAGCCGAGCACGCCCGCTGTGATGAAGCGCGTGAAGCCGAGCTCCGAGAGGTCGCGCATGCCACGCTCGCGGTCGACGAGCAGGTCATAGGTGCGGAGGAAGGCGACGACGAGCCCGAAACTGCGCGCATGGGCGATGAGCCGCGCATTTCCCTCCATGTCGACGAGACCATCGGGCGTCAGCAGCGAGACACCGACCGAGTGCGCTCCAGCGCGGGCAGCGGCCTCGATCTCGCGCAGGCAGAGGTCGAGCAGCTTCGGCGTCGTCGCGAAGGCCCCGACATCGAGCGCGCGGCTGCAGCCGGGGAACTCAGGCCGGATCATCGCCACCAGCGTGCAGGACGTCCCTTCGATCGCACCGCGGCACGCGCGCACGAGATCCATCCTCGGCGTCCAGCCTTCGGTCGAGAGGTCATGGCAGACCTCGAGCCGCGTCGCGAACGGCGCTGCCAGGCGCGCACCCTCGAGCGAGTCGATCGGCACCTCGAGGGTTCGAACCTCCTGTGTTCTCGGCATCTGCATCGCGAAAGACTACCGCCTCTCCTCGACCTGGGGGCGAATCCATGCCGATACTCGAGTCATGGCGAAGTCCGCCCCGTCAGCCCATCCCTTCGCTCCGCACGCCGTGCGCCTTGCCGCGCTCTGGGTGCTCGCCGGCGCTGCGAGCAAGGCGGTCTCGGGCATGCCCACCGACCTGCCCTACTTCTTCGCGACCAGTGACTTCGACCCGATCGCGGTGGTCGTGCTCGGCGTCTTCGCGGAGACCGCGCTCGCCACGCTCGCCCTCATCGCGCCGCGCGTCGGCCGAATTCCCATCGCGGCGCTCCTCACGCTCTTCGCCGTGCTGCTCGTCCATCACGTCGCGAACACCGATGCCTCGTGCGGGTGCTTCGGCGGCGCGCAGATCCCAGCGCCCGTCACGCTGGCGACAGACCTCGCCTTCCTTGCGCTCGTGGGGTGGACGTTCCGCAAGGAGCCTCCGCGCGCGAGCGCGCCGCGCGTCCTCGCTGGCGTGTTCGCAGGCTTGCTCGTCGGTGCAGGAGCGGCCGCCTTCACCGACAACCGCCTCGAGCGCGCAGTTGGCGGCAGCGTTCCGACGGCTGAAGGCGCTGCAGCGGCCCCGGCATGGCGCATGCCCACCGAACTCCCAGATCAAGTCCTGCTTCGGCCGCTCACCTGGATGGGCAAGCCGCTGGCGCAGACGCCCCTCGGCACGTGGGTTGATACAGCGCCCTTCCCCGCGAAGGCGCGGCTCATCTTCTTCTACAAGTCGTGCAATCACTGCGCAGCGCTGCTCAAGGAACTCGCAGAGAAGCAGGCGGCGGACCCGGCGTCGGCGCCGAACTACGTGCTCGTGCAACTGCCGACGCCCGCCGCATACACGGGCAAGCTCTTCGTCGAGACCGTCCCCGAGCACGCGCTGTGGGTCGAGCTCCCGTCGGTCATCAAGGCGTACGTGATGACGCCGCCGTGGATCGTCGACGTCGACGGCGGCAAGGTCGTGCGCGCCGAGCGCGTCCCGTGGCCCGGCGAGAAGGCTGCGGGAAAGTAAAGTAGGCTCGTGCGCGATTTCACCACCATCGTGTCAGGACTCCCCCGCTCGGGCACGAGCATGGCGATGCAGATGATCGTCGCCGGCGGCATTGCGCCCGTCACCGACGAACTGCGCATCGCCGACGCCGACAACCCGCGGGGCTACTATGAGTTCGAGCGCGTGAAGAGCCTGCGCACTGACAAGGCGTGGCTCGATGATGCCCGCGGGAAAGTCGTGAAGGTCATCCACATGCTGGTGCCCGAGCTGCCGGATGATCGGGCGTATCGAGTCATCTTCCTCGAGCGCGATCTCCGTGAAGTCGTGAAGAGCCAGGCGACGATGCTCGCGCGCAGCGCGAAGGCCGGCGGCGCCCTGCCGCCGGAGCGCCTGATGGCGATCTACGACCAGCAGCTGAAGCAGGTGCACGCATGGCTCGCGGCGCGGCCGAACTTCCGCGTGCTTGCCTTGCGCCACGCGGACTTCATGCGCGATGCCGCCACGCAGGCAAAGGCGATGAACGACTTCCTCGGCGGCGAACTCGATGTCGTCGCGATGACCGCTGCGGTCGATCCCTCGCTTCACCGCAACAAGGCCCAGTGAGCATCAGATCGCGGCGAGCCCGTGCTTCTTCGCGAAATCCGCGGGGCCAAACGGCGCATCCTTCGGGCGGAACGGCATCGATGACTGCGCGCGGGCCACACGTGCGCGCGAACTCTCCGCGCCAGCGCCGTCGCCGAGTTTCTCGGCGACCACCGTCAGCCATCGCTCGGCGTCAAGCTGGCCAGGATCGTGACGCAGCGCGAACTCAAGGCTCGTGCGCGCGTTGGCAAGGTCGCCGTACCACGCAAGCGCGGCGCCAAGCACGAGGTGCGCCTCGGGCAGCGACTGGGTGATCTCCAGCGCATCGAGCGCGTGGCCGGCCGACTCCTCGAAGCCGCCGAGCGCGAGCTGCGTGCGCGCGAGCCCCACATGCGCCGCGGGATCGCGCGGATTGCGCTTCTTCGCAGCGTCGAAGTAGCCGCGTGCGTCGGAATAGCGGCCAACGAGCGCCAGGATGTTCGCAAGCGGCAGCGCCATCTCGGGGCGGGCGCGCACGGCACGCTCGACGGCGCCGATCTGCAGCCGCGCGGCCGCTTCGTCGCCCGAAAGCGCGAGCGAGGCCCCGCGGATCATCTGCATCTCGATGTGGCTCGCGTCGGAGCGCAGGAAATCCTCCGCCACCTTCGCGGCATCGCCGAAGCGACCGACCGACATCAGGCAGTTCGCCAGGCAGGTCGCGTACCGCGCCTCGCCCGCGCGCTGCGCGACGAGCCATTCGAAATGCGGGATCGCCTCATGCGGCCTGCGCCGCGACATGAGCGCCACGCCGAGGTTGAACAGGCTCTCGCGGCGCACGAGATCGACCTGCCCCTGCACGTCGGTCGGAAGCGCAGCCATGTAGCCGAGGTCCACGAGCTGCTGCAGCGCATCGGCGGCCTCGAAGGG
The DNA here is from genome assembly GCA_041183345.1 of Planctomycetota bacterium. Lineage (GTDB taxonomy): Bacteria > Planctomycetota > Phycisphaerae > Phycisphaerales > SM1A02 > QWPT01. The sequence goes on from JBEGLX010000047.1 coordinate 25,015, forward strand.
ATCCTGCCGCATCTCGGGCGGGTGCAGCCCCGCGTCGCCCTCGATCGCGTCCCACGACGGGATCCGCGCGGGCGGAGCGCCCGTGAGCGCCTCCGCGAGCACGCGCCCGTCCATGTCCTCTCCCGCGCCAAGCCCAAGCAGCGCGAGCGCCGACGGGGCGAGGTCGAGGATGGTCGGCGACGCGATCTCCGCGCCCCTCTTCACACCTGGCCCCGACATCACCAGTACGCCCTGCGGACGGTGCCAGCTCGCCTCGAGCTCCATGCGGCGCTCGGGCGGCAACTCGGACAGATTCGGCCGGAGGTGATCGGAGTGGAACCCGTGATCCGACAGGAGCAGCACGGTCACATCGCTGCCAGCGGCCGCCAGGATGCGACCGAGCGCCGCATCGTGCCATTCATAGACCTTGTCCATGACGCCGCCGAACAGGCGCTGCTCGCGCTCGGAGACATGCGCCATGCGCGGCGCGACGAACTGCATGAAGTGGTGGCCGACGGTGTCGATCGCATCGAAGAACACCATCATTGCGTCCCACGACTCGCCCGAGGAGAGCGATGCCACCGCCGCCCGCTCGATGCTTGCCGCGTATGCCATGAGCTTGACAAGCTGCTGCACCCGCGCGTCGCCCGATCCGACCTCGTCGAGCTTGGGAAGCAGCTCGCGCAGCACCGCACGCGGGAAAGCCCGCGACCGCTCGCGCGCGTCGGCCACCGCTCCCCGCATCGACTCGGGGTGCACGACTCCCGGCAGGAGCGGCCACGCGTCGGACTCGCTCGCGGGCTCCCCTTCCTGCAGGAGATTCGTGACCACGCCGCCTCGGATGGGTTCGGCGGGGTGCGAGGCGTACCAGCCGACGACGTTGGTCGCGAGACCGTTCTGCGAGAGGATGTTCCAGAGCGCCTTCGTCCTGCGGGTCGTGCTCGACGAGACCTGCAGCCCCGACCCGTCGGGCTTGGGCTCGACGAAGTTGAGCACGCCGTGCTTGTCGGCGGTCTTGCCCGTTGCGATCGAGGTCCAGAGCAGCGGCGAGAGCTTGGGTTCGAGCGTGCCGAGATCGGCACGCGTGCCAGCCTCGACGAGCCTGCGGAGATTAGGCAACTTCCCCGCAGCAAAGAGCCGGTCGATCAGGATCCAATCGGCCGCATCCCAGCCGACGATCAACAGGCGCTGTGCGAGTCGAACCGCCATGATCGCGATCCTAACAGGACAAAAAAGCAACGTGGGCGACCCATAGGATCGCCCACGCGATGCTTTCGTGTGAACTCAGGACGCGAACGACTCACGCCCAGTGGTACCGAAGGTCGCCGGAATCAGCGGCGACGGCGGCCAGCGAGACCAGCGAGACCGAGCAGCGCGATGGCGCCCGGAGCCGGAACCACGGTGATCGCGGTGGCAGCGACGTCCTCGTAGAAGATGTCGGTGAGGGTGCGGTTCGTGATCGCCGCGCCGACCGACATGAAGCCGTAGCCGTAGTGGGTCAGACCGTCGGCAGCCACGAAGCGGAAGCCGAAAGTGTTGACAGCGTTGAGCTGCCAGTTGCCCGCGGCAGCGCCGACCACGACGGCGCCCGAGCCGTAGGAGCCAGTGGCGCCAACGACGGTGCCGCCAGCGAGGTTGCCCGCAGATCCGGTCGTGACGCCGGGGTAGCGGAGCATGCCCGTACCAGTCGCGTTGAACCAGGTGAGCGAGGTAGCCGAGTAGGGATTGATGTCCCAGCCAGCGACAACCGAGCCAGCAGAGCCGCTGACGCGCGTCTCGACGTTGATGTAGAGACCGTCGATGGTGGCCGGGATGACGAGGTTGATGTTCGACCAGTGAACGATTGCCGCGTTGGCGGCGCCAGCGACGACCGACGCGGCAGCAGCCGCGGCGAAGTGCTTGGCAAGACGATTCGAAAGCATCTCTCTTCTGCCTTTCAAGCAGTGTCCGCCATCTCGATGCGAGCTTGTTCATTGCCTCGACTAGGAAGGGAACCCTAGTACTGCGAACTGACAGTTGTTCGCGGACAACGAAATGGGGGACAGGGACTCGGCAACAGTGCCCCGTTCCACGGACGAGGCAAACGTCTACAGCGGAAATTTGTGCGCTTTTTGGGCGATCCTCATGGAACTACAGGGCTTTGTCCGCGACTTAGGCTCGATCATGCGTCAAGCTTAAACCGTAAGTCCATTTGCAGCAATTACTTACACGCGCTAGCCCGATGTGGCCTGCACGCAACTCCAAAGGCGGCGCAGTCGGCTCACGGAACAAGAAAAACACCGCGAGCGCCCCGAAGGGCGCCCGCGATGCAAGCTCAGTGACTGTGTGCTGGGCTCTCAGCGGCGGCGCCGCGAGGCGAGGCCAGCAAGGCCGAGAAGGGCGAAAGCGCCCGGAGCGGGGACGACGGTGATCGCGGTCGCGGCGACGTCCTCGTAGAAGATGTCCGTGATGGTGCGGTTCGTGATGGCCGCGCCGACCGACATGAAGCCGTAGCCGTAGTGGGTCAGTCCGTCAGCCGCAACGAAGCGGAAGCCGAAGGTGTTCACGGAGTTGAGCTGCCAGTTGCCAGCGGCGGAGCCGACGACGACGGCGCCCGAGCCGTAGGACCCGGAGGCTCCGATGACCGTGCCGGCGGCGAGGTTGCCGGCAGAGCCGGTCGTGACGCCGGGGTACCGCATCATGCCCGTACCGGTCGCGTTGAACCAGGTGAGCGATGTGGCGGAGTACGGATTGATGTCCCAACCAGCGACAACCGAGCCAGCCGAGCCACTCGCGCGAGTCTCAACATTGATGTAGAGACCGTCGATGGTGGCGGGAATGACGAGGTTGGCGTTGGACCAGTGAACGACGGCCGC
>JBEGLX010000048.1:0-27696 GCA_041183345.1 Planctomycetota bacterium
CCGAGAACGTCGTGCCCGCGTCGGGCGCGTGGGCGGGCAAGAGCGTGAAGACCCGCAAGTTCGCCCACATCCTCGCCGAGGTCGAGCAGGCGTTCGAGATCCACCGTGCCGAGGGCACGGTGCTCGCCGGCGTCCATGTCGAGCTCACGGGGGAGGATGTCACCGAGTGCACCGGCGGCGCACGCGGAATCACCGACGACGACCTCGCGCGCGCGTATCGATCGCAGGTCGATCCGCGCCTGAACTATGAGCAGGCACTCGAGCTGGCGATGCTCCTTGCGCGCCGCGCAGGGCCCGCCGCGCGGGCGTAAACGCCTCTTCAAGCGCCCTCGCAAGCCCTTTCGGCTCCTTATACTGCGCGCCCTATGTCGCGACGTCGCGTCGTCATCACCGGCCTCGGGCCAGTCTCCGCCCACGGGCTCGGCATCGATCCGCTCTGGCAGGCCCTCTGCGAGGGGCGCTCGGCGCTCGCCCCGATCCGCTCCTTCGACGCCCGCGGCTTCCGGGCCGCCAGCGGTGGAGAGCTCCCCGACGGCTTCGACGTCAAGGACCTCGTTCCGAAGAGCTATCGCAAGGCGACGAAGGTCATGGCCCGCGACATCGAGATCGCCGTCGGCGGCGCGCTTCATGCGGTCACCGACGCAGGTCTCAAGACCCGCGGCACCGATCCCGACAACCCGCCCACGATCGCGCCCGATCGCTTTGGCTGCCACATCGGCGCCGGGCTCATCGCTGCGGATCTCGACGAACTCACCGCAGCGCTTGCGACCTCGCGCGACGCCAGCGGCAAGTTCGACCCCGGGCACTGGGGGCAGCAGGGCATGCAGGAGCTGACGCCGCTCTGGCTCCTGAAGTACCTGCCGAACATGCTCGCCTGCCACGTGACGATCATCCACGACTGCCAGGGTCCGTCGAACACGATCACCTGCAACGAGGCCTCGAGCGGCCTTTCGCTCGCCGAAAGCCAGCGCGTGATCGAGCGCGGCGCGGCCGACGCGTGCCTGTCGGGCGGCGCCGACAGCAAGATCAACCCGATGGCGTACCTGCGGCAGGAGCTCGCTGGGCGCCTCGCGCTCTGCACCGTCGACGAGGACGCGACCAAGAAGATCAAGCCGTTCGACCCGAGCTCGCCGGGCGCGCTCGTCGGCGAAGGCGGCGGAATCCTCGTGCTCGAGGCCGAGGAGACCGCGAAGGCGCGCGGCGCCCGCATCCACGCCGTGCTCTCGGGCACCGGCGCCTCGCAGAGCTGGTGCGACGACACCGTCGGTCTCGTGCCCGACGCAAGCGGCGAGTCGCTCGCCGACGCGATCGAGGCGGCGCTCCGCGACGCGGGGGTCAAGCCCGCCGACATCGACGCGATCGTGCCCTACGGCTGCGGCGTGCCCGCGATCGACGCGCTCGAGGCCAATGCGCTCGCGCGCGTCTTCGGCGAAGCGTTGACTGCGAAGCCGATCGTCACGCTCTCGCCCTCGATCGGCGCGACCGTCGCCGGCTTCGGCACCATCGCCGTCGCCGTCGCCGTGAAGTGCCTCACCGAGCAGCGCCTGCCCGCGCGCATCAACAGCACCAGCACTGGCCGCCTCGCCGCCACCGCCACGCCGAGCGAGGCCCGCGCGCTCCGCCACATCCTCGTCTGCACCCCGAGCCTCGGCGGCCAGAACAGCGCCGTGATCGTGTCCCGCTTCGCCTGATCCGAGCCACCGATGACCACCAAGAGCAACAACCGTCGCGTCGTCGTCACCGGCATGGGCTGGGTCACTCCGCTCGGCCACGACATCGACCTCGTCTGGAGGCGCCTGCTCAACAGCGAAAGCGGCATGGGCTGGACCACGCGCTTCGACGCGCGCACGTTTCCCACGAATTTCTCGGCGGAAGTCCGCGACTATTCGATCGACCGCTTCGTGAGGGACGCGCGCGTGCACGCCACCGCTGGCCTCAACTCGCAGTTCGCGCTCGGCGCCGCGTGCCAGGCATGGAAGCAGGCGGGGCTCGACGGCCACGCCGGTCTGAACAAGAAGCGCGTCGGCCTCTACCTCGGCGCGGGCGAGGGCGTCCTCGACTTCGATCAGTATGCCGCGGCGAACCTCGCCGGATGGAACGCCGAGCAGCGCAAGGTCGATGGCGTGGCCTGGGCGGGCACCGCCCACAAGGTCCTCGAGAAGATGTGCGAGGTCGAGCAGGAGCCGAACATGCCGCTCGCGCACCTCGCGCGCGAGTTCGGCGTCCGCGGCCCCGCACTCAACTGCCTGACTGCATGCGCAGCCAGCACGCAGGCGATCGGCGAGGCGTTCAGCCTGATCCAGCGCGGCGACGCCGACGTGATGATCTCGGGCGGAACGCACACGATGATCCATGTGCTCGGCGTGACCGGCTTCAACCGCCTGACCGCGCTCTCGACCTCGAAGGCCGACCCGACGAAGGCATCGCGCCCGTTCGACGCGACGCGCGACGGATTCGTGATGGGCGAGGGCTCGGGCATGATCGTGCTCGAGAGCCGCGAGCACGCGCTCGCGCGCGGCGCGAGGCCGCTCGCCGAGGTCGGCGGATACGGCTCGAGCGCCGACGCCTTCCGCATCACCGATATCCATCCGGAGGGGCGCGGCGGCGCGGCCTCGATGCACATGGCGCTCGCGCAGGCGGGGATCGACCCGCTCGCCCGTCGCGCCGACGGACGCGCCGCGATCGACTACATCAGCGCGCACGGCACGGGCACGAAGGAAAACGACTCGATCGAGACGCGCGGCGTGAAGCGGGTCTTCGGCGACAACGCCAAGGACATCCCGATGAGCTCGATCAAGTCGATGATGGGTCACCTGATCGCAGCAGCGGGCGCTGTCGAGTTCATCACGTGTGTCCTGGCGATCCGCGACGGCATGTTGCCGCCGACGATCAACTACGGCACGCCCGATCCGGCGCTCGACCTCGACTACGTGCCCAACAAGGCGCGCGCGGCGAAGGTCGACATCTGCCTGTCGAACTCCTTCGGCTTCGGCGGGCAGAACGACACGCTGGTCGTCAAGCGCTTCGCGTAACCGCCGCGGCGGAAATGGTGCCAGGCACCTGCCGCGAGGTGCCAGGCACCTCGCGGCACCTCGCTGGCACCGCGCGTCTAGATATGAATGAATCTCGGTGCCAGGCACGTGCCGTCAAGTGCCTGGCACCTCACGGCACGTGCCTGGCACGCTTTCTAGGTGGAGCGGCGGCTACCCTGCGCGCGTGACTGCGGAAGCCCCGCCTCGCTCATCCCGCATCAGTCCACGGATCCTCGTGGCACTCGCGCTCCTCCTCGGCGCCGCCATCGCCGCGTTCGTGCTCGCGGCCATGCCGCCTGTCGCGCGTCCGATTCTCCCCGACGACGCCGAAGCCCGCGGCGAAGCCTTCGAGCAGGCGCTCGCCGCCGCGCTCACGAAGGTCCGCCCGGCAGGGGAGGAGTGGGCGATCGCCATCGACCCCGCCGACATCAACGCGTGGCTCGCAACCCGCCTGCCCAAGTGGATCGAGCACGACCCGGCGCTCGCGAATCTCTCTCGCGCGACCACGCTCGGCCTCGCTGCGATCGACGGCGCGCTCATCCTCGAGGACTCCGCTCGGCCAAGCGGTGCGGCAATCGTCTCGCTGCCGCTCACGCCCTCCGTCGACGGCGACCGCTTCCGCCTCGCCATCGGCACCGCCCGCATCGGACGGCTACCCGTCCCTGGCAGCGGTTCTGCACTTGCGGCGTACCTCCGCGCGAGCCTTGATCAACTCTCCTCGGGTGCCGCGGAAATCAGGCTCTCCGACCGTCGCCGCGTCGCCCTCCGCGCCGTCTCCTGCCAGCCGGGCGAGCTCCGCCTGCTCTTCGCCACGCTGCCCGCAGCCTCCCCGTAAGCGCCGCCCCGCGATACACTCGTTGCCCTTATGCCAGAGCTGACGATCAACGGCAAGAAGTACCCCTTCAAGCCCGGCCAGACCATCCTGCAGGCAGCCCTCGACCAAGGCGTCGAGGTCCCGCACTACTGCTACCACCCGGGTCTCTCGGTGGTCGCGAACTGCCGCATCTGCCTCGGCGAGGTCTGGGCCCCGAATCCGAAGTCCGGCAAGCTCGAGCCGTTCCCCAAGCTCGTCCCGACCTGCCAGCAGACCGCGTCGGAAGGCATGGTCGTCTACACCGATAGCCCCAAGGCCGTCGCCAACCAGAAGGCGGTCATGGAGTTCCTGCTCATCAACCACCCGGTCGACTGCCCCGTCTGCGACCAGGCGGGCGAGTGCCACCTGCAGGACTACTCGTACCAGTACGGCCGCGGCGAGAGCCGCTTCACCGAGGCGAAGAACAAGCAGCCGAAGAAGGACGTCGGCCCGCATGTCCTCCTCTACAGCGACCGCTGCATCATGTGCACGCGCTGCGTGCGCTTCACCCGCGAGGTGACGGGCACCAACGAGCTCATGGTCGACGGACGCGGCTCGACCGAGCAGATCGACGTGTTCCCCGGCATGGCGCTCAACAACGAGCTCTCGGGCAACGTCGTCGACCTCTGCCCCGTCGGCGCCCTCCTCGACAAGGACTTCCTCTTCCAGCAGCGCGTGTGGTTCCTCAAGAAGACCCCGTCGATCGACGGCCTCACCGCGTCGGGCGACAACATCTCCGTCGAGCACAACGACGGCAAGGTCTACCGCGTCAAGCCGCGCGCCAACATGGACGTCAACAAGTGGTGGATCACCGATGAGGTCCGCTACGGCTGGAAGTTCGTGCACAGCGACGCCCGCCTCGCGCTGCCGTCGATCAAGGGCAAGCCCGCGTTCGATGCGCTCAAGCCGATGGAGGCCTGGAGCGCCGCCTATGCGGCCGTCGACGCCGCGATGAACTCGCTGAAGGCCTCGAAGAAGAACCTCGCGCTCCTCGTGAGCCCGATGCTCTCCTGCGAGGACGCCTACCACCTCGCCCGCTACGCGCTCTCGGTCGATCCCGACGCGATGCTTGCCGTTGGCCCGGTGCCGTTCCACGGCGAGGACAAGTCGTTCCCGGGCGGCTTCACCATCCGCGCCGAGAAGGCTCCGAACGCGCGCGGCGTGCGCCGCGTCCTCGAGGCGCTCGCGGGCGGCAAGCCCGTCGCCAACGCGCAGGGCTTCGAGAGCGCGCTCGCCTCTGGCAAGTTCGGCGCAGCGATCGTCACCGGCAACTACCCGACCAACTGGGTCACGCCGTCGCTCACCAAGGCGCTTGCTTCGGCTGGTGCTGTGATCGCGATCGACACGCTTCCGAACGCCGTCACCGAGATGGCCACGGTCGTCCTTCCGGGCGCTGCGTGGGTCGAGAAGGCGGGCTCGTTCGAGAACGCGACCGGCCGCCTGCAGAGCTTCGAGAAGGCGATCGATCCGCTCGAGCACGCGAAGTGCGAGTCGCAGATCGCGCTCGACCTCGCGGCCACGCGCGCGGGCAAGCCCGCAGCGGGCTACTGCGCCAGCGGCACCCGCGCCGAGATGGCGAAGGTCAGCGGACTCGACTGCATGGCGAACGCCCTTCACGCGCCTGAGCAGGCCGAGACGGTCGAAAGCGACATGCAGCTGGTCGAGCTGTGATCTCGCGTCCACGCCTCTCCGACATCCGCGAAGTCTGGGCGCAGGCGTGGCCCGCAGCGATCTCGGCGCTCAGCTATGCCGTGATGCAGTTCGTCGACAGCATCATGGTCGCCGTGCTCGGCGATGCAGCCGTCGCAGCGCAGGGAAACGGCGGCAGCCTCTTCTGGGCGCCGATGTCCTTCGCGTTCGGCATGCTCAGCCTCGTCAACACGCTCGTCGCCCAGCGCGTCGGCGCGGGGCGCACAGGCGAGATCGCGCGCTACGGCTGGGCGGGCGTCTGGATCGCGGTGGGCTTCACGCTTGCCGTGCTCGCGCCGTACGCGATCGCGCTCGGTCCCGTCCTCCGCGCCTACGAGGTCCACTCGCCCGAGATCCTCGACATGGAGATCGCGTACGCGCGCATCCTGCTCGCGGCCGGCATCTTCACCGTCGCCGGCAAGGCGATCTCGAACTTCTTCTATGGGCTGCAGCGGCCGAAGATCGTCACCGCCGCCGCGATCGCGGCCAACCTCGCGAACGTTGTCTGCAACTTCATCTTCATCTACGGTGAAGCGGGCGTCACCATCTGGGGCGTGCATCTCCCCGGCATTCCCGGCACGCCCGCGCTCGGCGTCGCCGGCGCCGCGCTCGGGACCGCGGTCGGCGCCGCCGTCGAGGCGGCCATCCCGTTTGCCGTCTTCATCTCCCCGCGCCTGAACGCGGAGTTCGCGGTCATGCGCGCCTGGCGCCCTGATTTCCGCGCGATCCGCGACATCGTCCGCCTCGGCTTCCCCGCGGGGCTCCACCTGATCAGCGAGAGCGGCTCGTGGGCGATCTTCATGGTCTACCTCGTCGGCACCTTCGGCGAGGAGCACAACGCCGCAGGCTCCACGGTCATGAAGTACGTCATGCTGTCGTTCATGCCCGCACTTGGCATCGCGAACGCAGCCACCGCAGTCGTCGGCAAGCACATCGGCGAGGGCAACCACGACGCCGCTGGCCGCAGCGCCCACGCCGCCGTCGCGATCGCCGCAGCGTGGATGACCACCTGCGCGATTGGCTTCGCGCTCTTCCGCGCCGATCTCGCCGCCGTCTTCCTCGACTCGCCCGACGCGATCGCCATCGCCTCGACGCTGTTCCTCTTCGCCGCCGTCTTCCAGACCCTCGACGCGCTCGGTACCGTCTACATCGCGGCGCTTCGCGGCGCGGGCGACACGCTCGTCCCCGGCATCGCGACCGTCGTCCTCGCGTGGACCGTCATCGTCGGCGGCGGCTTCCTGATGGTCGCCGCTCGACCGGACCTCGCCTCGAAGGGCCCGTGGCTCGCCGCCACCGCGTACATCGTGCTCCTCGGCGTGTTCGTGACCGTGCGCTTCGAGCGCGGCGGTTGGCGCACGCGGCGGCTGCTTGACGCGCCGTCCGCGCCGAACGCAACAGAACATCCATGATCGGACCGAGCGGGGTTCGAAAACCGCGCTCGCGACCGCGCCAGCGCCGAACCCACTGCTTGACGAAAACAGCATTATGAGACGCCCCAAGGGGGGTGCACGACCGTCGATTCCGCGCTTTCCCCGCGAGCGGCTACACTTGGCGCCCTTCGCAGCAGCGCGCAGTCGGACTCCGCGCGGCCCGCGACGAAACTCAGGAAAGAACACGAACGATGAGCGGACTCGACACGGTCATTGGTGGCAAGGCTGGAAACCCCGAAGCGGTGAAGAAGCACCTCGATGCCGCAGCGCGGTTCGAGCGCGAGCGCAACCGCGAGGCTGCGATCGCCGAGCTCCGCGTCGCCCGCGAGCTCAGCGACGATCCGAACATCACGTTCCGCCTCGCCTACCTCCTCGACCTCTGTGGCGAGGAGAACGAGTCGGTGGCGCTCTACACCGAGCTCACCGGCGCCCGCAAGCCGCACATCAATGCGCTGGTCAACCTCGCGGTGATCCTCGAGGACCGCGGCGAGTACGGCCGCGCCGAGCGCCTGCTCAAGCAGGTCATCGAGACCGACCCGAACCATCCGCGCGCGCGCCTCTTCCTGAAGGACGTGCTCGCGAGCAAGGACATGAAGGTCGACATCGAGCCGAGCGCGATCGGGCCCGCGAACGCGGTGCTCGACACGCCCGTCACCGACTTCGAGCTCTCGGTGCGCGCCCGCAACTGCCTCAAGAAGATGCAGATCCGCACCCTCGGCGACCTCCTCAAGATCACCGAGGCGGAGCTCCTCAGCTACAAGAACTTCGGCGAGCAGTCGCTCATCGAGATCAAGGCAATGCTCTCCTCGAAGGGCCTGCGGCTCGGTCAGGGCCTCGAGGGTCCGGGCGGCCGCCCAAGCGGACGCAAGGACATCCTCGACGAGCTCAAGGCGACCGTCCCCGAGGCCATCCTCAACAAGCCGATCTCCTCGCTGGAGCTCTCAGTCCGCGCCCGCAAGGCGCTTCAGCTCCTGAGCATCACCACCCTCGGCGAGCTCGCCTCGCGCACCGAGGCGGAGCTCATGGGCGTGAAGAACTTCGGCGCGACCAGCCTCCACGAGATCCGCGAGCGACTGACCCAGCACGGGCTGGCGCTCCGCACGCTCAGTTGATCGGCGGGGCTCGAAACCGCCGATACTCCCCACGGTGCCCGTGCATTCACGGGCCTTGAAAGCGGGTGCTGCATGGATTCGCAGGCCTTCGACAGGGATAGGCGTCGCTTCATACTCGTTTCTGCCGCAGCCTCCGCCGGCGCGGCGCTGTTCTTTGGCGCCGGCTGCGACACGCCGCAGGGGATGCAGAATCCGCGCTCGACGAACGTGCCGGGTGCGGGCACGCTGCCGGGCCAGAACCCCGCCGGGATGAACGGCGCCCCGCAGTCGGGCGCCGAGCCTGCCAAGCCGAAGCCGGAGCCTGCTCCGAAGGACGGCAAGACCGACAAGCCGCAGACGATCGAGCGCCCGGAGCCGCCTTCGAAGGAACCGGCGATCCGAATCAAGACCCGCGAGATCCTCCCCGCCGCACCGCAGGTCACGGTGCAGGGTTCGGGTCCGAGCGTCTGGGTCGTCGCCAAGGGCACGGGCAAGGGCGGCAAGCTCGCGCGCGGTCCTGTCGAGATCCGATGGACGAACGTCGGCTGGAGGATCACGGAGAACGCCGGCACCCGCCGAGCCTGCGTGCTCGACTACTCCGCGCTCGGCACGCTCGATGTGATGTCGCTCACCAACGAGGAGCAGCGCATCACCATCGACGGAGTCTCCTGGCCGGGCGCCGTGCGGCTGGTTCCCCAAGGCGGAGGCTTCGACCTCGTGCACGAGGTCCCGATGGAGATGTATCTCTCGGGCGTGATCGCGAAGGAGCTCTACAACAGCTGGGCGGTCGAGACGCACCGCGCGCAGGCGATCGCTGCGCGCAGCTGGGCCATCTGCGAGATGGCGATAGCACGCCCGCAGCGCCACTACGACGTGGTGGCTGACGAGCGCAGCCAGGCCTGGGTCGGAGAGACCAAGCACCAGAAGAGCCTCGACGCCGTCCGCGACACCGCGGGCCAGCTGCTCGTGTGGCAGGACCGCGTCGTGCCGGCGTACTACTCGAGCTGCTGCGGCGGCGCGCGTGCGAATGCGCAGGGCACTATCTCCAGCGAGATGCAGCACGACATCGGGCCGTTGCGCGCGGCGAGCGGCAAGCGCGGCTGCGCCTGCACGGGCTTCTCGAAGTTCGCCAAGTGGGAGATGACGCTCGAGGTTCCCGCGGTCTCACGCGCGCTGCCTGGATGGGGTCGCCTCGAGGGCTACCCGTCGCTGTCGCGCATCGGGAGGCTCGCCGAGCTGACAGTCATCGCGCGCAACGAGCAGGGGCGTCCTGAGCGCGTGCGCGTCGTCGACGCCAAGGGCTGGAAGTGCGAGCTCACCGCCGAGAGCATGCGCTGGGCGCTCAGCGCGAGCCCCGCGAATCCCGCGGTCAAGAAGCCCGTCAATGAGCGCGTGCGCAGCGCGTTCTTCGAGCCGAAGATCGTTGGCGACCGCCTCGTCCTCAAGGGCGCGGGCTATGGCCATGGTGTCGGCCTTTGCCAGTTCGGAACCGAGGCGATGGCGAAGGACGGCGCCAAGGCGAACCGCATCCTCTCGACCTACTACCCGGGCGCGCAGCTCGTCCGCGCGTACACCTAAGCCCGCGCGCTACATTCCCCGCATGCAAACGCAGCATCCTGGCGCGCGTCTCCGTGAGCTCATGTCCCGAGGCACCGTGTTCGTGCCCGGCGCCTTCAACGCGCTGGTCGCGCGGTCGGTCGCGCGCGCCGGGTTCGAGGCGACCTACATCTCGGGCGGCGCGACCGCGAACGTCGCCGGCTACCCCGACATCGGCCTCATCACGCTCACCGAGATGTGCCGCACGATCCGCGAGATCAGCGACGCTTCCGGCATCCCCGTGATCGCCGACGCCGACACCGGCTACGGCGAGGTCGAGTGCTGCGTGCGCACCGTGGTCGAGTACGAGCGCGCGGGCGCAGCGGCGCTGCACCTCGAGGACCAGGAGTTCCCCAAGCGCTGCGGGCACCTCGACGGGAAGGACCTCGTGGGCGCGCAGGCGATGGCCGACAAGGTCGCTGCGATGGCGAAGCATCGGCTTTCAAGCGACTTCGTGATCATCGCACGCACCGATGCGCGGCATGTGACCGGCTTCGACGACATGGTCGCGCGCGCGAACCTCTACCGAGAGGCGGGCGCCGATGTGATCTTCCCGGAGGGGCTCCACGACGGCGAAGAGTTCGTGCGCTTCATGAAGGCGTCACCGGGCAAGACGCTCGCGAACATGACCGAGTTTGGCAAGACGAAGCACCTCACGCGCGCCGAGTTCAGCGCGCTCGGCGTGTCGATCGTGATCTACCCGCTGTCGCTCATGCGGATCGCGATGAAGGCGGTCGAGGACGGCCTCACGGCGCTCAAGCGTGACGGCGGCTTCCACGGCGCGCTCGACACCATGCAGAGCCGCAAGGAGCTCTACGAATTGCTCTCGTACAGGCCTGGCGAGCAGTGGGATTTCCCCGCGAATCGGCGGGGCTAGCCACCCATCCACGCCCAGATCGCGACGACGGCGGCGAGCGTCGCCAGCGCGACCAGCAGCACCGCGACTGGTGGACCGAGCCCGCGCTTCGATTGCGCGGGAATGCCCTCCGGCAGCGGACGACCTGACGCCATCTCGTAGGCGCCCGTCCACCAGTTCGTGACGCGCAGGCGCGGTCGCTCGCGGCGGCGCGCGTCGGGTGGTGGCGGGGGCGAGCCCTCAGCGCCGAGGGCCGTGGGTTCCGTCGCCGGCACGGTCGACGTGCCCTGCATCGAGGGAAGATCGGCAGGTCGGACGGCCGCGGGATCACCGCCGAGTATCGCGCGATCGAGATCGGCGAGCATCTCCTCGGCATTCGGATAGCGGCGGTCGTAGTCGGCCATCGCCCGCCGCGCGATCCAGCGCAGGCACTCAGGGCTCTGCTTGCGGAAGCTGCTGAGCACGCCGTGCGCGGGGAACGTGCCCTCCAGCACGAAGAAGAGCACGGCGCCCGCACCGTAGATGTCGAAGCGGTCTGCATCGACATCGCCCACGCGCACGCCGCTCAGCGCCATCCGCACCATCTCTGGATCGCGAAAGTACTCGGTTCCGTGCGTGGTGAGCGTCATCTGCGATGCAAGCGGGGTGACCAGCGAGAGATCGATCAGCGTCGCCCGCCCCTCGTGGACGATCACGTTCTCCGGCTTCACGTCCTTGTGCCACAGCCCGGCCGCATGCCAATCGCGCAGCATCGCCACCACGTCGCGGACAAGCGATGCCACGAGCACGAGGTGATCGCGGTCGAGCCCCTGCGCCTCGGAGAGCTCATGCACCCGTCGCGCGAACTTGCCGAGGTCGAGCCCCTCGTAGTAGCGCATCGCATAGTGAAAGCGGCGCTCGGAGCTCTCGTGATCGAGGATCAGCCCGAGCTTGCGCGCCGACTCGAGCGCACGCGATTCGCGGAGGAGCTCGGCGAGCCGCGTGCCATCGTCGAAGTCGAAGCTCTTGATGACCACGAGCCCGTCCTTCAGCTTGATGCGCACGCGTGTGCGCGCGTCGGGCTCGCAGACGAAGAGCCGCGCGCCCGAGCCACCTGCCTGCAGTTCGCGGATGACGGTGTAGCCCTCGAACTCGACAGGGCCCGAGCGCGGCGAGTCTGGATCGCCGAGCGCAGCGGGCAGTCGCGTGCCGACGTGCCCGATCACGCCATGGAGCCCCACAAGCCGCAGCGGTTGCACGATCAGCAGTGAGAACAGCGCGCGCAGCGCCTCGAGCGCCTCGCGGCCGCTCGCACGCGCGGCGGCGCCCGCCGTCTTTGGCTTTCCGATCACGAGCCGGACGAGCGCGACGGGAAGCAGCACGATGCAGAGGACGAATCCGCCGAGGAACCGCACGAGGTCGCGGCCCATCTGCGTGAGGCAGCGCCCGATGTGCGCGCCGAGCATTCCCATGAGGACGCCCACGCGGCCGATCGCGAGTCCCGCTGCGACCAGCGCCGCACCGGCAGCGATCGCGCCGACGGCGGCCAGCAGCCACTCGATCCCGCTCAACCCCAGTCCGCTCAACTCCTGCCTCGCTTGCGCAACTCCGCCCGCTGCGCCTCGAGGTCGGCTCGCAGGATCTCCTCCTGCGCGCGCCAGATCTCGCCGAGCGCCTCGTCGAACGCGGCGTCTTCCGCAGCAAGGCCGGCGCGGCCCGGCTCATCTCGCTCGTCGTCGGTGAAGCTGTACTGCTCGATCGCGCTGAGGAGCTCGACGCGCAGCGCCTCGCGCACGCGCTGGCAGTGCCGCGTGACCGTCGGCTCGCTGATTCCGAGCTGCACGCCGATGTCGCGGCCGTTCTTCCCCTCGAGCACCCGCATCCGGTACGCCTCGAAGTGCACGAACTCCGCGCGCTTCTGCGTGGCGCGGATCGCAGCATGGATCTTCGCGGCGAGCACGCGGCGCTCGTAGACCTCATCCGGCTGCGGCTCGTCAGACTGCCCCATCCACTCGTCCTCGAGGCTGGCGCCGCGGCGGCCAGACCCGCGCTTCTGCGCGTGACGCCGGTCGAATTCATCGCCCAGCACATGCTTGGCGATGGCAAGCAGCCATGTCGAGAAGCGCACGCCGCGCTTCGGGTCGAAGCGCTCGATCGAATCGGAGAGCGCCGCGAGCGTGTCCTGCGTGAGGTCGCGCAGGGTCTCCTCGCCGAGCCGGCCGTTGCCCCAGCGGTAGAGCATGCCACGCACCACGGGACCGAACGTCTCCCACAGCTCGAACCAGGCGCGTTCGTCGCGCGCGCGCAGCCGGCGGAGGAATGTCGTGTCGACCTCGTGCATGGGAGTCTGGATCGCGGGCATTCCCGTCGCTTTGGAACCGACGGCGGGCGGTTTCGTTCAGGGCGCCTTCGCTGGCTCGTCCTTCTCAGGCTTCTTCCGCTCGGGCTTGGGCGGGGCAGGGGCCTTGTTCGGGGAGAGTATCTCGTAATCGAACCCGCCTGACTTGCGGCGGGTCCACTTGAGCACCAGCTCGCGGGGCTCGAGCCCGCGGGTCGTGATGGTGATCGGAGTGGGGTGCTCCTCCTCGCGCTTGCGCTCGACGGCGCCCATTCCCTTGGTCTTGGGCGCGATGAAATCGAAGGCGGGCTGGGCAGCCGTGAGCTCGTCCTTCGGGATCTCGAGGATTCGCTCGTTCGCCTCCAGCGTCTCCGTGCGCCCGTGGACACTGACCTCTGTGCGGAAGTTCCGCTCGCGCAGCTTGGTGACGAGATCTTCGAGGTCGGTCACCCCGACACCGTCCTGGGAGAGCTGGACAAGGCCCTCTGCGAGGAACGTCAGCTTCATCGCGGCAGTGCCGAGCGACGACGGCACCGCCTTGCGCGCCCAGGTCTTCCACGCATCCTCGAAGTTCTTCAGGTCGCTCGTGCCGAATGCCTGGACGAAGGCGCGGTCGCTGGGCGAACCCGCGTGGATGAGCTGGATGTAGCCCTCGAAGGCGCGCTGGTAGCGCCCGTTGTCCGCCCAGCTCAGGTACTGCACCATCGACCACGCCTGCATGTACTGGACGCCCGCGTTGCCCGCGCGGACATTCGCATTCCATTCGTCACTGGTCATGGTCAGCATGCGGAGGAACTCGATGGTCTGGTTCTGCTCGATCGCCTTCTTGATGCGCTCGACCGGCCCGGCGCTCGACTGCCCGATGATCACGCGCCCTTCCACGACGATCGCCTCGCCGAAGTACTCCGCGAGCCCTTCGTTGAGCCACGGCGGGAGCGAGCCGACGAATCGGCTGTGCGCGAACTGGTGGAAGCCCTCGTGCTGGATCACGTGGAAGACGCGCGAACGCGGCAGTCGCTCGGTGAAGAAGGCGAGCGCAGCGCCCTGCGGCGAGATGAAGAACATGCCGCCGCTTCCGGTCGCGTTCACGCCGTAGCGCGCGCGGAGTACGGCGAGATAGTCGGACTCGCGCGCGAACATCAGCACGTTCGGGATCTCAGGCGCGCGCGGCGGCAAGCTGGCGAGGCGGCGCGAGTACTCTTCGTAGAGAAGGTCGAGGTGCCCCGCGTAGAGCTTCGTGTCCTCGGGCTCGAGATCGCTCAGGATGCGGTAGTGCTTCGAGCGCGCTTCGGCGCCTGGCTCCCACGTGATCCGCTGCTGGGCTTGCTGCGGCTGCTGGCGTGGATTGCGGTTCCGCGGGGAACCCTGCTGCCCAAGCGCGGGGCTCGCGATCGCGGCCACCAGCGCGACGGCGATCCACGTGCGGAGATCGGTCCAGATCGAGCAGCGGGCGCGATTCATGCGGAGTTCCAGTGTAAACGGCTGTCTTGATTGAACTTGATCGCTCGGGTCAGCGGGAGCCGCCTCGCGACTTTGCCCGATAATGCACTCTGTTCGTACGCAGACTCAGTCGAGTCCTTGAAAAAACACCGAAAAACGTGCGCCAGTGCAACACAAACGCGCGTTTCAAGGAAGAATGCAGCGCGTCGCCCCCGTGGCGACCCGCAGCGTGTTTAAGGGACTCGCTGCGAACGCAAGCCTTCGGGTTGAGGGACCTGAAGGCGGGCGGAGGTAAAAAGGGACGGCGAGGCGCAGCAAGAGCGTTTCGCCCGTGAGCCGCGGAAAGGGAACCCGCTACTCACAACCTCACGACGAGGGACGCCTCATCGTGAGACTTCTCAGGAGGGGCCGAACTGTCAGGTTCGGCTTACAGGGAACGCTGCTCCGCCGGGAAGCGGACAGCGGAAAAAAGGGGGCCAACGGCGCACCGAAAAGGGGGCGCCGTTGGTCGTTTTGGAGCGGCCGCGACTTGGCGCGCTGGCGCCCGCTGCGCGGGTGCGTGCGCGCCTTCGCGGCCTTTGGCGGTACGGAAATCGCGCGCGCGTCCCTTCCGGCGGCCAAAGGCCGCCGGGTGCCACGATCCCGAAGCGGAGTGACGAAGTCACGGAGCGCCGGGTCGTGCTCGCCACGCGTGTCGGCTCGCGTGGGAATCACCGACTCCTACGCACTCCGAGCACGACCCCTCGGATTCGCTTCGCTCACCGCTCGGGGATCGTGGCACCCGCCGCTCTGAGGGAGCGGCGGAATGGTGGTTCCGAAACGCGATCGGACTCGTCCATCCGGCGGCCAAAGGCCGCCGGGTCGTGCTCGCCAAGCGTCTCGGCTCGCGTGGGAATCACCGACTCCTATGCACTGCGAGCACGACCCCTCGGATTCGCTTCGCTCACCACTCGGGGATCGTGGCACCCGCCGCTCTGAGGGAGCGGCGGAATGGTGGTTTCGAAACGAACGAAATCCCGCCCGCTCGTCGCCTTCACCGACTGGACGCAGTCGCCGCATCCTTCACGAACACATACGGACCCTTCTTCGCGCCCCAGACCTGCTGGTCGTTCGCGTCGAAGCCGCGATCCCATGTCTCGAGCCGTCCGGCCGTCATCCGCACCTCGCTCGTCGCGTATGTCGCGCCGCGCAGCGAGCTGAGGCACTCCTTGCCGTTCGTCGAGCCGACCCACAGGGCTTCCTTCGCCCCATTCTTCGACTCGAGCCGGATCGCGCAGCCATCGCGCTTTGTCAATCTCTCCGGCGAGTCTGCGTCGAACACGCTTGGATCGCGCCACGCGCCGATGCGCTCGGCGGCATTCGGCAGCTCGTACACCAGGCTCAGGACCGCGCCGTCGCCCGCATCGATCACGTTGTAGATTCGCTGCCGATACGGCTTGTCGAGCGCGGTCGACATCGCCTGCTCCACGTAGAGCCAGTGACCATCCGTGCGGTCGGTCCAGATCGGCGCCATCTTCAGGTGCACCTCGAAGAACTCGGGATCCGCCTTCGACTGCTCGGCGCTCGAGTAGCTGCCCGCGAGCATTCGTGCCACCGTCGCCGACGGCGCGGTGCGGCAGGCGGGGAGAAGCAGGGCTGCGGCGACGAGGAGAAGGACGCGAATCAGCATGGAAACAGCGTAGCGTCCGCATCCCCGCGCCACGGGCTACGCTGTATCCTCTTTCCTCCCCATCCAATGAACGGAGCCATGAGATGAGCACGACCGCCCCATCCACGAAGCCTGTCGATACCCGCGGACTTGCCGGCCAGACCGTCGGCGAGACCTCGATCTGCGCCGTGACGCAGAGCGAGCTCATCTACCGTGGCTACGAGATCGCAGACCTCGCCGAGAACGCGACCTTCGAGGAGGTCGCCTTCCTCCTGCTCGTCGGTCACAAGCCGTCCGCGGCAGAGCTCGCCGCGTTCAAGACCGAGGTCGCGTCGATGCGGGCGATCCCCGCGAGCGTGCGCGACGCGATCGTGCGCGTGGCGAAGGAGAGCCCGAACGCGCATCCGATGTCGATCCTGCGCACGGGCGTGTCGCTGCTCTCGCACCTCGACCCCGACTGCGAGGACAACTCGCCTGCCGCAGAGCTCCGCAAGTCGAAGCGACTGCTCGCGCAGATCCCGACCATCATCGGCGCCTGCCAGCGCACGCTCGACGGCAAGGCGCCGGTCGATCCCGATCCGTCGCTCGGCCACGCGGCGAACCTGCTCTGGTCGATCACCGGCCAGAAGCCCGACGAGCTCGCCGCGCGCATCATGGACGTCTCGCTCGTCCTCTACGCCGAGCACGACTTCAACGCGTCGACCTTCTCCTGCCGCGTGATCTCGTCGACCGAGACCGACCTCCACAGCGCTGTCTGCGGCGGCATCGGCGCGCTCAAGGGCCCGCTACACGGCGGCGCCAACGAGATGGCGATGGAGATGCTCAAGGACATCGACCGCGACTGCGCGGGCGGCAAGATGACCGTCGATGCCTGGATGCAGCGCGCCTTCGCCGAGAAGCGCAAGCTCATGGGCTTCGGTCACCGCGTCTACAAGAATGGCGACCACCGCGCGGGCATCCTCCGCCGCTGGGGTCTCAAGCTTGCCGAGAAGCAGGGGCCGTCGAGCAAGAAGTGGTTCGACATGGGCGATGCCGTGCAGGCGATCATGCTGCGCGACAAGAACATCCATCCGAACGTGGACTTCCCCTGCGGCATGACCTACTTCATCATGGGCATCCCCGTGCCGCAGTACACGCCGATCTTCGTGGCGAGCCGCATCACCGGCTGGTGCGCGCACATCATGGAGCAGCACGCGAACAACCGCATCATCCGCCCGCTGGCCGAGTACAAGGGCCCGATGGCGCTGCACTGGCGTCCTTGAGCGGTCGCGGCTGCGGCCGCTCCCTTGCCTCGGTAGCGGAGCGCTCGCGTGCGCACGGATCGCGGCTGTAGCGCGGGCTGCTACATTCCCCGCTCTATGTCGACCGTCAAGACCATCGCCGTCATCGGCGCCGGGACCATGGGTTCCGGCATCGCCCTCACCGCCGCGCAGACCGGGTTCAGCGCCATCCAGATCGACGTGAGCCAGCCTGCCCTCGACAAGGCGAAGGCGGGTCACGCGAAGAGCCTCGCGCGCCTCGTCGAGAAGGGCAAGATGCAGCAGGCGGACGCCGACGCCGCGCTCAGGCGCGTCTGCTACGTGACCAGCATGGCTGAGGCGAAGGGCGCCGACTGGGTGGTCGAGGCGGCCACCGAGAACGTCGAGCTCAAGAAGAAGATCTTCAAGGAGATGCAGGCGACCTTCCGCGAGGACGTGGTGCTGGCGACGAACACGTCGAGCATCTCGATCACCGACATCGCGAGCGCCGTCGGCAAGGACGCGCCGCGCGTGATCGGCATGCACTTCTTCAACCCCGTGCCGATCATGAAGCTCGTCGAGGTCATCAAGGGCATCGCGACCAGCGAGGAGACCACGCAGCGCACGATCGAGCTCTCGAAGGCGATGGGTAAGACCCCCGTTCCCGCGAACGACCGCGCCGGCTTCGTCTCGAACCGCGTGCTCATGCCCATGATCAACGAGGCCTTCTACGCCTGGATGGAGGGCGTCGCGAAGCCCGAGGACATCGATCAGATCATGCTGCTCGGCTGCAACTTCCCCATGGGTCCGCTGCGCCTGGCCGACTTCATCGGGCTCGATGTCTGCCACGACATCATGATGGTCCTCCACCGCGAGCTCGGGAATCCCAAGTTCTTCCCGTGCCCGCTGCTGCGGCAGCTGGTGCAGGCGGGGCGCCTCGGCGACAAGACCGGCCGCGGCGTCTACGAGTACCCCGCCAAGTGAACGCGATGCACGAGACCTCCTCCCGCAGCCTCCTGACCCGCTTCGCGCCGCTCGCCATCGGGCTGGCGCTTGTCGCGGGCTGCCGCGGGCCCGGCGGCGTGAATGATCCCGGCGTCGCCCGGCTCGCGATCGTGTTCGACGACACGATGGGGCAGGCGTCGCTCGGGGGCGAGGCGAAGCGTGGGGCGATGATGGCCGTCGATGAGGCGCGCGGGAACTTCCTCGCCGTGTACCTCGGCGAGAAGGGCGTCGCCGCCGATGCGCGCGATGCCGCGAACAACGCGGTCATCGCCGTCGGCTTCACCGATTCGGACGAGCTGCGCGGCGCGCTGCCTGCGTTCGCTGCGGCGGGCACGGCGCTCGTCGTCGCGGGTGCGACCGACCCATGCGTCGCGCGCCTGCCCGGCGGCGACCTGCTGCGCTTCGCGTGCTTCTCCGACCAGATGCAGGGCGCCGCAATGGCGGAGTTCGCGCACGAGCGGCTTGCCGTGCGCGAGGCCGTGGTGATGTTCGACGCACGCAGCGAGTTCGCGGGCGCCGTGGGTTCGGCGTTCACGACGGCGATGCGCGGGCTTCCCGATGCGAAGGCGTCGGTGCTCGCGTTCTCGGGCGATTTCTCGGCCTCGGTCGCCGCAGCGGTGGCGAAGTCGCCGCAGGCGGTCTACGTCGCGGCGCTTCCGCAGGATGCGCCGCTTGTGATCGCTGCGCTCCGCACCGCGGGATTCGCCGGTCCCGTACTCGGCCCCGACTCCTTCGACGAGCCGTCGATCTTCGCGGCTGCGAATCTCGGTCGCGTCTTCTTCACCACCCACGCGTGGCTTGGTGGCCGCGGCGACCCCGCGGTCGAGTCGTTCGCGACGCGATACCGCCAGCGCTTCGGCACCGAGCCGACCGCGTTTGCAGCGCTCGGCTACGACGCCACGCGCATCGCCGCATCGGCGCTGAAGCGCGCGCAGTCGGGTGGCGTCGTGAGCCGCGAGACCGTGGTTCGCGCGCTTCGCGAGACGGGCGCGTTCGACGGTGTCTCCGGGCGCATCGATCCTTCGAAGGGCACGGAGTTCCCGCGGAAATCCGTGTGGATCATCGAGGGCGGCGCGGGAGCGCGCGCGCTCGCGTCGCGCTGGGAGCCGGTGAAGGTGCCCGATCCTGCCTGCGGCAAGTCGACGGGGCGCTGACGGAGTTCACGCCGTGCGGGCGGCTTGCTCGATCCGGTCCAGCACCTTCTTCGGATCGCGGAACCAGTCGATGCACGAGACCTTGATGGTCCGCCAGCCGAGCGAGCCGAGCACGCCTTCGCGCACGATCTCGCGGTCGACGACCGTCGGAGCTGCGCTGTAGAAGGCGCCATCGAGCTCGACGCCGAGGATCCATCGGTCGGGCGCGGCCTTGTCGGCGAGCGCCAGGCTCACGCGGAAGTCGCGCGAACGGCCGACGTGCAGATCGACGCGCCAGCCGCGTTCCTCGAGGCCGGCGGCAATCGCGCGCTCGACGGCGCTGACGTCGACCTCGCGCGCGGGTCCGCCCTCCGTGCGCGCGGGCGGCACGGTGCCGAGCTCCGCGAACGCGAGGTAGTCGCGCAGGTCCTTCGGCCCGAGTCCGCTGACGCGCGAGGTGTCGATCTCGCTCGCGCGCATCGAGGAGAACACCACGATCTTCTCGCGGGCGCGGGTGACGGCGACGTTCAGGCGGCGCTCGCCGCCCGAACCATTGAGCGGCCCGAAGAACATCGACAGCTTGCCCGCCTTGTCGCGCGCGTAGCAGACCGAGAAGAGCATGGTCGCGCGCTCGTCGCCCTGGACGTTCTCCAGGTTCTTCACGAAGACAGGATCGCCGAGCTTCGCGGCCTCGGCCATCCGCTCCGCGAGCTTCGGGTCCTTGTCGGTCGCCTCGTCGAGCAGGTCCTGCACGAGCGTCTGCTGCGCCTCGCTGAAGGTGACGACTCCGATCGAGCGGTTCGCGCTGCAGGCGTCGTCGTCGAGCAGGCGGCGCACGAGTTCCTGCACCACGGCCTCGGCCTCCGCGCGGTTCGTCCGCGTGGCGCCGCTGTCGTACACGCCACCCACGAAGCGGAACTCGACGCCGAGGTTCGGGTGCGCGCGGTGCGCGGCGGGGAAGGTCTGCAGGCGCCCGCCGTAGCTGCGGCGGTTCGAGAACTCGATCAGGCGCTCGTCGCGCGAGCGGTAGTGCCAGAGCAGGCTGCGCTGCGGAATGCCGGCGGCGACGGCTTCATCGAGCACGCTCTCCAGCGGTTCGAGCGCGTCGGCGAGCGCTGCGTCGGCGTTCTCGCCCTCGCCCGCCTCCTTGCGCTCGAAGAAGTTGGTGGGGGGGAGCTGCTTCGAGTCGCCCACGATCACGCTGGCCTTGCCACGCGAGATCGCGCAGGCTGCGTCCCACACCGGCACCTGCGAGGCCTCGTCGAAGACGACGAGGTCAAACGCGGGGAAATCAGGGGGAAGCAGCGTGGCCGCCGAGAGCGGGCTCGCGAGGACGATCGGCTTCATCGCTGCGATCGCGGGCGCGCCCTCCATCATCACGCGGCGGATGGGGCGCCGGATCGTGGTGAGCGCGCGGAGCTCCTGCACGGTCTTGAGCGCCCGCCGCATCGGCTCGCTGGTGGTGACGGCATCGAGCGCCTCGTTGGCGCGGTCGCGGACGATCGCGGCGACGGCGTCGGCTGCGCCCTTGCGGTAGTCGGCCATCGAGCCGGTGAAGAGCCTGCGGATCTCCTCTGCCTTCTCGACCGCGCAGTCGGCGAGTGGCGCCTCCTCGCGCAGGCGCGCGCGCGACCACGCCGCGAGCAGCGCGGACTCCGTCGCGCGCTCGGCGTTGCTCGTGCGCAGCGAGCCGGAGAGCAACGCCTGCGCGACGGGCGCGAGTCCGAGCTTGGCGGCTCCTGCCCGGGCGACGGTGAAGGCGCTCCACGTCGGGATCGACGGCGCTCCCTCGACGATCTTCGCGAGGCGCGCGCGGACGACGGGCGATTCCGCCGCGGTATCCGCGAGCGTGGGCTTGCATGCGAGCTTCGTGTCGAGGTGGGCGAGCGCGCCCTTCGCCTGGCCGAGCGTCTTCTCGAGGGTCTCGAGGGAGGCCGCGAGCGCTGCGTCGCCGACGAGGCGGGGGGCGAGCGCCGACACGGCGGCGAGTTCCTTGGCGAATGCGGTCCTCAGCGCTTCGCCCGCGGCGCGCGCGGACTCGAGCGTGCGCGCCGCGAGCGCGAAGTCGATCGCACCCTCCGCGTCGGCGAAGCGGGCAGCGTCGGCGCGATGCGACTCTGAAGCGCGGATCGCCTCGGAGAACGCGAGCAGCCGCTCGGCCTCCTTGAGGAGTTCCTCGTGGCCGCTTGGTGGCGGCGTCTTGGCGAGCCTCACCAGTTCCTTGCGCGCCTTGCCCGCGCTCATCCAGCGAAACACGATGAAGCGCTCGCGGCTTGCGCGGAGGTCGCCGACCAGCGCGGCGAGCGGGAGTGCGAGCACGCCGGCATCGTAGGTCTTCGCGACTTCGGATTCGGCGCGCGCTGCGGCGGCGCACATCTCGAGCGCCTTCTTCACGCGGGCGAGTCGCTGCGCGTGGTCGGGCGCGAGCGCGCATTCGATGAGATACGCGGCGCGTGGAGCGGCGATCGACAGACCGCGCGCGGCCTTCGCAAGTTCCGCGAGCCCTTGCGGGGTTCGCGGCGAGGTCACGCCGATCATGCGGGCGATCTCTGCGCCGGTCGCCTCCGCCGCGGAAAGCAGCGCCGCAGCCTCGCTCGCGGTCGTCGCGATCGACTGCGCCGTCTCCACGGAAATCACCGTCGTCGGAGAGCATTCGCCGAGCAGATCCGATGCGCCGGCGGGGAGTTCATCGGTCGCATTCGCGAGCGCGATGACTGCGTCGACGCGCGCCTCGAGGTCCTCGACGCTCGCATTCGCAGCGAGCACGCCATCGAGCGCAGGCTCGAGCGCCTTCGATTCGGCGCTGCCGAGTTCGACCGCGCGCTGGAGCGCCGCGTGGACCGACATGCCCGCGCCGCGGTCGCCGTGCAGCGCGGTGCACGAGGCGCGCAGCCGCGCGCGCGACTTGTCGACGCCTGCTGCGACGCTGTCGAACTGGCGTGCGCCGGGCGCGGCACGGGCCTCGAGCTCGTCCATCACCTGCTTGATCTGCGCGACGAAGTTCGGCTTCGTGGCGTGGTCGGCGTGCAGGTCGAGCGCGAAGGCAGAGAGGCCGACCTTGCGCAGGCGCTCGCTCACGACCTCGAGGGCCGCGCTCTTCTCAGCGATGAAGAGCACGCGCTTCCCGCGCGCGAGGCACTCGCACAGCAGGTTCGTGATCGTCTGGCTCTTGCCCGTGCCCGGTGGTCCCTGCAGCACGAACGTCGCTCCGGCGGTCGCCGAGCAGATCGCGGCAATCTGCGAGGAATCCGCGGCAAGCGGCATGCGCACCTTGGCGAAGGGCGCCGCTGTGTCGACATCCTGCGGCGAAACCAGCGGATGCTTGCGGAGTTCGTCGGCGGCGCTCCGGTCGAGGAGCGTGCGCACCACGGCGTGGTCGGAAAGCGGCTTCGCGCGCGCGCGCATCTCCTCGAAGATCGGCAGCTTCTTGAACGAGTAGTTCCCGAGCTTGGCGTGGGCGAGCACGCGCGTGCGCGGCACGTCGGCGACCGCCTGGCGGACGCGTGCGAGCATCGAGGGCACGTCGATCCCGTGCTCGTCCTCGGGAATCAGCCCGGAGAGCCCGATGTCGAGCCCATGCGCATTGCGCAGGTACTCGACCAGCGCGACGTTCGGGACGGTGTCCTCCGCGACGGGAATCACGCGGAATCCCTCGCTGCGCGACACACGCTCCATCTCGACCGGCACCAGCAGCAGCGGCGCGAGCACGGGTGCCTCGCGGCCCTCGACCTTGTACTCGAGGAATCCGACCGACACGTACAGCGAGCGCGCGCCAGTCTCCTCGAGCGAGCTCCTGCCTTCGCGGTACGCCTTCGTCGCGCGCTTGAAGAGCTCGGCGTCGTCGAGCCCGGCGCGCAGCCAGCCACGGTTGATCTCCTCGGTCATCGCGGCGGCGTCGGACTCGCGCACCGAGCCCTTCGCGACGAGCTTCATCGTCTTTTCGTTCCAGAGCACATCCTCGAGCCGGGCGAGCACGTCGTCACCCTGCAGGAGCAGCGGAATGCCTGCGTTCTCGCGGTCATTCAGCAGCTTGTTCCGCAGCGTGAGGTCGAGCAGCTTCTTCTTCCAGATCTCGAGGCGCTGCTCATGCGGTGCGAGCTTGAGCTTCGGAAGCGGCGGGAGTCCGGCGGGCTGGACGACCTTCCATGCCGTCACCTTCGGCGGCCGCCGCAGCGAGATGGCAACGCCCGGACCAGGCTGCTCCGCGATGCGCTCGGGAAGCGGGTGATAGCCGGCGCGGCGCGCGGCGCGCACGTCGAGCACGCGCATCGCCTCGGTCGCGCGGCGCAGGAAGCGCTCGCCTTCCGCGAGCGCCTCGCCGTAGGACATCTTCGCGCCGCACGCGCCTGTCGCCTCGAGCATGCGGAACTGGCTGAGCTCGATGCGATTCACTAGCCGCGACGGCCCGTCGTGCACGGCATCCGCGAAGGGCTCGTCGATGGTCGCGTAGCCGACGACGGCGTGCCCGTCGCCCATCGCGATCACCGGCGCAAGCCCGCAGGCCTCGAGCATCGCGGCGAGCCCGACCGAGAGATCAAGGCAATTCGCGGCGCCATCCGAGAGCGTGTCCGACAGCGTGCGCACCTTCTGCCCGGCTTCCTCGAAGCTCGGCTTCGCGGTGATGTAGTTGATGCCGCGGGAGGCGAGCGCCTCGTAGCAGGCTTCGGCGATGCGTTGCGCGCGCTCGGCGCTGCTCGAGAGGTAGCCGTCGAGCGCGCCGTTCCTCGTGCGCTGCTCGAGACGCTTCGATGCATCGAGCAGAAGCGGGTGGATCGCGGGCGAGTTCGGGGTGACGAACGACGCCAGCGACTCGCAGGCGGTGACGATCCCGCACCAATGCGAGTCGGGGATGATCGTCAGGCGATGGCGCGCGGAGGCCATGGCGAGGCCGGCGCCGTCGACCACCGAGGCGACGAGGTCGATCGGCTCGCGCTCGGTCGCGCGGCGCAGCACCGTCATCGGGATCATGAAGTCCGAGACATCGACCGCGAGCGATTCGCCCGCGGCGATCGACTCGATGCCCATCTCGTAGACCGCGTTCGCAAGCCCCTCGATCACGATGCGCACGGTGCATCCGTGCAGGCGCTCGCTGCCTGCGCGCACGATCGCGGCGCGCACGCAGGGCACGCCGTTCAGTTCGAGCGACGCGGCCGTCGTGGGGTTGGCGTCAAGCGTCAGCTCCGCTGCGCGGGCGATTCCCTCATTCAATCCTTCTGGCATGGCGCGCATTATGGCGGCTCCGGGCGTCGGCGAGGCGGGGCGGGGCGGTTATCCGCTGCGTTTTCCGTGCCTTCGCCGCCCCCGATCGGCGGTGGTTTTGAGGGCGAAACTGCTATTCTTGGATGGTCCGGGCAATCGTCCGGACGAGTCCGTTCGAAGGCAGCCTCCGATGACCACCGCGAATACCCACGCAGCGTCCGCCAAGCACCCCCCGTCGGCCAAGGTCGACCCCGAGACCGTGACCATCTCGGGCTATGTCGTCGGCGAGCGCTACGGGCCGGACACCGTGCTCACCTACGACCCGGCGGATCCTGCCAAGCCGCACGCGCGCATCGGCGAGCCGGGGCAGTACCCCTTCACGCGCGGCGTGCACAAGACGATGTACCGCTCGCGCCTATGGACCATGCGCCAGTTCGCGGGCTTCGGCTCTGCCGACGACACCAACCAGCGCTTCAAGTACCTCCTCTCCAATGCGAAGGGCACGAAGGCCAACACCGGCCTCTCGACCGCATTCGACTTGCCGACGCTGATGGGCCGCGATTCCGACGATCCGCTTTCGGCGGGCGAGGTCGGCCGCTGCGGCGTCGCCATCGCCTCGATCGAGGACATGCACCGCCTCTACGCCGACATTCCCGTCGGCGAGGTGACCGTCTCGCAGACGATCAACGCGCCCGCTGCGGTGATCTGGGGCATGTATCTCGCGCACGCGAAGGAGCGGAACATCCCGTGGACCTCGCTCGGCGGCACGCTGCAGAACGACATCCTCAAGGAATTCCACGCGCAGAACGAGTTCATCTACCCGCCCGAGCCGCACGTGAAGCTCGTGGTCGACACCATCGAGTTCGCGTCGCAGCACCTGCCGAAGTGGAACTCGGTGTCGATCTCGGGCTACCACATCCGCGAGGCAGGCTCGACCGCGACGCAGGAACTCGCGTTCACGCTGCGCGATGGCATGGAGTACGTCGAGGAGTGCATCAAGCGCGGCCTCGACGTCGACAGCTTCGGCCCGCGGCTCTCGTTCTTCTTCAACAGCCACAACGAGTTCTTCGAGGAGATCTGCAAGCTCCGCGCCGCGCGCCGCATCTGGGCGAAGGCGATGAAGGAGCGCTACGGCGCGAAGAACGAGCGCTCGCTGCTGATGCGCACGCACGTGCAGACCGCGGGCTGCTCGCTGACCGAGCAGCAGCCGCTCAACAACATCGTGCGCGTGGCGCTGCAGGCGATGGCGGGCGTGCTCGGCGGCTGCCAGAGCCTGCACACCGATTCGATGGACGAGACGCTTGGTCTCCCGACCGAGCAGGCCGTCCGCGTCGCGCTGCGCACGCAGCAGATCATCGCCCACGAGTCGGGCGTGCACCGCACCGTCGACCCGCTGGGCGGGTCGTGGTTCGTCGAGGCGCTCACCGACCAGATGGAGAAGGACGCCAACGCGATCATCAAGGAGATCGATGACATGGGCGGCGTCGTCTCCGGCGTGCACAAGGGCTATTTCCGCCGCTCGATCGCGGAAGCGAGCTACCGCTTCGGCCAGGAGATGGAGGCGGGCGACCGCATCGTCGTCGGCGTGAACGCGTACCCCGAGGGCAACGAGGAGAAGCAGGTCGAGATCCTCGAGATCCCGCACACGGTCGAGGCCGAGCAGAACGCGCGCCTTGCCAAGATGCGCGCGACGCGATCGAACGACGACGTGAAGCGCGCGCTCTCGGCGATTCGCGAGGCTGCCCGCAAGGGCGAGAACGTCATGCCCGCGCTCGTCGAGGCGAGCCTGGTCCGCTGCACGCTCGGCGAGCAGGTGCAGGCGATGGCCGACATCTACGGCCGTTACTCGGGCGGACCGGAGTGGTGATTCCCGAGGGGTGCATCTGACCGATCGGGTCATCGCACCGCGACTTGCCTGTCGCCGGGCTGATGCATACGCTTTCTCCTCAGGTTGAATCAAATCAAGAGAGGGAGAAAGACGATGCCCGTTTTGCCAAGTGGCCGGAAGCTCGGCATATCCATCAATCACATTCTCGAGCCGGGGACGCAGTGGTTTCCCTGCCCCGAAGGGCACTTTTGGTACCGCACACCCGATCTCGCCCTCAACGCGCCGCCGTACCACCCGGAGCAGGACATCCTGTGCGACATCGTCCATGCTCCTTGCCCGGAGACGGTCGAGGAGATGGAGCGATTTGTCGAGGTCATCGAGGATCTCGGCGCGGATCGGACGGTTCTTGTCGGGATGACGCTCGACCAGTCCGCGCGCCCGGAAGGGTGGTCCGAGGAGGACTGCGCCGCGTGGAACGATTGGCGTCGCTCTCCAAGAACGCTTGAGTTCCTTGAGATGGCGTTGGTCAAGTGCAAGCGGCAGGCAGAGGCGAACATAGGCCGGGGTGGTCCAGTGGCATTCACGCAGGTCCGCGAGGATGAGCCCGGAGGCGCCGCCGAACGTGCGCGGATGGCTGAGATGCGGGGGCTGACAGCGATCCAGATCCTGATCGAGCTGGAGTGCGAGATTGCCCAACTCGAGGATCCATCGCAAACGCAGCCGTATGTGGGGCGCATCGAAGCGCTCTATCGCGATATGAGTGATCTGAGCGACGAGCCCTTCTCAGACGTCCTGCCTGTTTGGCACGCGATGGGGCTTGCGCTCCGAATGCTCGGTCGCTTGGAGGAGGCGGATCGCGCGCTCATGCACGCCGCACGCCTTGCACCTTTCGAAACGATCGTCTGGCTTGAATTGACTCGGGTTCGCGGCGAACGCGGTGACTTCGAGGGTGCCGAGACCGCTGCCCGACGCAGCGTCCAATTGAGCCCCGAGCGGTCCCCGCCTTGGGCCAATCTGGCCATGACCCTGCTTCAGATGAAGCGCCATGCCGAGTCGCGGGAGGCAGTGGATCGCGCTCTCGAGCTGGATCCGGAAGACCACGTCGCCCGATACGTGGACGCTTTCCTAATCCGATCCGGCTTCGAGTGAAATCCGATCCGAATTGAGTCATGGAGGAAGCGCTCGTGGGTAAATCCCTTCATGGACGCCCGCACCCGCCAGGCATTCACGCTCTGGACCCAGGCCCAGCCTGCGGTCTCTGCGTTCGTCTACGCCCTGGTGGGTGACGCGCGGACCCGCGATGAGGTCCTGCAGGACGTGGCGGTCGCCATCCTGGAGTCC
>JBEGLX010000049.1:0-26896 GCA_041183345.1 Planctomycetota bacterium
GGCCTGGACCGGCCGCGCAGCAGCCCACGGCAGGCAAGGACGGATGGCGGCTCGTCGGACGCATCAAGGGCTGGATGATGGTGGCGACCGTGGTCGTGATGAGCGGCGCCGCGTACTTCGTCGCCTCGATGCTCGCGGGCGTCCTGCGTGAGAACAAGATCGCCCCGACCGGAGTGAGCGAGCTCTACCTGGGCGCGCCGTGGATCGTGTCGGTGCTCTCGCTGCCCGCGCTCGCCGCGTGCCTGCCGCTTGTCCGTGGCACGCAGCAGGCGATCCGCTGGATGACGATCTCGACCGTGCTCGCGCTCATTCCACTGGCGTTCTTCCTGTTCGGCGCGGTCGGCTGCATCGCGGCGATCTACTCGGCGGCCATGGGGCAGTGACGGCGATGGATCCTGTCGCGCTGCGCGGATCGGTCGAGGCGAAGGCG
This sequence comes from Planctomycetota bacterium, assembly GCA_041183345.1. Classification (GTDB taxonomy): domain Bacteria; phylum Planctomycetota; class Phycisphaerae; order Phycisphaerales; family SM1A02; genus QWPT01. The sequence goes on from JBEGLX010000049.1 coordinate 431, forward strand.
CGCGAGCTTGGATTCGCGCTCGTCGGGGTGGCGCGCGCGTCGGCGAGTTCGCAGCGTGCGGCGCTCGAGCGCTGGATTGCGGATGGCAAGCACGGCGAGATGTCGTGGATCGCCGAACGCGCAGCCGATGCGGCGGATGTGCGGCGGCTGCTGCGGGACGCGCGCAGCGTGATCTGCGTCGCAGATCGCTACCACGATGGCGCGCCCGACCAAGTTTCGGGCGTCCGCGGGCGGATCGCACGGTACGCGCGCGGAAAGGACTATCACGACCTGATCCGCGATCGTCTGCGGAAGCTGGGCAGGCATGTGCGTGAGCTCGCGCCCGGCTGCCAGACGCGGTTGACGGGCGACATCCACCCGATCCTCGAGCGCGAGCAGGCTGCACGAGCGCTCCTCGGCGCGATCGGAAAGCACACGCTGCTGATCCGGCCCGGGCTCGGAAGCTACTTTCTGCTTGGCGAGATCGTGACCGATGCAGAGATCGCGCCCAGCGATACGCCGCCGCGCGACACTTCCGCACAGACGCTCGATCCGTGCGGCGCCTGCACGGCCTGCATCGACGCCTGTCCGACCGAGGCGATCACTCCGTGGTCGGTCGACGCAACGAAGTGCACGGCATACCTGACCATCGAGCATCGCAGCGCGATTGCGCCTGAGTTCTTCGGGAAGACGGGCGACTGGTGGTTTGGGTGCGACGTCTGCCAGGAGGTCTGCCCGCACAGCCAGCCGACGCGCGCGTCGCGGCGCGAGGGCGTGAACCCGCTGCATGCGCCGAGACGCGACGGCGTCGAGCTTTTCGATGTGCTTGGCTGGACCGAGGAGGATCGCGCGCGGCTCGTGGTCTCGAGCGCGATGAAGCGCGCGAGCCTTGCGATGATGAAGCGGAACGCGCTGCTGGCGCTTGCGAGCGTGTGCAGGCGCGAGCCGCAGGTGCGCTCGCGGGTGCTTGCGCGCTGCGAGGGGATCGCCAACGATGAAGGTGAAGATGAGATGGTGCGGGCGGCGGCGCGAGCGTGCGCACGCTCCTTGCCAGATGCTTAGTGCACGGCACGTGCCGTGCACCGCCTCAGAGGGCGCGGGCGAGGCGCACCAGCGCCGCGACCGGCAGGTCGCCCTCGACGCCCCGTCCGCCGCAGCATGCAGCGGCTGCCGCGAAGCCCGATCGCGCGGCGCCCTCCATCGTGCTCGGCCAGCCTGTGTCGGTCCACTCGCCGGCGAGGAAGAGGTTTGCGACCCCACCCTTCAGGTCGCCCGCCTCGACGCACGTACGTGGGCGGATGGCATCGATCCCGGGCGAACTCGCGAAGGTCGCGCGCTTCTCCAGTACGGGGCGTGACCACACGATGTCGTCCTTCGTCACACCGGGGATCGCCCACTGGATCTCGGCGAGGACCTTCGCGGCGATCTCGTCCTCGGAGAGGCCCGTCCACTCGTCCGCTGCGCTCACGACGGCCTCGATCCGCTGCGCGAATGCGGCGCTTCCCGGCGGTTCATGCGCGAAGAGCCAGTGCACGCTCCGGCCGGGCAGCGCGAGATTCGCGACATCCATCACCTTCCGCCGGAGCGCGAGATGGACGCCAAGGATCGGCGAGAACTCGATCTCCTCGAGTCGCGCGAGGCGCTTGTCATGCGCACGCAGCGTCTCCGAGCACAAGCGCCCGAGTCGATCGGGCGGAACCGCGCTGATCACGGCCTGCGCTGCGATCACGCCGTCGTCGCAGACGACGCCCGAGACGCGCGAACCGTCGAACGCAAGTGCCTTCGCGCTTGTCCGCAGGCGCAGCTCGCCCCCCGCCTTCGCGAGGATCGCGCCGACCTCGCCATACAGCCGTGCGAGCGGCACGCACGCGACGCCGACGGCGCCGGCGAAGCGATGCGCCAGCATGCCGTCGTCGAACACCTTGAGCGCGTGCGCCGCCTCGCAGCGCGCGCTCGGCAGATTGCATGCGCTCACGACCACGGGATCCCAGAAGAGCTCGATCACCCGCGCCGGCTGCCGAGTTTCCGCAAGAAACTCGCCGAATGCACGCCCCTGCCAGCGCAGTCGCCCGCGCGACCCCATGCGCAGGATGGCCTGGAACGCTCGCGCGATCGACCACTTCTCGGCGAGCGAGAACATGCGCATTCGAAGGAAGCTCGGCGCGTAGTGCAGCGGTGCTGGCAGGATGGGCGCGATCGATAGCGCATCGCGCGCGCCATTTCCTCGGGAAAACCAGAGGGTTTCATGCCAGTCCAGATCGCCGAGGACGCCGAGGCGGTCATAGAGCTCGAGGATGTTCGTGCAGCAGCCCATGACGACGTGCTGGCAGTTGTCGAGTTCGACGCCGCTGCGCACGTCATCGAAGCTTGTGGCGCGCCCGCCAAGCTTCGTGCGGGTCTCGATCAGGATCGGCTTCCAGCCCGCGTCCGCAGCGCGCACCGCTGCCGCGATCCCGGCGACGCCGCCTCCGACGATCGCCACCGTCCGCGGCACGCCATCCGCGCCGTTCACGGAATCGCTCCGAGGAGCCCGAACCGCGCGCGGAGCGCGATCCATGACTTCTCCACCGCGGAAAGCCGCGCGCGCTCGGCGAGCGCGCGCCGTGGATCGCGGGCGATCTTCCGAAGGATCCCGCGGTAGATCGCGCTCATCGCGCGGATCGTCGGCACCGCATCGGCCGACACCATGCCATCGAGCGCGGCGCTCTCGGCGAAGATGCGCTCCGCGCGCGAGACCTGCACATGCATGAAGCGCGCGCAGCGCGAGTCGTCGGTCCACGCGATCAGCGACTCGATCGAGAGCCCGCTCGCGGCGAGCTCGTCGGACGGCAGATAGCAGCGTCCGCGCGCATGATCCTCGCGGATATCGCGGAGGATGTTGACAAGCTGGAACGCGACGCCGCGCTTCGTCGAGAGCTCGCGGGCGATCTCGGGATCGGCGCCGTCGCGTGCGCCCCAGACATCGAGGCAGATCCGCCCGACCGTCGCGGCCACGCGGTCGCAGTAGCGCTCGGTCTCCGCAAAGCCCGCGTACCCGCGCGGCGCGAGATCCATCCGCTGACCCTCGATCGCACCCTCGAAATCCGCTGGATCCACGGGAAATCCCGCGATCACGGCGCGGAGCCCCGCCAGCACCGCCGATTCGCGCGCATCGCGGCCCTCGGCAGCGCCACCCGCGAGCACCGCGCGCGTCGCCTCCTCGAACTGCGCGAGATCCGCCGACTTCACGGCCGTCTCGCGCGCGTCGTCGTCGGCGAGATCATCGAGCACGCGCATCCAGGCGTACACCGCGTAGAGCGCCCTGCGCTTCGCCGACGGCAACAGCCGCAATCCGTAGTAGAAGTTGCGCGCCTCGCGGCGCGTGATCTCGGCGCAGGCGTCGAGCGACGCTGCCTCGTTCACGCGACTGCCTCCTCCGTCGCCCGCGGTCCCTGCCGCGGGAATCGCGCCGCATCAGGATCCGGCTCGGGATCGATGATCCACTGGCTCGGTCCGCAGAGCGCCGGCCGATACCACGCGAACTTCCGCATCGCCATCGCGCGCAGGACGAGCCCCGCCTTGCGCGGCGCACTCAGCTTCGGGCGCTCGAGCACCGTCTCGCAGTTCCATCGCTCGATGTTCCAGAGCACCGTGCGGCCGCCGGCCGCGAACAGCCACAGGAGCGGGCGGATCTCCTCCGATGCGCCCGGCACCAGCGGTTCCGCGCGCTCGTAGATGTCCCAGGTGCGCGCGACCAGGCGCCGCACCAGCCTGCGCGATTCGCTCCAGAAGGCGCCGTCCGCCGAGTATCCGCGCGCGATCGTCGCCGCGAACCGCGTCTCGAAGTCGGCGATGTCGTGCATGTCGGCGGGCACGTAGATCCGCCTGCGCTCGGTCCAGTCGCGGCGGATGTCCTGCCAATGGTTCGTCAGCTGCAGCGCCGTGCACAGTGCATCGCTCGCCGCGAGCTGCGCGTCGTCGCAGCGCTCGCCGAGCACCTTGAGCACGATTCGGCCGACTGGATTCGCGCTGAGCCTGCAGTATCCGAGCACGTCGTCCCACGTCGCGTAGCGCGACTTCGTCTGGTCGAGCTCGAAGGCGGAGATCAGATCCGCGAACGGCTCGGTGGCGAGCCCGCATCGCGCAAACGACTCGCGCAGCGCGACGAACACCGGATGCCGCGCCTCGCCCGCGGCGAGCGCGCCGAGCTCGCGCCTCCACCAGGCGAGCAGCTCCAGCGCACGTTCCGGCCCTCCCGCCTCGTCGCCGAGGTCGTCGGCCCAGCGGCAGAAGGCGTAGACCGCGGCGAAGTCCTCGCGTGCCCGAGCGGGCACGAGCGGCGAAAGCACCGAGAAGTTCTCGTAGTGCGCGCCGGCAAGGCGCCTGCAGTACGCCTGCGCCTCTGCGAGCGACACCGCCGCGGCCTGATCGGGCCCATATCGCGGGAGATCGTCGCGGATGATGCTGCTTGCGCCCATTCGAGCGAGAAAGGTACCGCCCGCAGCCCGCCAAGTGTGCCCCGCGTGCGTATCATTTGCCCCTCGATGAAGATCCTGCTCGCCAACCCCCGCGGCTTCTGCGCCGGCGTCTACATGGCGATCGACGTCGTCGACCAGTTGCTCGACATCTGCGGCGACGAGAAGGTCTTCGTCTACCACGAGATCGTGCACAACCGTCACGTCGTCCAGCGCTTCCGCGACCGCGGGGTGACCTTCGTGGAGCGGGTCGACGATGTACCGAACGGCTCGATCCTGGTCTTCTCGGCACATGGCGTGAGCCCGTTGATCCGTGCCGAGGCGAAGGCGAAGAACCTCACCGCGATCGACGCGACCTGCCCGCTGGTGATGAAGGTCCACGCCGAGGCGATCCGCTATGCGAAGCGCGGCTGGCAGATCCTCCTCGTCGGGCACCGCGACCACCAGGAGGTCATCGGCACGCGCGGCGAGGCGCCCGAGTCCATCCAGGTCGTCGAGAGCCCCGCCGACATCCCGAATCTCGTCATCCACGACCCCGAGAAGCTCATCTACCTCACCCAGACGACGCTCTCCCTCGACGACGCGAACGTGGTGATCTCCGCGCTGAAGAAGGCCTTCCCAAGGATCAACGAGCCGCCGTCGAGCGACATCTGCTACGCGACCACGAACCGCCAGACCGCCGTGCGCGCCATCGCGCCCGAGGCGGACTTCGTCCTCGTCGTCGGCAGCAAGAACAGCTCGAACTCTGTCCGCCTGACTGAGATCGCAATGAACGACGGCACGCCATCGCGGCTGATCGACGACGCAGGCGAGCTCGACCCAACCTGGTTCGAAGGCGTCGAGAGCGTGCTCGTGACCTCGGGCGCGAGCGTGCCCGAAGACCTCGTCCACGGCGTGATCGAGACCCTCATCCAGCGCTTCGGCGGCGAGGTCGAGCAGCGCGACGTCTACGACGAGCGCGTCGAGTTCGGCCTGCCCGGAACGCTGCGCGAGCTCATGCGCGGGCGCGGCGTCGACCCCGACAGCCGCCGCATCCGCATCGACCGCGAGGCGGACACCGCTGCGTGGCTCGCCCGCAAGCACATCCCGAACCGCACCGTGCAGGTCACGCTCCGCGCGAGCGAAGGCGGCCACGCGTGAGCGGGTCCGGGCGCGAATCGCTCTTCGAGCACGACCTCGCCTCGCTCACTGCAGCCTGCGAGGCGATGGCGCTGCCCCGCCGCACCGGCGGACAGGTGCTGAAGTGGGTCTACGAGAAGGGCGTCATCGACTTCGCGAAGATGAGCGACCTCTCGAAGGACGCGCGCGCGAAGCTCGAGGAGCGCTTCATCGGGCTCCAGGGCGAGGTCATCCGCCATCAGGTCGCGACCGACGACACGCAGAAGCTCCTCATCGAATGGGGCGATTCGCTCGACGAATCGCCCGCGGACAGCGCGCTGCGCATCGCCGGCACGCGCACCGATCGCCAGACCGAGACGGTGATGATCCCGACCGAGGACCGCCGGACCGCCTGCGTCTCGAGCCAGGTCGGCTGCCCCGTGGGCTGCAAGTTCTGTGCATCTGGAATCGGCGGACTCGACGGCAACCTCAGCTCGGGTCGCATCGTCGAGCAGATCTGGCGGCTCGGGCGCCTCGAAGGCGTCGGCCGCGTCTCGAACGTCGTCTTCATGGGCATGGGCGAGCCGCTCGCGAACTTCGCGAACGTCACCCAGGCGATCCGCACCATCAACGCGGAGTGGGGCCTCGGGATCGGCGCGCGCAAGATCACCGTCTCGACGGTCGGTCTACCGCCGGCGATCCGCAAGCTCTGCGCGTTCGAGATTCCCGTCACGCTCGCGCTGTCGCTGCACGCGCCGTTCGACGAGCTGCGCAGGAAGATCATCCCGTGGGCCGAGTACTCCACCATCGAGGAGCTGCTCGACGCCTGCCAGGAATGGTTCGTCAAGACGGGCCGCGAGATCACACTCGAGTACATCCTGCTCGGCGGCGTGAACGACCAGCCCGAGCACGCAGAGGAGCTCGCGCGCCTCGCCCGCACGATGCGCGCGAACGTCAACCTCATCCGCTACAACGAGGTCGCCGGCGTGCCCTTCGCGCGCCCGGGCACCGACGACGTGCGGCGCTTCCAGGACATCCTCCGCGAGAAGCACGTCAACACGCACATCCGCGCGAGCCGAGGACGAGACATCGCGGCGGCATGCGGTCAGTTGCGTCACGAGCAGGCGCGCGCGTGAGCATTGGCCGCCGACGGCCGCTTCGCGTCACAGTCCCTCGACCGATGCCCGCAGTTCCGCCGCAGTGATCGATCGCAGCCCGTTGTCGCCCGCAAGCATGGCGAACCGACGCACGCAGGTCGACCAGTGGATCGGATCGGCCTCGAATCCGCGGGCGGCGCGCTCGGCGAGCGAGATCGCATAGGCGCGGATCTCCTGCGCGCGCGACTCGCCGCGAAGCGACCACGGCACCAGCGGGCGGATCAGGCGCACGATCTCGGCGGGCCAGTCGCTGGAGCGGAAGTCGAGCCGGAAGCGCTGCGAGCCGGCGAGCAGCTCGAATCGGCTCAGGAAGCGCCGCTCGAGCTTGTCGCCGTGCGACGCGCGCACGCCGAGCCGCTCGCGGATGCGGCGGCGCTGCTCGAGGCTCGTCGACATGGAGAGGACGTAGAGGATGTCGCGCACGAGCAGCGCGTCGGCGAGCGGCTCGGCTGCCGTAAGCGCGAGATCGCCGCTCGGATCGGCGCGCAGGAGGCCGGCAAGCAGCGCCTCGTACTGTCGCATCATGCGCGTTCCGCCCCAGACGATCGAGCGGTGAAGCGCGGTGACCGCGGCGCGGGCGGCGCGGTCGACCTCGTCTGATTCACCGAAGCGTGAGAAGGCGGCGAGGATGCCCGCGGCGCTCAGCGCGAAGCGCTGCGCGCGGCGGCGCCCGCCGAAGCGCTCGCGCACAAGCTCGAGCGCAAGGCGGCGGACGAGCCGCTCGCGCGACTCGCCCTCCTCGGCGCTGCGCCGGACGATGCCCTCGCCTGCGAGCCGACGCCCGAAGTGAAAGGCCTCGGCGCAGCGACCCGTCCCCTGCAGCTCCGCGCGGCGGACGGCAGCCTCGATCGCGTCGAGCGACACCGGCACGAGCCCGCGCTGGAAGGCGAGCCCGAGGAGCGCGACATCGAGCAGGCGCTCGGAGAGCAGGTTCGTGCGGCAGACCGTGGCGAAATCGTCGATCGCCGACTGCGCGAGCTGCGCGCACTCCGCTGCGGCGAGCTCGAGCTTTCCGCAAGCCTCGAGATCGGCATCGCGGAACTGATCCTCGAGCGGGCCGCGGTTGGCGACGATCGTCGTGCGCGAGGACGACGCCACGCGGAGCTCCGCGTCGGGGCCGAGCGCGCGCAGCGTCTCGACGCCGTCGATCCCGATCACAAGGTCGGCCTCGCCGTAGGGAATCGCGCCCATGCGCGGCGCGCGCGGTTCTTCGCCACGCATGCGAACGAAGAGCACCTGCGCCCATGCGCGCCGGCCTCGCCCGCAGGGTTCGTCCGAGGCGCGCACCTCGACCCGATAGCCCATGGCTCGCCCCGCGTCCTCCAGGATGCGCGCGACGACGCCAGGCATCGCGGTGCGATAGCCCGCCAGATGCACGCGGAAGGAGCCCTGCTCGCCATGGATGGCGCGCGGCGGCGCGAGCCCGACTGGCGCGCGAGAGAACGCCGTGATCGGCGGCTTCGTCCGAACGACCTCGACCTGCTCGGAAAGCGTCACCGCACGGAACTGCGCACCGTCGAGGCGCGAACCGGTGTTTTCGCGGGTGAAGCTGCCTTGGATCGGCGTGCTGCCCTGCTCCTCCGCCTCATCGAGGAGGCCTCCGAGGGTCGGTGGGCGAAGCTCGCACGCGATCTCGGCGTTCCAGACAAGGCGCTGCTGGGGCTGGTAGCCAAGGCGATCGCGCTCGGCGAAGCTGCGGTCGATCGCGTCGGCGTCGAGCCGCGCGGGCGGGCCGTCGGAAAGGACGAGCACGCGCGTCGAGCCGGAGTGGACTGCCTCGAGGATGCGCTCGCGCACCGCCACGCGGTCGTTCACATCGACGCGCGCCGCACGCACGCGCGACCCCGCCGAAGCTGGAATCGCGGCATCGGCGACGCGCAGGAGATCCACATCGCTCCCACCGCCCGCACCGACATCGAGGACGACCAGCAGCCGCTGCTGCACGTCGCGCGCGGACTGCCGGATCGCCTCCGATCCCTCGCGCAGGAAGCGTCGGCGCGAGAAGACCTCGATGGCGACGATGCCCGTCGAGTCGCTGCGCGGCGGCAGTGCGTCGATGGCGAGGCTGCGCGGAGCGGACGGTTCGCCATCGACGGGCTCGGGGCGCGAGCGCAGCTCCTGGTCGAGCTCGACGAGGAGCTGCTGCACGCTGCGCAGCGCGGCGCCCGCGCCGAGCATGTCGTCGCGGGCCGGCACCGCGATCGACTGGAGCGCTGCATCGGATCCCTCGAGCCGGGTCGCGACCGCCAGCGACGGTCGCACCGCGTGCAGCAGGTGAATCGTCTTGCGGACAAGGATCGAAGGGCTGCAGCCATCGTTCGGCTCGAGGACTGGCGCAATGCCCTCGCGGTCCGGAGGGAGCTCGCGGCAGCTGATCGCGGGAACCCGCACGCCGCGGCGGCGAAGCGACTCCACGGTGGCGAGGACGCCCGCCGCGGCCACGCCCGGTCGCGGCTCCAGCACGACGACCTGCTGCACGCGGTCGAGCAAGCGCTGGAGCGGCGCCTCATCGACGGGCGAGACGAGCCCGAGGCGAAGGACGGGAACCCGCCCGGCGAGGGTGAGCTCCTCGAGCACGTGGGCCAACGCGCGCTCGCAGACGCCGATGGCGATGAAGCCGACGACCTCGCGTTCGCCCGGGCTGGGCAGGCTCGCGATCGAGTTCATCTCGAGCCGCCGCGCGACACGGAGGAGGTCGCCCGCGTCCGCCGTGCGCGAGCCCGCGCGCAGCCGCCTCTGGAGGATGAGCTCATCGACGTTGGAGACGATGCGGTTCGGGCGGGCGAAGATCGTCTCGATCGAGGACAGCAGCGACGCGTGGACGACGATCGCGACGGGCGCGACGCCCGCGCGCGAGAGGCGCAGCGCGTGCTCGATCGCGTCGCGCAGGCTGGAGAGATCCGGCGGCTCGACGACGGCGAGCCCGGCTCCGATCGCGATGCGCCTCGGGCAGAGCATGGGTTCGCCCGCGGGGTCGTCCTCGAGGATGACCGCAAGCCCGTGCTCAGGATCGCGGAACTGCGAGCGCGCCTCGCGCAGCGCCTCGACGGCGAAGATGAGGTCGCCTGACGGGACGACGGCGACGCCACTTCGCCCGGAACGCACGGTCGCGAGCGCCAGCGCGACCGCACGGGCGCCATCGCCGCCGATCAGGACCTCGGTCTGATGGCGCGAGAGGAGCTTCTGGTTCGCCTCGGCGAGCAGCGCGCGGGCGAACCCCGCCAGCCGAGGCGACGGCGGCGCTGCGATCGCACCGACCTCGACCTGCGACTCGAGGACGCCTTTCAGGATCGCCTCGCACGCGTCGACGACGATCGGTCCCTCTGCCGCGTAGAGCGGCGTCGGCGGCGGAGTCGTGGCGTTCGCAGTGCTCACGCGCGCAGGATAGAGCGTATTCTCACGACCGTGCGCTACCGAATGCTCATCACCGACCTCGACGGGACCCTTCTCGACCGCAAGGGGCAGGTCAGCGCACGCAATCTCGAGGCGATCCGCCGACTGCAGGACGCAGGCATCGAGGTGGTCCCCGCGACGGGGCGGTCGCTACCCGAGTGCGATCACGTCCTCGACCACATCAATCACGAGGGGCACGCGATCACCGCGGGAGGGGCGCTCGTCCACGACGCGACGGATGGCTCGGTGGTCATCCGCCGCGCGCTTGATCCCGAGCTCGTGCGCGGCGTCGCGAAGGTGCTGGAGCGCCACGGTCACCTCGCGCACCTGCTGCAGGATCACACGGCCGCAGGCGTCGACTACATCATGATCGGCGACCAGCCCTTCGATCCCGCGACCGAATGGTGGTTCGGCCACCTGCCTGTGCAGTACCGCCGCGTGCCGAGCATCGACACCCATCCCGAGCATCCCCACACGGTGCGCGTCGGCACCATCGCGCTCGGCCGCGTCCTCGCCGACGTCGTCGAGGCGATCGACCGCGAGTTCGGCGACCATGTCGATGCGAAGCATTGGTCCGCGCTCACGGCCGAGGCCGCGATCGGTAGCGAGACGCACCTCCTCGAGACCTTCGCCCGCAACGTGAACAAGTGGACGGCGATCGAGTCGCTCTGCACGGAGTACGGGATCGACCCCTCCGAGACGGCCGCCGTCGGCGACGGACTGAACGATCTCGAGATGATCACCCACGCCGGGATGAGCATCGCGATGGGGAACGCCGACCCGCGGATCGCGGGCGTCGCCAAGGCCAGGGTCGGGCACCACGAGCAGAGCGGCTTCGCCGAGGCAGCCGATCTGATCCTCCGCCTGAACCGCGGCTGATCCCCGCTCCCGACGGCGCCGACGCGAGGTTCTCGGAAGCACCGCCGCCCAGTCGGCCCAGAGACGGCTTCGCCCCACTGTGGAACCCCCTGCCTCGGCGAGGCTTCCGCGGGAATTCACTCGCGCGCGCGCCCTGCGAAGTCGATAGATTTCCCCACCTATGGATTCCGCCACCGACAAGAAGCGCCTGAGCCAAGTCCAGACCCAGGATCTGACCGAGAGCCGTCTGAACGACGACTTCGTCTTCTGGCTGAAGAAGAACGGCATGAACACCCTGCTCGTGGTGCTCATCGCCGCCTGCGCCGTGCTCGGCTATAGCCACTGGCAGCGGACCCAGAACGAGAAGTCGGCGAACGCGTGGTCGCAGATCATGAGCGCGACGCTTCCCGAGACCTTCGAGCAGCTCGCCAAGGATCACGCCGACGTGCCGCAGGCCGCCATGATGGCGCTGCTGCGCGCCGCCGACCTGCGCCTGAGCCAGATCCAGAGCGGCGTGCTGACCGCGGAAGTCCGCGACCAGGCCACCGGCCAGGTCACGACTCCCTCCGTTGCGCTCGACGCCGCGGGACGCAAGATCGCCCAGGATGCCGCCGACGAGGACTACATGAAGGCTGCCGAGGTCGCGACCAAGCTCGCGGGCGGCAACAAGGCAAACGCCGCGCTCGTGGTGCTTCAGTCGCTCTTCGGTCGCGCCGCCGTCGCGGAAAGCCGCGGCGACTTCGAGGGCGCGAAGAAGCTCCTGCAGGAGGCGGAGACCGTCGCTGGCAGCAACTGGGCGCCGATCGCGAAGCTCGCGAAGGCGCGCGTCGATGGGCTGGTCGCGCTCGCGGAGCCCATCACTCTGCCGAAGAACGCGGATCTGCCCGCGCCGCCTGCAGCGGAGACCGCGACCGGTGCAGCCGGTGGCGCAGCGCCCGCGACCGGTGGCGACGATCTCTTCCAGAACATCGTCAACGAGCAGCAGAAGCAGCCGGCGACTCCCGCCCCTGCTCCCGCGCCTGGCGCAGACGCGCCGAAGCCCGGCGGCGAGTGAGCCGCACCCGCGATGAGCGGACAGGATGAAGAACGCATCGACCGCACCGCCAGCCTGCTTGGCGCGGGCGGCGCGATCGACCGCGATGCGCTGTTCGCGATCTACGAGGAGAACGCGGCGAAGGACGACGAGTCGCCGGTCACGGTCGAGTTCGAGCTCCTAAAGGACCTCGACAAGCGGCTCGACCGCTACCTCGTCGACCGCGTGCCGTTTCTCTCGCGGACGCAGATCCAGCGGCTCATCGAGGAAGAGGCGATCACCGTCAACGGGCGCGTGCCGAAGAGCTCCACGAAGCTCCGCAAGGGCGACCGCATCGTGGCAGCCCTGCCTCCGCCGCCATCAGGAGCGATCCAGCCCGAGGACATCCCGCTCGATGTCATCTATGAGGACGACTCGATCATCGTCGTGAACAAGCCTGCGGGACTCATCGTGCATCCCGCGCGCAGCCACAAGTCAGGCACGCTTGTGAACGCGCTCGCTTGGCGATTCAAGCATGTGTCGGGCGGCGAGCTCTCGAAGGTCGGCGAGGAGTTCGCACGGCCGGGCGTCGTGCATCGCCTCGACAAGTTCACCTCGGGCGCGATCGTGAGCGCGAAGAACGACACCGCGCACTGGCGGCTCGGCAAGCAGTTCGAGATGCGGCGGACGGACAAGCGCTATCTCGCACTCGTGCACGGGCATCCCGAGAAGGATGTCGAGACGATCGACCTCCCGCTCGGGAAGCACCCGACGGTGAAGGAGAAGTACGCGGTGCGCTTTGATGAGACGGGCAAGCAGTCGCTGACGATCGCGCGCGTGCGCGAGCGCTATGTCGGCGCGGACGGCGCGAAGCATTCGCTCGTCGAACTCGAATTGAAGACGGGTCGCACGCATCAGATCCGCGTGCATCTCTCATACATCGGGCTGCCGATCGTGGGCGACGACATGTATGGCGGCAAGCACACGACGGAACGGATGCTCGGCGGAGAAAGCGGCGCGATGCTGCTGGCGCGTCAGGCGCTGCACGCGACGACGCTCGGATTCAGGCATCCGATGACGGAGAAACCGATGATGTTCACGGCGCCTATGGCGGCGGACATCCGCCGCGCGGTGGACCTGCTGCGCGGTGCGACGAGCGCGGCTGGGCTCGAGATGGCGGTGAGTGCGCCGGGAGCGACGATCGAGCTCAGCGCTGCGGGACTCTGAACCCACAGCGCCCATCCTCCCCGAACGTACCCGCAGAAGACCGCGTACCGGCGGGTACCAAGCGGTAGCCTGCGGGTACAAAGCAACATCGCTCGGAACGTGCGCGCACAACAAGACTTGGCATCAATACCGACATGTACCCGCCAAGTGCCGGGTACAGGCGGGTACGAGCGGGTAGGTACCGCGTCCCCGCTGAATCGAGCCACGCGTTCGATACGGAGAAACGGTGCCAGGCACGTGCCGTGAGGTGCCTGGCACTTCACGCGACGTGCCAGGCACCGCGCCGTAAGACATGTCTTGAATCGGTGCCAGGCACGTGCCGTCAGGTGCCTGGCACCTCACGGCACGTGCCTGGCACCGATTTCCCGCTCAGTCGTCGCCGAGATCATCTACAGCCAGCGAATAGAACCCCTTGCCGTCGTACCGCAAGCGCCCCGCTGCGACCAATGCATGCCACACCGCCGTCGGATACTCACGCGGCGCCTCGATCGCATCGATCTCATTGCGCTTGCCGCCAGACAACGGCCCCACGCCGAGCCTCGACTCCGCGTCAAGCCGAGCAAGCCGCAGACGCTTCCGAAACACCTTCATCGCGGAACGCATCGCTTCAGGATCGACCGTGGGTCCAGTCCGCGCCTCGACCACCGCCTCCGCGACTTCCTCGCCGTGCAGCCAACGCACAAGATCCGACAAGCCCGCCGCATCTCGACTCGCCACCAAGCGCATGATCGCGTTCGGATCGACCTTTGCCTTCAGCAGCAGCTTGTGCATGGCGCCCCACTGCGGACCCGCGGACGCCGCATCAGCCGCCGCAACGACGCCCGCCTGTTTCGCGATCTCCGCCAGAACCGCAGGCGCGACTCCCGCCGGCCGCTTCCCGAATCGTGCATGCGCATCAGCCATGCCGAAAGCGTAACTCGCGAATCGGAGCCGCCAACCTGTACACTCGACCTATGCCGCGAATTCGCGCCATTCTCCCCGTCTTTCTCGCGATTCTCGCGGTCCTCGCCGCCCACGCCCGCGCCGACGACCTCCCCAGGCTCGCGGGCAAGCTCAAGCCACGTGAGTACACGGTCGGTGCCGCGAAGGCAGAGTCGCTCCTCGTCCTCCACTACCACCGCCCCGCGAAGGACTTCGCCAACTGGAACGTGTGGTGCTGGCCCGAAGCGGGCGAAGGCGCCGCGTTCGATTTCGCGGGCGACGACGCATTTGGCCGCTACGCGGTCATCCCCTTCGCCACCACGCCGCCGCGGGCGGGCTTCATCATTCGTCGAGGCAACTGGGAGGAGAAGGACTTCGACCAGGACCGCTTCGTCAGCATGAAGAAGGGTGCCGTCACGGAGATCTGGATCACCTCGGGCGAAGCCGCCTTCACCGACGATCCGCGCAAGGTCGACCTCTCGCTGAAGGTCGAGGGCGCGTTCCTCGACGATGCACGCACGATCACGCTGGCCCTCTCGCGCCCGCTCGACCGCAAGGAGGAGAAGGGCATCCGCGTCGTCGACCGCCGCGACGCCAAGCGTGAGCATCGGATCCGCGACATCTCCGCCGACAAGATCGCGCGCATCTCGCTCGCGCGCGACGTCGCCCCTGAGGACATCGCCTGCCTCGAGCTCCAGTTCGACCCGAAGCTCCTCCCCGACATCAAGCCCGTCACCGTCTTCGCCCGCGGCGTCCTCGAGTCGGAAGCCTTCACGCCTGCCGATACAGTTTTCGGCGCGCGCTGCACGGCGAACTCGACCACGTTCACCACGTGGTCGCCCGTATCCGACGCCGTCGAGCTCCTACTCTTCGATGAGCCGACGAAGCCCGCGCCGACCCGCACGCTTCCGCTCACCCGCAACGAGAAGGGCACCTGGTCCCTCGACGTGCCCGGCGACCTCCACGGCACACACTACCGCTACCGCTTCCGCAACTACGGCGAAGTCCGCGAGGTGCCCGACATGTGGGCCTTCGCCGCGACCGCCGACAGCAGCCGCACCGTCGTCGTCGATCTCGCGCGCCTTGAGCCCGCGGGCTTCCGCGACACCCCCGCGCCACAGCTCGCGCAGCCGACCGACGAGATCCTCTACGAGATCCATGTCCGCGACTACTCGATGCGCAACAACGCCGTGCCGCCCGCGGAGCGCGGCACCTACCTCGGTCTCACGAACACCGCCCACTTCACCGAGCTCGGCGTCACCGCGATCCACCTCCTCCCCATCCACGACTTCACCGCCAAGGTCGGCGAATACAACTGGGGCTACTGGACCACGCTCTTCAACGTCCCCGAGTCGAACTACTCGAGCGACCCGAGCGACCCGACCCGCGCGATCACCGACCTCCGCACCGCGATCACCGCGATCCACCGCGCGAACCTGCGCGTCATCCTCGACGTCGTCTACAACCACACCTCGGACGCGGGCCCGAACTCGCCCTTCAGCGCCCCCGCCCCCTACTACTTCTTCCGCACCACCGCCGCCGGCCGCCTCACCAACGACTCAGGCACCGGCAACGGCTTCGCCGACGAGCGCCCGATGGCGCGCAGGTACATCCTCGATAGCCTCGAGCACTGGCTCCGCAACTACCAGGTCGACGGCTTCCGCTTCGACCTCCTCGGCACCCATCGACCCGAGACCGTCCGCGCCATCTGCGAGCGCGTGAAGTCGATCCGCCCCGACGCCACGCTCTACGGCGAGCCTTGGACGGGCGGCGGTCCGATCCACTTCGGGAAGGGCGCGCAGAAGGGTCTCCCCATCGCCGTCTTCAACGACCATCTCCGCAACGCGATCCGCGGCGACCTCGACGGCACCGCCATCGGTTTCGCCACCGGCCAAGGCGGCGACACCGGCGCGATCCGCCGCGGCGTCGCCGGCGCCATCGACGACTTCACGCAGGAACCCGCTGAGACGATCAACTACGCGAGCGCGCACGACAATCTCATCCTCTGGGACAAGATCGCGAAGACCCAGCCCTCCGCCCCCGACACCGCGCGCCGCGCCATGCAGAAGCTCGCGCTCGGCATCGTGCTCACGAGCCAAGGCATCCCCTTCCTCCACGGCGGCTGCGACTTCGCGCGCACCAAGCAGGGCAACCACAACTCCTACGACGCCGGCGACGACATCAACGACTTCGGCTGGACGCGCAAGGAGACCTACCGCGACGTCTTCGACTACACCCGCGGCCTCATCGCCATCCGCCGCGCGCATCCGGCCTTCCGACTCGACGACGACGCAGAGGTCCGCCGCGCACTGCGCTTCCTCGAGACCCCGCGCATGGTCGCGTTCACGCTCGATGGATCGATCGTGGATGATCCGTGGAAACGCATCCTCGTCGCCTACAACGACGAGCCAGACGCGCTCGTCCTGCGTCTCCCCGCGGGAACCTGGCAGGTGGTCGCGAACGCCGAGAAATCGGGGCTTTCGCCCCTCTCCACCCTGCGTGGCGAGGCCATTCTGCCGCCCTACTCGCTTCTCATCGCCCACACCAGCGAATGAGCCCGCTGCGGGATTGAGGAACCCGCCCCATAGGAAAGTTCTGGGCGCCACGTAGCGTGGTGGCTTCCGCGGTCGCGTACCCCGCGACGCCCCTCGGAGCCATCATGCAGTCCTCCACGCTCGCCTCCACACACGCCTCCACGCACACCTCGACGCAGGGCGAAACCGTCAGCATCGATGTCCTCCGCGATCTCATCAACGGCGTGAGCGACCTCGTGCAGAGCGTCTATCCCGACGGGCGCATCCGCTTCGTGAACGACTCCTGGCTCAAGCGCCTCGGCTACACGCGCGCCGAGGCCGAGTCGATGAACATCTTCGAAATCATCCATCCCGACAGCCACGAGCACTGCATGGCCTTCATGCAGCGGCTGATGGCGGGAGAGGACGTCGGCGAGGTCGAGGTCATCTTCCGCACCAAGTCGGGCGAATCGGTCCATCTCGAGGGCCGCGCCACGGTCAACTTCGAGAACGGCCAGCCGGTCGCCACCCGCGGCGTCTTCCGCGAGATCATCTCTCCGAAGCGGCTCGAGCTGTCGATCCAGCGCCTGCGCGAGCAGCGCCGCCTGTTCCACTCGGTCCTCTCCATGCTCCGCGCCAACGACACCAAGCGCCGCGCGGACTTCCTCGATCTCGTCACCCGCAAGGCGGCGCAGGCGCTCGGCGTCCGCCGCGTGAGCATCTGGCTCTTCGACCACGAGCGCGAGCACATCGTCTGCGAGTGCCTCCACGACGGCGGCCGCAGCCTCGGACGCACCGCGCAGACGCTCTCGCGCGCCGATCACCCCGCCTACTTCGAGGCGATCGAGAGCAAGCTCCCGGTCCGCGCGGATGACGCGCACACCCACCTTGCCACCCACAGCTTCAGCGAGTCCTATCTCCAGCCGCTCGGCATCACCTCGTTGCTCGACTCGCCGATCCGCCTCGGCGATCAATTCGAGGGCGTCCTCTGCTGCGAGCACACCGGCGAACCCCGCCGCTGGACCAACGAGGAGGAGGAGTTCACCCTCGCCGTCGCTGCGATCGTCCTCATCTTCCTCGAGACCGAGCGCCGCCTCGCCGCCGATCGCCGGCTCCACGAGCTCAACGCCCAGCTCGAGCAGCTCATCGACGCCCGCACCGCCGATCTCGCCGAGAGCAAGCGAAGGCTTCAGTTCCTGATCACCTCGACGCCCGCCGTCATCTACACCTGCGAGACAAGCGGCGATTTCCAAACGACCTTCATCTCGCCGAACGTCGAGGCGCAGTTCGGATACCGCGCCGATGACTTCACGGGAGGCCCGACCTTCTGGATCGACCGCGTGCATCCCGACGACCGGACGGCCGCGATGGCCGCGATGGAGACCGCCGTCCGCGAGGGCTCGGTCGACTGCGAGTACCGCTTCCTCAACGGCGACGGCACCTATCGCTGGGTGCGCGACGCGCTCGTGCTCAACCGCGATGAGAACGGCCATCCCGTCGAGCTCATCGGCTCATGGCTCGACATCAACGCGCGCCGCCTCGCCGAGCAGGCGGCCGATGCAGCGGCCAGCGACCTCCGCCGCCTGATCGACACGGCCAATGCGCCCATCTTCGGCAAGGACCGCGAAAGCAAGGTCAACGAGTGGAACCGCTGCGCGGAGCGCCTCACCGGGTACTCCAAGCAGGAAGTGCTCGGGCGCCGCCTCACCGACTTCGTCGAGCCCGAGCACCGCGAGCGCGTCCGCCGCGTGCTCGAGCTTGCGCTCCACGGCATCGAGACCGCGAACTTCGAGTTCCCCATGCGTGCGAAGGGCGGGAAGCACGTCCTGATCCTCCTCAACGCCAGCACCCGCCGCGACGCAAGCGGCGCCATCACGGGCATGGTCGGCGTCGGCCAGGACATCACCGAGCACCGCGAGGCCGAGCGCCGCAGCCTGCGCGCGCAGCGACTCGAGTCGATCGGCACCCTCGCGGGAGGCGTCGCCCACGACATCAACAACGCGCTCGCGCCGATCCTGCTCGCGACGGGCCTCTTCCGCAAGCGCCATCCCGACTCGAAGGACCTGATCGACGTCATGGAGTCGAGCGCCCGCCGCGGCGCATCGATGGTCCAGCAGCTCCTCACCTTCGCGAAGGGCGTCGACGGCAAGCGCGTCGCCGTGCTCACCCAGCCGCTTTTCCACGAACTCGAGCAGATCGTCCGCAGCACGTTCCCCAAGAACATCGCGAGCACGTTCACCTGCGCCGACGACGTGCCCGAGCTCAGCGGCGACTCGACGCAGCTGCACCAGGTCCTCCTCAACCTCTGCGTGAACGCCCGCGACGCCATGCCCGACGGCGGCACCCTCACCGTCGAGGCGGCGCGTCGTCACATCTCCGCGATCGAAGCCCACGCCTTCGGCGAGGAGTGCGTCCCCGGCGAGTACGTCCAGTGGCGCATCCGCGATACGGGCCTCGGAATCCCCAAGGACCTCGTCGAGCGCATCTTCGAGCCCTTCTACAGCACGAAGAGCCCGGAGAAGGGCACCGGGCTCGGTCTGTCGACCACGATCGGCATCGTCCGCAGCCACGGAGGCTTCATGCGCGTCCAGTCGCGCCTCGGCGAGGGCTCGATGTTCAGCGTCTTCATTCCCGTATCGGGAACCCATGACATCGACGTCGCATCGCCTGCCGCGGCGGCCGAGATCCCCGCCTCTGGGCAGACCGTGCTCGTCGTCGACGACGAACCCGCCGTCCGCGAGATCCTCCGCCAGATCCTCTCCACGCTCGGGCTCGAGGTCCGCGTGGCCAACGACGGGCGCGCGGCGCTCGATCTGCTGCGCGCGTCGCCGATCCCCTACTCGGCGATCATCACCGACCTGCACATGCCGGTCATGGATGGGCTCGCCCTCGCCCGCGAGGCACGCAGGCTCCATCCCGAGATCCCGGTCATCCTGTCGAGCGGCCGCGTCGACAAGGCGCACGCCGCCGCCATCGAGGAGATCGGCTTCTCCGGCATGCTCGACAAGCCGTTCACGCTCGAGTCGCTGTCGTCTGCCCTCGGACCGCTACTCGCGGCCGACGCGCCCTCGTCACGCTGACGGCGCAGGCTTGTCCCGCACCACGACGGCCATCACCATCGGCACCAGCACGATGGTGAAGATCGTCGAGACGAGCAGGCCGCCCGCGACGACGGCGCCAAGCCCGCGATAGAGCTCGCTGCCCGCGCCTGGCGCGAGGATCAGCGGCAACAGGCCGGTCACGCTGGTCAGGCTCGACATCAGGATCGGGCGGATGCGCGTGCGCACGCTCTCGACGATGGCTGCGCGCGCCGGCAGCGGCACGCCCTTCCCGACCGCAGGCGCCCCCGGCAGTCCGCGGAACGCAAGGTCGCTCGGCGTCTCGTCGCCCTCGCCGCGCATGAAGTTGCGCGCCTGGTGCACGATGAGGATCGCGTTGTTCACGACCACGCCGATCAGGATGACGAAGCCGAGCATGGTGAGCACGTCGAGCCTCTGCATCGGCATGAGCGGCACGCTCAAGCTCCAGAGGAACACCGCGAACAGCGCCGCAAAGCCGCCGACGCACGCAAGCGGCACGCTGAACAGGATGACGAGCGGCAGCAGGAAGCTCTGGAAGAGCACCACCATCACGAGGTAGCAGACGAGCAGCGCGAGGAACATCGAGCTCGCGATCAGTCCCACGACGGTCCCATCGCCGAGCAGCGTCTGCCGGATCGACGCGAGCTTGCTGGCGCTGCCCGCGACGTCGGTGCGGACATCGGCGGGAATCGCCCCCTGCGTGCGCGCCTCTGCGAGCGTGGACTCGATGGTGCGGATCGCCTCGTCGAGCGCCATCGTCTGCGGCGGCGTGACCTGCAGGCTCACCGAGCGCTGGCGGTCGGTGTGGTTGATCTGCGTCGGCGCCGTGCCGCGCTCGATGCGGGCAAGCGAGCTCAGCTGCACCGTGCGACCGGATGGTGTCGCGACCGGAGTGTCAGGAAGCTCGCCAAGGTCGCGCGAGAGCCCGGCGCCCACTGCCGCAGCGGACACCGCGTCGATCACCTTCATGTCGATCGATTCGCCACCAAGGCGATACTCGCCCACGATCGCGCCGTCGCCCGCAGCGAGCACCGCGGTCCCGAGCTGCGACGGCGAGAGCCCCGCCTCAGCGAGCGCGCGATGGTCGGGCACGAGGCGCACCTCGGGTCCGGGCAGGTTGAAGCTCGGAGGATCGGGTTGCACGGATCCGGGTCCGAACGCGCCCATCAGGCGCATGAGCGTCGCGGTCGCGGCGTTCGTCACCGATCCGAGGTCGTCACCCGTGAAATCGACGCGCACCGCGCCACCTGACGAGCCACCGGTGCGGAAGAGCGGCACCTGGAAGGCGAAGGCGAGCGACCCAGGCAGCACTTCCGCGCGCGTCGCATGGTTCAGCAGGTACTCGGTCGCGCTCGCGCGCGATCCATCGCTCGCGACCCCACCGTGGAACATCGTCCCTGAGAAGCCGACCACGAAGTAGTTCGACACCGGTGACGGCTGGATCTCCGATCCGACCTTCCACGCCATCCACGGCGATACGGGCACAGGCGACAGCGCCTTCTCCGCGGCAGCGCGCTCGGGCGAGCCCTCGGGCAGCCGCGCGGCCTCCCAGTACGGGCGCACGCCGTCCTCGATGCGCTTCGCCATGACCTCCTGCTGCTCGACGCTGGTGCCGGGCGGCGTCAGGATGAGCCCGAAGACGAGGTTGCGGTTTCCGCTCGGCAGGTAGTCCTGCGGCGGGACCAGTGCGTACGAGCCGCCGATCGAAAGCGCCGTCATGATCGCGGCGACGAGGAGCGCGATCGTGCGATAGCGCGAGACCCTGTACAGGCTCCGCGAGATCCAGGTCGACATGCGCCCGAGCCAGCCCGCCTCGGTCAGCGACGCCGTGCCTTCCTTGAGCGGCTTCAACAGCCGCGCCGCCGCCGCGGGCACGACCGTGATCGCCACGATCATCGAGAGGAACACCGACACACTGAGGGCGATGGCGATGTCGCGGAAGAGCTGCCCGACCTCGTCCTGGATCAACAGGATCGGCACGAACACCACCACCGTCGTGAGCGTCGAGCCAAGCACCGCGCCCCAGACCTCGCTGGTCGCATCGATCGACGCACGCGCGGGGCTCTTCCCCATCTCCATGTGGCGCCAGATGTTCTCGAGGACGACGATCGAATTGTCCACCAGCATGCCGACCGCGAACGCGAGGCCAGCGAGGCTGATGACGTTGACCGTGCGCCCGAGCGCCAGGAGCACGACCACGGTGCCGACGATCGAGATCGGGATCGCGACGGCGATGATGGCGATCGCGCGCCACGACCGCAGGAAGAGGAGCAGCGTCAGCGTCGCGAGAAGACCGCCCTGCCAGATGTTGTCGCGCACGAGTGCGAGCGCGTCGTCGATGTAGGTCGTCTGGTCGTAGACCATCTTCAGGCGAAGCGGTGCCTTGAGCCCGCGCTTCGCGCTCTCGACGGACAGGATGCCGCCATCGGCGTTCAGGTCGTCGATCGCGGCGCGCACGCCGCGCATGACCTCGACGATGTTGGAGCCGACCTCCTGCTGCACGTTGATGGCGATGACCGGGTCGCCCGAGCTGCGCACGAAGCTGGCCGGCCGCTTGTAGGTGACGGCGACCTCCGCGACGTCGCCGACGAGCACCGATCGCCCTTCGCGCGCGGCGACGACGACAGCCTCGACCTGCTCGGGGCTCTCGAACTGCCCGACGGCGCGCACGCTGACGTCGTTCTTCGACTCGCGGACGGTGCCCGCGCTCGCGTTGCGGTTGGCAGCGCCCACGGCGGCGACGAGGTCATCGACCGTCAGCCCGCGCTGGGCGAGCTTCTCGCTGTCGAAGCGGATCTGAAGCTCGCGCTCGCGCCCGCCGAGCACGCCGACCTCGCTCACGCCGTCGACGCGCTCGATGCGCGGCTTCACGCGGTCCTCCGCGAAATCCTGCAGGACGCGGATGTCGAACGGCGAGCCGTCGGCATTCACGGCGCCCTGCCCGCCCTCGAGCACGATCCACGCGATGTAGTCCTTGTTCTCGGGATCGCTCGACTCGACGACCGGCTGGTCGACGTTCGGCGGATACGACTGCACCTGCCGCAGCTTGTCGCTCACCTCGCGCAGCGCCGCGTCGGGATCGGTTCCGACCGCGAACTCAAGCCGCACGCGCCCGACGTTCTGGCTCGACACGCTCGTCATCTGCTGGATGCCGGCGACGCCCTGGAGCTTCTCCTCCTGCTTCTCGACGATCGAGCGCTCGACCTCTGCGGGGCTCGCGCCCTCCCAGAAGGTCTGCACGCTCACCACCGTGCTCGAAACCGTCGGCGTGAGCTGGATCGGCAGCCGACGAAGCGCGAGCACGCCGGCAAGCGCGACGAGCAGCACGCACACGATCACCGTGACCGGCTGGCGGACGCTTCCCTCGACAAGCTTCACTTCGATCCTCCCGCCACTGGAACGACGGCGGACATCGGGATCAGCCGCTCATTGCCCTCGACGACGACCTGCGCGCCAGCGGGCAGCGCAGCGGGCTCCAGCGCGACGAGATCGCCGACCGGGAACGCCACGCGCACCTGGACGGGCACGGCCACGCCGTTCTGCACCATGAAGAGGCTCGCGTTCGTGCCTTGGTAGACGAGCGCGTCCTTGGGGACGAGCGTCCACGGCTGCGGCGCGCCCTGCGGCACGAAGGCGACGAGCGAAAGCCCGTCGGCGAGCGCGGCGTCACCCTTCCGCACGCGGACGACGGCGTGGAACGTGCGCGACCGCGGGTCGATCTCGGGGACGACGCGGATGCCCACGGCGATGATCGGGGCGCCCGTCGTGGTCTGGATGTCGATCGGCACCGCGCGTTCGGTGCGCGTTGCGGCGGACTTCACGAGGTCGTTGGCAGGACCGAGGAGTTCCTGCGGCACATCGAACCAGCCATCGAAGGACTCGCTCCCGAGGAAGTCGCAGACGTCGCCGCCGCTCGCGACCCAGGCGCCCGCGTCTGCGTGCAGCTTGGTCACGAAGCCCGCGTAGGGCGCGCGGACCTCGAGGTCCGACATGCGCCGCGAGAGCAGCGCCCCCTGCTGCTCGATGACCTTGATCGCGGCGCGCGCCTGGGCGAGCTGCGCGCGCGCGATGGCCAGCTCGCTCTCGGCGTCGGACATCTCGCGCGGATTGGTGCCGCCCTGCGCCTGCGCCTTGCGGAGGAGCTCGAGGTCGCGCTCCTCGCGGGCGACGGTCGCCTCGCGCTCGCCCGCGGTCGCCGTGGCGGCATCGAGCGATGCTGCGTTGGCGGCGAGCTCGAGCTTCAGGCGGGTGTCATCGAGCCGCGCGATCACGGCGCCGGCATCGGCCTGCTCGCCCTCGCGGACGACGAACTCGCGCACGATGCCGCCCTCCTCGGCCGCGAGCACCGAGCGCTTGCTCGCGCGCAGTTCGCCGAACACGCGCTTCCGCGGCGCGAGCGACTCCTGCTTCGCCTCCGCGACCCGCACGGGCGTCGGCGGCGGCCCCTTTGGGGCACCATCGGACGCGCCATCCTGGGCAATCACGGGAGCGGAGAACAGGACGGTCACAACAAGCGAAATCAGCGCGCGAGGCATAAGCCGCGCATGATACGACAGTGCTGCGTCCGCGAGATCGCGGACGGGCTCTGGAGTCGGATCGAAGGCGATCGCGCTTAGGGAGTGGTGCCCCAGTTGCCAAGCAGGATCGAGAGATCGGCGCCGCCGATGATGCCGTCCCCATCGAGATCACCGAGCGGTGGCTGCGGAACGCCCCAGAAGGCAAGCAACACGGACAGATCGGCCGCGTTGACGAAGCCGTCGAGATTGAGGTCGCCGCGTTCCAGTTCGCAAGCGTCGAGGATCCCGTTCACGTTCTTATCGAGCGAAGCGTTCGCGGCGATGTCGTCGCTGTCGCAGATGCCGTTCTGATTGCAATCGCGATCAAATTCGTTGCCACCTCCATCGACGAAGGTACCGAGCACGTTGGCCGGCGCGTTGCACAAGGTCGAACCTGAGATCGCGAAGGCAAGCGATCCTCCGATCCGGACAAGCGCTGCGTCTTGCGACTCATTACCCGTCATGCGACATCGGACGATCGGCAGATCGACACCGAGATTCCCATACCAGTAGATCGCTCCACCACTCGCGATCGCGATGTTGTCGCGGAACTCACAGTCCTCGACTGACACGGAAGTCACACTGCCCTCAAACCAGTTCACCAGGTGCATGCCACCGCCATTCTCTGCCGAGTTCCCGACGAGGACATTCCTCCGGAACACGCAGGAGCCACCGAAGCCGAGTTGCACGCCACCCGAGTTGAACTGTGCCGAGTTCGTGTCGAAGAGGCAATCTTCGATCACACCCGAGAAACCCAATCCATAGATACCACCGCCATACTCGGTCGAGTTGTTGATGAAGCGACAGTTCCGGATCGTCGCCGTCGTGTTCTCAAGGAACATCGCACCACCGACACGAACACCATAGGCTGCGGTGCCAACCGCGCCATCGCGGAAGGTGAAGCCATCGATAAGGGTTCCGTTCGCGGCAGCTCCGCGAATGGCCACCATCGAACTCGCAACGCCAGTCCCGGAGATGATTGTGACGGCAGGACCGCCAATCGAGACGAGCGAAAGAGGCTTGCTATCGAGGATGAGGCCGGTCGAATACGAGCCAGGCGAGACTCGAATCACGGCGCCTGCCGGAGCAGCAGCGACGGCCGCGTCAATGGTGGCATATCCAGATCCGCCCACAACAAACTCGCAGTCATCGGGGATAGCGTTTCCATTGAGGTCGGAGGAGGAGCCCTGGGCGATGTCACATGAGTCGAGGCGACCGTTGTTGTTGCAGTCGTTTCCTGCCGCGATGCCGTCGTACTCAAGCCTGAACCGGACTCCACCGCTCGCACCGCACGTCGCGCTGTTCACAGCTCCAAACGCCGTCGCCCGCACCACCATCGTGCCATCGGCGACGATCGAATTGAAGTTGGGCAGTGTGTACGTGATGGTGGCGCTATTCGGGCTCGCGGGACAGTCGGTGCCATCCGTCAGGAAGAAGGTCCCGGCGGATGCGCCGTCGACGGTAAGCAGAATGCCGTCGTTTGCCGCCCCGAGATCGGCTGTCGCCTCGATACGAAGCTTTGGGGGCCTGCCGTAGGCGCGCGGAAGATTGACGAAGGTCGCTTGCGCCGCAGTCGCACCGCTCAATGGAAGCAACGTCGAGGTCTCGACGAATCGTACTGCGCCCTCGCAGACATCGGGGATGCCGTCGGAGTCACAGTCGAGGTCCGTCCCATCGGCGATGGCGCAAGCGTTCCCAACGCCGTCACCATCGCAATCTGCTTGGTCAGGATTGAAGATCAATCGGCAGTTGTCGCCGTCGAGACCGACGTAGCCAGCAGCCGAGGCGCATGTGTTCAGTACACCATCGCTCGCGAAACCGATTCCGTCGCCATCGAGGTCGCGGTAGAGCGTTGGATCACAAATCGAGAAGCTTCCCGTTCCGAACTGGACGGCTGATCCTGCAACTCCATTGTTGTATCCAATCGTCAAACGCCACGTACCGGCGCTCCCCCCCCGATCGAGGACAAACTGCCCGATGAGAACGTCAGTCGCTGTGTTCGGTCCCACACCCACGCGCCCTTGGAGGGTCGGCGGCGAGCTGTTTAACCAGCCCATGGTGCCGTTGTTCAGCAGGTCAGCGCGGTTCCAGCCGTTGGGGCCGCCAGCGTGCGAGCCCGAGCCGCCCGAGTTCCACGAGGGATCGGCGCTGGTCGAGTTGGTCGCGGTCGCGGTTCCACCGATGGTGAGGAACGAGTCGAACGGACGGTTCAGCGTGG
>JBEGLX010000050.1:0-26401 GCA_041183345.1 Planctomycetota bacterium
CGTCACGCTTGCGTTCCTCCCCTCCTGCGCGTCGACGCCGAGCGCCAGCTCGACGACGGTGGCGACCGCACCTGCCGGCATCGCGAAGGGCAACGCCCGGGCGGAGCTCGCTGCAGGCAACGCGCGCTTCCTCAGCGGGACCGCGACCGCGCACAACTGGAAGGATGAGCGCATCGTGCAGACGGGGACCTTCGGACAGACGCCGTCGGTGGGCGTGCTGAGCTGCGCCGATTCGCGAGTGCCCGTCGAGATGGTGTTCGACCAGGGCGTCGGCGATCTCTTCGTCGTGCGCGTCGCGGGCAACGGAGAGGGTGAGACCGCGGCAGGCACGTTCGAGTACGGAGTCGCGGCGCTTGGCGTGCACACGATCCTCGTGCTCGGGCACACGAAGTGCGGAGCGATCGACGCCGCCGTCGCGGGCAAGCCGCTGCCGGGGAACATGGGATCGTTCGTCGCTCCGCTCGCGCCCGCGGTCGCGGGGAAGTCGGCGACCGACCTCACCGCAGCTTCGGAGGCGAATGTCCGCTGGCAGGCGGGTCAGCTGCTGAAGCGCAGCGAGATCCTGCGGAAGGCGGTCGCGGACGGATCGGTCTCGATGATGTGCGGCATCTACGACGTCGACACGGGCGTTGTGCGGTTCCTCGACTGAGGGCGGTGCGCGCGAAGCATGCGCGCATGACGAGCCACGCTTCCGCGGCCGCGCGCTTCAATGCGCCCTGCCGGCCGTACCTCGTGGTCACGATCGGACTCACGATGCTGTGCACGGTCATCGGTGCCCCGCTCGCGCTCGTGTGGTTCTGCGGCGTCGGCCGGTGGTGGGCGCGGCGCTCCTTCGACAAGCTCGTGTGCCAGATCACCGATCGCGCGCTGCGGTTTCGCCCAGGATTTCAATACGGGCATCATCGTCCAGGTCGAGAAGACCGTTCCGCTCGAGGACATCCAGGATGTCACCATCATCGAGGGTCCGCTCCTCAAGCGCTACAACCTCGCGACGCTCAAGTTCGAGACCGCGGGCCACAGCGCCGGGCAGGCGCACGACATGCAGCTCACGGGCATCATCGACGCGCATGAGTTCAAGAACCGGATCCTCGAGCTGTGGGACGAGCGGCGGGACGAGCTGCGGCACGAGGCGGCGAAGCCGGCGGCGGCGCAGGGGGAGAGTCAGACCGAGCTGATGAAGCGGATGGTGGAGAGGTTGGATGAGATCGCGGGGTTGCTGAGGGAGCGGAACTGACGCGCCTACGACGCAAACGCATCGGCGCTGAGTTCGCGCTCGCGTCGTGATACGACGCTCCATCCACGGATCGAACTTCGTGGCGAAATGCACGTCGTCCGGATCTCGGATTTGACGGCGTTATGCTCGATTCCCAATGCGCTTTCAGCCGAGCGCGGGGGATCACGATGCAGTTCATGTATGTCGACGAGTCAGGGGATCCCGGCGCGCTGCGTCCGGGACTGCCGCTACACCTTCAACCGAGTTCCCACTTCATTCTCTGCGGTGTCATCGTCCCTTTCGCTGGCTGGCGGCAGCAGCTCGACGCCGTGGTGGCTGCGCGAAACGCGGTGCTCGATCCACTCGGCCTCCCGAGACGGGTCGAGCTCCACGCGCGCGACATCCTCCATCCCTCGATTGGCAGCCCATTCCGCGGGCTGCACAGCAAGCGGCTGCGCATCGACATGTATCGTCGGCTGCTCTCGGGGGTCGCTCATGCGCTACCCGAGATGCGTCTCGCTGCGGCCTGCCTTCGGAAGCCCGCTCTCGCCGTGCCCCAGGGCGCGCTTCGTCGTTCCCATTTCGAATTGGCGTGGACCCGACTTCTCGAGGAGTTCGACGGACATCTTGCGGCTGGAAGCGCATCGGACTCGGGCGTGATCCTCGCTGACGACACGGACGAGTCCCGGCTTCGATCGCTCATCCGAAGGCTGCGTCGGCTCGGCCGAACAGGCGGCGCGGACCCTGGTGACGGCAAGCGTGGGCTCCGCTGGATCGTCGAGGACGCGGTACTGCGCCAATCGCAGCACTCCTACTTCATCCAGATTGCGGATCTTGCGGCGTATGCGCTGTACCTGCGCGAATGGCCGCGAGGCTCCCTGCGGCGCTACGGCGCCGATCGGCTGTTCGAGGAACTCGAACCAAAGCTCACAAGCGCGGGCGTAATCGGGATCTAGCGGGAGCGTCAAAAAGAAATGCGCCCGCTGCAAGCGGGCGTCTTTGTGGCGGCTCGTCATCGTCCATAGGGCCGAGCAAGTCGCCGCCCGAACTATCGGATGGGCAGCTCGTGAAGTCAAGATGAAATCGCTCACTTCACGACGATTCGCGCTGTTGGCGCCGCGATGCGGACGCCCGTGTCGAGATCCTCGAACTGCGCGGCGAAGCTGGGGATGGCGGCGATGCGAGGGGATGGCCAGACGGAGCTGATGAGACGGATGGTGGTGAGGTTGGATGAGATTGCCGCGCTGCTGCGAGAGCGGAGATAAGCGGGCATCCGTGTTGGGCCCGTGGCTGAGGATGGTCCGATGTCGTGAGTGCCCGCAGACGAAGTCTGCGGAACGGGTGACGTGGGGGGTCGATGGGTCGAGACACCATCGCGTGATCATCGATAGCCTTCTCTCCGAGTCCTCACATGCGGGTCGTCACCTGGAACATGAAGTCCGCGCGAATCGGGAGCTCCGCATGGAGCTACCTTCGCGATCTCGCACCCGATCTGGCCTTGCTGCAGGAAGTCGCGGAAACTCCTGCCGAGTGGGGGACAACTGACTGCCGATCACACACCCCGATTCGACGGTCGGACGCGCCACAGTCGTTCAAGACCACGCTCTTTGCTCGGTCCGGGATCGTGTCCCCGATCGAGCTCTCGTGCTCACAGCCATGGGCCAACGACGAGCTCCGCCGCTTCTCTGGCAACCTGGTCGCGCAGCGCGCTCAATGCAGCGGCTTCAACGACCTGCACGTGGTCTGCGCTTACAGCCCGCCATGGCCCGTCGATCCCGCGGGCCTTGCGGGAATCGATGTGACAGGCATCAAGCTTGAGCGCAACAACTCCATCTGGATGACCGACCTGCTCTGGGATGCGCTGCGGGGCCAGCCCGCGATCGACCGCCAGTTCTGGGTCGTGGGCGGCGACTTCAACAGCGCACCCACGCTCGACGACGGGCCGGACGGCGACCGCGGCAACCGCGAGTGGCTCGATCGGATGCGCGCGATCGGGTTGGTGGACTGCCTGGCGCATGCACGGGGTGGTCCGATCCCGACTTTCCGTCACAGTAGAGGCGCCATCCGTCACCAGATCGATCATCTCTTTGTGACGCCGCCGATGCTGGCGCGGTTGCGCGATTGCTGGGTACCGCCGCAAGGCGACATCTGGCGCGCGGATGGGCATCTCAGCGACCATCTTCCGGTCGTTGCGGAGTTCGATTGAAGGATGGCCGAGCGCAATCGACGCGATGCTCTACTTTCAATCCCTCACCTCGAGTGTCGTCAGCCAGGCGCCCATGCCGATGAGGAGCACGGCGACTCCGAGGTCGATCACCTGCCAGGTGTCCTTCGACAGTCCCTTGACGAACAACATAAACAGCGCGATGAAGATGAGCGGCGCCGTTGCGAGTGGCTTCCGGCGGCTGATGGCGCCCACCGCGAGCACGACGCATGCGGCAGCGACCACGAAGCGCATCACGCTGTAGTAGCCATAGGGCATCCGGAGCACGCCGATGAGGGCGAAGGCGCCGCCGATGAGGCCGGCGATCAGGGGTGTTTGGGTTCGTGGATTGATTACGTTGGGCACGATCCCACCTCGAAATCTCGGGCGCGAGTCTCGCGCTTCGGCCAATCATGCGTTCAAAGAGCACTACGCCTGCCGTGACGAACTCGACTCTCCAAGCTCTCGCAGCACATCTGTTCTCGCGACGACATGAAGGCGTGACTTCGCTCTCGAGATTCCAACATAGAGAGTTTCCACGCGCTCCGCAGATCGCACCGTGTCCAAGCCCCACAGCAATACCACGTCTGCCTCAAGTCCCTTGAAGCGGCTCACCGTGTCCACCCGAACTCCATCGGAGGCGGCCGAGCCCTCTACCCGCCAACCCGTTCCGCGTGGCAACGGCTTTGAGACGAGAGCGTCGTAGTACTCAGCCTTGGGTTGACCACAGACGAGTACTGCGATCTGCCCCGCACTGACTCCCTCCTTTGAAAGCAATGACCCCACGAGAGCGTGAATGCTCGTTGCCTGACTTGCTAACGAAGGTGCCGGAAGAAAGTCGACTGGCGCGCCCACGTTCTCCTCGGGTGGATCCGTTTCGTCCCCGCGATAGAACTGATAGGCAAGCTTGTGGATGGCCACCGTGTTCCGACAGTTGGCCGTGAGTGCGAACGGAAACTCCTTGACAGGAACTGCTTCGGCTCTTGAGTACAAGGCCTGATTCGGATCAGAGAAGATGAACAAAGACCCGTCCTCCTCGGAGCTCATCAGCAGCTCTACGCCAGCCCAGTAATCCTGCCGGAAATCCTGAGCCTCATCGACGATGATGGCATCGAATCTCTCTTCTAGTATCTCAGTCGAGAGAACCAGTGCGAAGGGCAACTGCTGGTCGAAGTACTCCGATCCGCCTCGCGCGGGAAATGCCTCGCGTGCTTCCGAAATCAGGTCACGCCCACTCGCCTCGCTTGCGAGCCGTGCTCGCCACTCGCAGAGCTGATGAAATGACATTGCGTAGATGCGCTGATCGCCAAGCGTTGCGTGCTTGAGAAAATCCGCGAGCAGCCGGTTGTACGTCAGCAGCAGCGTCTTCAGCCCTTTGGCCGAACACATCCTCGCTCGCTCCAGGGCGAGGAGCGTCTTCCCAGTTCCAGCACCTCCCGTGATTACTGCGCGCTTTCGGGCGCCAAGGGATCGAAGGACGCGCGACTGCTGCTCCGTAAGTGCGATTCGAAGTCCCTCTTCCTCCGCAAGTCGAGTCGCCAGAAGAGGCCGGGCAAAGCGACGGCCGAACAAGAAGTTCTCGATGAACTTGACTCCGCTTGGGGAGAGTTCGATGCCGCTGTTCGATCCATCAGATGCGCGCCAATGATCAAGCACCGACAAGATCCACTGCTCGGCGCGAGCAAGCTCGCGACGACCGCCGAGGATCTCCCGAGGACTGTTTGGACCGACAAGGCCTTCCGTCTGATCCGCATCGGGCAGCATCACGCCGTGCCCAATCGTGATCTTCCCGGGTTGGATGGAGCGCCACTTCGGCTCATCGTTCAACATCTGTAGGATCGCGAACTTCTCTTCCTTCGCCTGCACGAAGGGATTCTTGATGAGGTGCGGCTTCCCGTGCCGGTCGGTCGAGTACCAGTTGTTTTCTGCAGGAAAGAACTCGATGCCGCCGCCCTTCACCTCGAGCACCAACATCCCTTGATTCGGCACCAGAATCACGAAATCAGCTTCACCGTCGCGGAGTCGGCCTCCGAAGCTGGTTCGAACCGACTGCACGGAGTAGAGAACGGTCCAGCCAGCGGGGAGCTGATCGCGGCAGTGGCGATAGAAGCGGACCTCGGCGCTGGACCGCACCGCGGATAGCTCCACCTCGTCAAGTTCCGGAAGTACCCGCGCCATGTCATCCCCTCCGGATAAGTGTAGAGAACATTCCGATCGGCCCTGAACGGTTTACGCGTGTTCCGTCCGCTCGCGCGCACGTCACGGTGTAGATGCTGCCGTGAGCTTTCACCGCCACGACGGTTCCGATCGAACCGTCGCTCATCGTGATGGAGACACCTGGCTTCAGCAGCGCCTCAGCTGGCGTTGGTGGCGGAGCCTCGTCACCAGCTTGCCGCCAGCCGTAGTCGAATCCGAACTTGTTTGCCTTCGAGACCGGGTCCTGAATCCGCCAAAGCCGTCTTTGCCGCTGATCAGCGGCAAACTCAACAACATAGAGCCACGCCCGGTCCTTCTTGGATCGCGCGTGGTCGAACTGGACATTCGACATCGTGACGCCCCTCTCGCCCCACTCCCCGCCTAGCCCCTTCACCTCGATGAAGCGAACCGTGTCGCCATTCGCGTCTTTCGACTCGATGTCGTATCCAGGATTGCTATGGGGCATGACAGTCGCGATCCGCCCCTCATCGAGCTCCTTGAGCACTACGTAGCGGACCGCAGCCTCATCCGTTTCCTCGCGACGCTCCTGCAACTCATTGCTTGCCTCGGGGGTCGGATCCGTCGATTCATTGGTTTCCACATAACTGATTAGCCGCCCTGGGCGGCGCTGTTGTTTTGCGCGGCTACCTTCCGAACGATCAGGCTTTGTCGGTGGCGTATGGGCCTTCCTCCCGTCTCTGCTAGAACCCTCGGTGGAAGGCGATGACTTCCCGCGGCCGTCCCTTGGGGAACCCTGCGTCTTTCGTGCTGCCGCATTCGCAGGCGGCGAGATCGTTGACGGAGTCGCCGAGTCCGTCTTCTTGCGTGCCGTCGCAGCCTCAGAACTTTGGCGCTCGATTGACGACGCCTCTCTGGTCCCGGGAAGGTCCTTGCTGGTGTCCTGCGGCTTGCTTCCATCCGCCGCCATGGTTGCGGCCCGCGCCGAGTTGCTGCTCTGCTGCGGCTCTGAATCCTGCTCGTTGTTCCCGACTAGTGGCTCCGGATCGCTCTCGATCTCATCTCCGACCAGCTCCATCTCCTCGATCTCACCCTGGGGTAACTCCGTAAGTCGCTTTTGGCTGAAGATCGATTGGATCTGTCGATCGTCCGAAGCGCCAAGTACCATCGTGAGTAGATCCTCGATACGGCCGTCGAGCCCCAAAAACTGATCAATCGACGATGCAATGCATATCCAGCTGTCTAGGTGGGACTGATCGACAAACAGGCGTGACTCGTCCCCCTCACTGCTGAGATGTGTAGGCCAATTGCACTGCCGAGTCTCGCCCGCCAGTTGCACTTCAAGCGCGAGCGGCTTGAAACTGCGTGCCGTAAGGGAGCGCAGCATCAGCAGGCGACCGTCTTCCTTGATGCGTTCGTACTGCTTTTCGGCCTTGACGAATGCGATTCGCGCGAGGTGGTGCCATCGTTCCCGCAGTCGGGCCGTCAGCTCTGGTACGTCCTCTCCATCGCGCCATGGAGGAGGGTGACGCTCGGCGTCTGATGCAGGCCGGATGCCGAGTACCCTAAGCAAGCGGTGGAACTTGGGAAGGCGGTCCCGTGGGATGCAGATGAACCGAATGTTCTCGCAGTCGAAGAAGAGCTCTGAAAGCTCGCCATCGTCCTCGGCGAAGACATCGTCATCGTTGCGCCACCAGTCGCCCTTCGTTGTCAGAATACAAAGGCTGTCTTTGGCCTTCCGGATCCAAGCGGGTTCCTCTGCGCCACCGTCCTCAGCTTGTCGTAGGACCCGCTCCAACTCCGAATAGGCGTCAAGTGCAAGTGCGCGGGCTTCATCGGCTTCCAGTTCGAGGTCCGACAGCCTTTCCAGAACCTGAAGGACCTCTTCCGGCTGCGCAGAGCTGCGAACATGGAGCTTGCTGCGGAAGAATTCCTTGTAATCGCTCCAATCGCGCTCAAGGCTACCCACGTCAGCGTAGGCCCAGAGCTTGCTGGGAAAGCTCCAACAGCACTCCTTCAATCGCCGCGATCTGACACCCTCACTGGGAGTCTTGCAGAAGATCAGCCTCGACTGACTGAAGCGCTGCTTGATCTCGTCAGCGTGGCCATCCCAGTGTTGCTCGAGATATCGATAGAGCTTGCCAATCGACTTCAGCCTCTTGGGTGGCGCTTCCGACAGCGCCTCAAGCCGCGCAAGCACCTGCTCCACCGAGGGTGCGTCCACCACCCCAAGGGCACGCGAGAACCCATCCGATCGGAATGCCCGAGATTGATACGAAACAGAGTCACCGAACACTGCTTTGTTGTCCTCGGACGGACGGTACTGCGCTGAGATTCGTACGGCTTCTCCAGATGCTGACGGGACTCGGAGGCCCTGAAGCAACCCGCAAAGCTCTGAATCGGCGAAGTCCATGGTGGGCGCAACCCACGTTCTCCAGTGCTTGTCCAACAGCCTCAAGAGCGCTTCGTTTTGCTCTGGGTCATCTTCCGCAAGCAGTGCTGCGAACTCTTCCGATGGCTCGCAACCCCAGGGCGTCCAGTGCACTTGCGGCATTTCTGAAGCACCAAGTGTCAGGAACAACTCTCGCCACTCGTCTGGCTGGGGCGTCGGATCCGCATCGAGGTAGTCTGGACTAATGAGCTGGTGCGCAATCTTCGCGCCGAACAGTTTCTGCATCCCATTCGGATCGTTGTATCGATCGCCAAGGTAGAGCCGATCCGCAAGCCGCCGCACCCGCTGATCACTCCCCTGACCAACCAAGAGATGGAAATGCTCGGCGAGGTGATCTCGCCGGGAGGCGCTGCCGCCGTCGTTCCCGAGGTACTCCTTCAGATGATCGCGTAGATATCGTGCGTGCGCTACGAGCAACTGAACAGTGCACTCCGCGCGGGGATTCTGTCGCGGAATGATGTACTGCGCCACGATTGCGCCCGCAGTCGCGTCGTAGATCTGGAGCCGGTCCAGAAAACCGCTGACCTCTTCTGCGACCTTCTCTGATCGCGCGGCTCGCACGATCTGGCTATCGAGGATCTTGAGCTCGTGTTCGAATCCGTACTCGGCCGTTCGATCGAGCGAGCGATAAAGAGCATTGCCTTCTGCCGCAACAAAGTCACCTGTCACCGTCCGCAAGAGCGGGGTGCGTTTGATCACTTTCAGGTTCGCGGGGTCTCTACAAGGGCGCTCGAGCGCGGCGTACAGTTGCACCAGCCACGCTGGCTTGCGGCCCCGCATCCAGTCTTGGTCGCTGCAGATCTTCAGCAACTCAGTGAGTCCGAAGCCAGCCACCCCAAGCAAGTCGAGTGCTTCGCGAATCTCCGCAACATCCTTTGCGGCGTATGACTTGTCCAGCTCGCCGCGAAGCTCCGCGGGCGAGATCAGTTCTGACAGGCCACCCTGGTCGTGCCGAAGTGCCCCTGCTGGGCTACACCAACCGTCGGGCTCGGCAGGAATGCACGGCATGCCGCGCAGCTTCTCGATGGCAAGCTCCATAATGGGGCGCACGAACGCATCCGCGATCTGCGCGGGCTTCACGAGCACCTTCAGCGCGCTCCGAAGCACGGCGTCGCGCGACTGCATCGCCAGTACCGCCTCCGCCAGCGCCGTACCCAGTTCGTTCCGCAACCGGACGTTCCATGGCTTCCCGCGAACAATGTCCTCTCGACTCGTGTTCAGCACAAAGTCTGCATGTACAACGAAGGGGAGCCCTGCGTCCTTCACGGGCAGGAATGCGAAAAGCTTGCGCAGGGTGGACTTGTCCACGGAGCCGGCTTTGTCCAGCGGTATCGCGATAACGACCGTCGATTTCGCGATGCCAGGCCGCTTTTCTTCCTGAAGGTCGCTGACGACCACCTCGTGCTCGTGCCTGAAGAAGCGATGCTCCTGCGTCGTCGTCTGGCCGCCCTGTGTCACGGTGCGGCGGACGGTGCAGAAGCCGTGGTGGTCGGTGCGAAGTAACTCGACCGACGCGGCGATCCGATCGTCTACAAATCGAATTCGCCGTAGTCGACGCATGAATAGTAGAAGCTCTGGCGTGAACTGCTCGATCAGATCCATAGGTGCCGCACGCTGTGAGGCGGCAGGCAGAACAATCACGGTCTCTCCGACGGTTCCTCGATGTGCCGCGGAAGGCAGCCACTCAGGTACCACCATTCCAAGATCACCGTACTTCGTGGTGTCGAAGCAGAAGTGGAAGCCGTTCGAGTGAATCTCTGGGCGGGGCGTGACATTGAATACCGCCTTGAATCCGATTCCCTTCTCACCGGTCGCGTTGGCTTTCGCGGCGCGCTTCGTGCTGTTGCCAATCGTCGCGATCGCACGGACATTCTCTTCGTGAAACCCGACCTCGTTGTTGGTGACGACGATGCCGTCTGGCTGGACAGAGATGGCCAGCGCAGGTGCGACGCTGGCTGGATAGTGATTGTCGTCCGCGTTCTGCAGCAACTCCAGAAGGAAGTGGCCTTCATAGTTGTAGAGCTCCCGTGAAAGCAGCTGAAGGGCATTCGCGAGCGTCGTCTGGATGAGCGTGGCCGACTCAACAACTCTGTTGTCAGCTGCTGGCGTCTCGAAGCCATATCCGCGGCGGATGCTCTCAACGACGGCTTGTTCTGACGTCATTGTCGCAGTTTAAGTTCAAGCCTGTCAGAAACCAACGAGATTGGTCAGCATGCTCGCGGTGCTGGCGCGGCTCGGGCCGAGGCGTGCGGCCTCGGAGGGTCGGTACGTCTCATACACTCGAAGGGCGCAAGCTCGCGCCTGTGGTTTGCCTGCGCGCCCCCGATTGCCAATCATGGCGAGGTCGATTCGCCAGAGATCAAGTCGAGTGCCTCGTGCTTTCAGCGGCGTCGCGCCGAACGCCTCACGCATCGGATGCCGAACATGGCCTTCGCTGCGGCTAGATCGTCCGGCTGCTCAGATCCCAACCCCCACGCAGAAAGTGCACCGAGATCGCGTGCATGCGCCTTCTGGGATGCGCCGCGCCCTCAACCCTACTTGCGCTTGCAGGGCACACACCGTGAAAAAAGGTGGGTCATGGCCCGCCGCATGATTTCAGCGAGCGCCAATGGAATGGTCGGGCGCAACCGCACGCGCCCTGATCGACCTCGCCGCCAGTGAGGCGACTCACGACCGGCGACATTCGGGGTCTGAATGACCTGCGACCCGCGGTAAAGTGCGTCCGATAGCCCGTCGCCGACTCAACCCCTGCATTCGCGAGGCAGGCTGTTTTGCAGCACCCGTTGCGGAAGTCTCGCTTGCCGAGGCGAGCTGAATCGGTGTCCGCAGTCGGCACATCCAAAGCTCAAAGCTTGTCAGCCGATAGGTGAGCGGGCGAAACAGTCGAAGATGACCCACTCCTCGATCTCAAGCCCATGTGCCACGCCGGTACCGGCTCACCGCTGCGAGCAGAATCAACTGGGTTCGCGCGTCTAAGAACTTACCTTGCATGTTGGGCTTCCAGAATCTTACTTTTGGAATGTTCTGTTGCCGCCGCGCGCGGATATCGACGGTCGGTAGATACTCGTGCGGTTCTTTGTTGTTGATTGTTGAGTTCTCCGCCGATTCAATTGTTGCGTAGTTCGCAGGATGTTCTTTGAGGTTCACGCCCTGCCGAAACCGCCTCGTCTCCTTCGGCTTTCGTGGAAAGATGTGCTGCAGGGTGGCGTTGGAGTCTCCGAGCCGAACCTTCTTCGCGCTGTCACACCAGCCGTAGAGCGACTGATTCGCAATCGAGAAACGTCGGAGAACTTCGAGATACTTTCGGTTTGCCTGCTTGCGCCAGAAAGCGGGATTCGCTTCTAGGTCCACGCTGTTTGGAGTGGCGCGCAGCACAACCCCCCGCCCCGCGAACCCTTCACTCGCGCGCTGGAACAGCTGCTTCCAGTTAACCGACCGCTCGCTCATCGCCTTCATGTCAGCATCGACCTTTGACTCTGTTGCACCGCCCGTGTAGTACGTCGAAAAGAGCATCACGAACAGCCATCGCCGAAGCATCGTCATCTCGCTCTGACTCGGTTTCGAGTGGGTGACGAGATACTGAAGAGCAACCGTCGCTGCACTCCCGTCAAGAGCCGTTTCCGTGAGCGAGCTACTCAGGCCGAACCGTACGAGAAGCTCGTCTCGGAGCCGCTTTCCAGCGCGGCCGGTTTGCTCAAGCAGATTCTTCACCGGTATGGGCCTTCCGCTTGCACGCTGCCCGCCACCATGTAGTGCGTTGAAGATAATCGCATGCGCGTCCTTTGCCCGTGAGGTCCTCCGACCAGTAGCGCCAAAGGCTACAACCTTCGTAAGCACCATCCGATCGAAGCAGGAGAGTCGCGGCTTGCCATCATCACCGGTCAGTCGAACCGAAAGCTGGTCGCATTCAGTGATGTACTCGGGATAGACCTCAGAAAGTCTTGCTGCAACAAGATCCTTGACTGCCAGTCGCTGCCCGCGTGAATTGATGCGTTCGAACAGCTCGATGGCGTCGCCATTCTCCCGCAGCTGAACCACGACAACGGTCACTGCGTCAGAGGTCAGAGCGTCCTTCACCCGTCTGATCATTTTCCCCTGCTTAGCGCTTGCAGTCACGATGTCGGCGACTGACTTCTGGGCGATCTCCGAGGTCGACACGTCGCCATCACGGGCCGTCTTGCCTGACCTCAAATCACCACCTTTGCCCACGAAGATGAACTTGGGCTTTCGCTGATGCGGGTCAGGGCCCCGGCATAGCGCACAGAGCGCTCGAAGACGCTGTTGGCCGTCCAGCACCAGGTGAGCGTGCCTTCGCCCACGCGCGTTTGGAAAGAAAGGCCGCTGACGCTCTACTTTCAGACCCGAAGGTGGCGTCCAGAGCGTGATGACTCCGATTGAGAGGCCACGGAGGAGCGATTCAAGCAGCTCCTTCTGCTGCTTCGCCGCCCAAACGCTCGGCCTCTGAAAGTCGGGCAGGCCGAGCGTTCCGTCGTGCATGTACTCCGCAAGCTGCTTCGGGCTATGCTTCCTTTGGTCGAGAGTCATAGAGACTAGCTTACATTTCGAGGCGAGTCCCAGCTACCCCGCGGACACACCCCGGACGAGCTTCTCGTCAGCAACTCGGCCGCTCAGCCGCGCTTGCCGTCGTCTTCTCCGTGTAGGCATCGGTCGGCGTTTGGCCTCGAAGCGCTGGAATCGTGATGCGCTCGAGGGCGCGTGCCAGCGCGCGGGATCCTCTGGCTGGAACAGGTAGCCCGACTCCGTGTCCTCGAGCCTTGTCTTCTCGAAGCGAGTTCGCGCGCGGTAGGTGTAGCCGTCTCCGTCGCTCACGCGGTCGACCCGGAAGAAGTGGTGGCCGCAGTCCTTGCAGAAGCAGAGAGGCAGCAGCAGTCGCGAGCGGTCGCCCGGAACAAACTGCTGCCCACGGAGGGTGACATGCCACGACTCCGGCGCTTCGAGAGAAGCCCAGACCGTATCGCCACGTGTCACAAACTGGTGCAGGCGAAATGCGAACGCGGGAAGTCCCGTGGTCGGGTTCCGCACCGAGGCGCCGTGCTCGAGCAGGCGACGAATGCCCGTTTCGCACGCGATGGTGTCGAGACCTGTGAGCGCCGACAGCTCGGCGCCGGCTCCCGTTGGGCCTGAAGCAGCGCGCGGACGCGCACGTCGAAGCCGAGGCGAGTCCGACTCCGTCGTGAGCCCGAAGTTGGTCTCGATCCACGATGCGAGCGGATTCCTCGCAAACGCCTCGAATCCAATGGACGCCCCGAGCGGGGACTCCGCGACGCTCGCAACGGCTGCCGCAAGCGCGCGACGCTCCGAGTCCACGCTGAAGTCGCGCGCTGGCGTGATGCGGGCGAGTGTCTCATCGATCACACGATCGGGTCCGACGGGCTGCCCGAAGATGCTGGTTGCGACCGAGGCGATCGCGGCGCGACGCTGCGATCGATTTCCCTCGGTTGCCATCGTGGCGCTGGTACCGACGCACAGCATCCGTTCGCCGCTGAATGCCTGACGGCACCGGCGTATGAGCATGGCGACGTCCGCGCCCTGTCGTCCGCGATAGGTGTGCAGTTCGTCAAGCACAAGAAACCGAAGGTCCCGCGCCGCGCCGATGAGCTGTTGCTCGTGGCGCCGCG
The DNA here is from genome assembly GCA_041183345.1 of Planctomycetota bacterium. Classification (GTDB taxonomy): domain Bacteria; phylum Planctomycetota; class Phycisphaerae; order Phycisphaerales; family SM1A02; genus QWPT01. Next base: position 13,662 of record JBEGLX010000050.1, read on the forward strand.
TGAGCAGCAGCTCGAGCATCACGTAGTTCGTCAGGAGAATGTCGGGCGGATTGGCGATGATCCGATTGCGCTCCTCGGCCGACTCCTGACCGGTGTAGCGCGCATAGGTGACGGGTGGCTGTCCTTCGGGATAGCCGCGCTGCAGGTACTTCTCAAGCTCGTCGAACTGCGAGTTCGCGAGAGCGTTCATCGGGTAGATGGCGATCGCCTGGATTCCAGGACCCGTACCACGCCGCAAGACATGGTTGACGATTGGAATGATGTAGGTGAGGCTCTTGCCAGAACCAGTGCCTGTCGTCACCACATAAGGCTCGCCGCGCGAGGCGGCTTCGGTGGCTTCAACCTGGTGGCGATAGAGCTGAAGCGAATCGCCCTCATCGCTGTCGGTCTTGCGGCGGAAGATCTTGGCGCACTCCGCGTGGAGCTTTTCCGCTTGAACCAGACTTTCAACGCTGCCGCCGGCCTCGTAGGCTGGGTTCAACTGAAGGAGCGGATCGGGCCACAGAGCGCCGCGCCCAATCTCCGTCTCGACCTTCGTGCGCAAGGCGTCGTGGCGAATGTTGATGAAACTCTGCGTGTACGCGCCGTACTCGCCGACCAAGTCGTTGCGTAGATCGAAAACGTTCATCTCGTCACCCTCGTGCCACCGACCTCACGAAATGCGCGCAGCCAGGCGGCAACGGGCTGCAGAAGCCGAAATCATAGTGAATTCGACTTCCGCCCACCCGCTCGCGAGGCTGCGACAGTGCAAAGTCGACAGTGATTTCTTTGTTTGACACACTGCTTGCGGTAGCGTGCCACGAGGCGGTCTATCCGCCACTCAAGGAGACACCATGAGCAAGAACGCACTGGCAGGAGCAGTCACGCTATGCGGCGTCGGACTGTGCATGATCGGCGGAGCGATGCTGCTTCAGTCCGGATCGCTCGCGTACGCGTCAGTGAACACGACACCCGCGGCTGTCGCGACGCTCGCCGCGACAGCGACCGCGCAGGCTGGTCCGACGGTCGTCTGGTACGGCACGTATGGCGGAGCGATCATGCCAGGCTCGGGTACTGCGCCTCAAGTGGGTGGCGCACTGCTGCGTGCTTGGTCGGATGGCACGGTGGAGATCAAGAAAATCGAGCAGTTCTCAACCAGTCCATCTTCGGCCTGCGGGTCTGCTGGTCTCTGCGCTAGCCCGTGGATCGTCATTTCATCTCCCACCCAAGGCTATCGTGCCACCGCCGACATCAACGCCGACCAGATAGTTGATGGAGTCGATCTTGCCTCGGTCCTCGGCAACTGGGGCGACGCGCCGCGCGTGCCGTTCCCGCCGTCTGACTGCCCGCTTAACCTAGTCAATCCCTGACGCATGTCGGCCACCAACCGCGCGGTGCGCTCACACGAGGATGTCCCGGACCACCCTCGCCCTCTCCACCCCCGTCAGCTTCACATCCAGCCCCCGGAACGGCACCGTCAACCTCTCGTGATCAATCCCCAGGCAATGCATCACCGTCGCGTGGAAGTCGCGCACATGCACCGGGTTCTCCACGATGTTGTACGAGAAGTCATCCGTCTTCCCGTACTCCATGCCACCCCTCACGCCACCACCCGCCATCCAGACCGTGAAGCACCGGCCGTGATGATCGCGGCCTGAACTCGGGTCGCCGAAACCGCCCTGGCTGTACGCCGTGCGGCCGAACTCGGTCGCGAACATCACCAGCGTGTCCTCCAGCATCCCGCGCGCCTTGAGATCCTTGAGCACCGCCGCCGTCGGCTGGTCGACGTCGCGGCACTGGTTCGGCAGCTGCCGGTTGATCGCGATGTGCTGGTCCCACCCGCGGTGGAAGAGCTGCACGAAGCGCACGCCACGCTCGAGCAGCCGTCGCCCCAGCAGGCAGTTCGCCGCATACGACCCCGGCCGGTTGACCTCGGGTCCGTACATCTCGAGCGTCTCTGGCTTCTCATCCGACAAGTCCGCAAGCTCGGGCACGCTCGACTGCATGCGGAACGCCATCTCGTACGCATTGATGCGCGCGAGCGTCTCGGGGTCGCCGACCTCATCCGCGTGCATCGCGTTCAGCTTCGCGAGGTCATCGAGCATCGCGCGCCGCGCGCTCGCATCGACGCCGTCGGGGTTCGCGAGATACGGCACCGGATTGCCGCCCGGCCGGAAGCCCACGCCCTGATGCGAGCTCGGCAGGAAGCCACTGCCCCACAGGCGCGAGAAGATCGGCTGCCCTGGGTTCTTGCCCGAACCCTGCGACACGAGCACGATGAACGCGGGCAGGTTCGCGTTCTCGCTGCCGAGCCCGTAGCTCGCCCACGAGCCCATGCTGGCGTAACCCGGGATCTGGTTGCCCGTGTTCATCAGCGTGATCGCGGGATCGTGGTTGATCGCCTCGGTGTTCAGGCTCTTGATGATGCAGAGGTCGTCGGCGACGGTCTGCAGGTGCGGCATCAGGTCGCTGATCCAGAGGCCGCTCTTGCCGCAGTTCTTGCCCTGCATGAGCGGCGGCACGACGGGGAAGCTCCCCTGCCCGCTCGTCATGCCCGTCACGCGCTGCGTGCCCTTGATCGACGCCGGCAGGTCCTTGCCCGCGTGGTCCCACAGCGCCTGCTTCGGATCGAAGAGATCGATGTGCGAGAAGCCCTCGCTCTGGAAGAGACAGAGGACGCGCTTCGCCTTCGGGGCGAAGTGCGGCACGCCTGCAAGGCCGCCGTCCGCACGCGCGGTGCGCGTGCCTCCGAGGATCGATTCTGCAAGCAGCGACGCAAGCGCCATCGAGCCGACGCCGTGCGCGGCGCGTCCGATGAAGCTCCGGCGGGTGAGATGTGCGAAGCGGTCGTCGATCGGTGTGGCGTCGTGTCGCATCGCTCAGTTCCTCGTGACTGTTTCGGAAAGATTCAGGAGCACCGCGGCCACCTGCGTCCAGGCAGCGTGCTCGGCGGGCGGGAACGCCGCATCACGCGACGATTCGCCGTGCGAGACGAGTTCCTGCGCCGCGCGCGCATCGCCCGCAAACCGCGCACGCTCGCGCGCGAGCGCCTGCGAAAGCACCGACAACTCCTCCGCGCGCGGCAGTCGCGACGTCGCCTCTGCGAACGCCCACTGCAGGCGCCGTTCGTCGGTCGCGTTGCGCTCGAGGACGCGCTGCGCGAACGCACGCGCCGCCTCGACGAACTGCTCGTCGTTGAGCATCACCAGCGCCTGCAGCGGCGTGTTCGTGCTCGCGCGATCGAAGGTGCACAGCTCGCGGTTCGGCGCGTCGAAGATCGCCATGTTCGGCGGCGGCAGCGTGCGCTTCCAGTAGGTGTACATGCTACGGCGATAGAGCTTGTCGCCGCGATCCTGAATGAACGCCTGCGCGGTCGCGGGGCTCGAGCCGTAGTGGCTGATCTCGCGCCACGGGTCGCCGGGCGTATAGGGATTCACGCTCGGTCCGCCGAGTTCGCCAGCGAGGAGCCCGCTCGTCTTGAGCGCGCCGTCGCGGATGAGCTCCGCAGGCAAGCGGAACCGCGGACCGCGCGCGAGCAGGCGGTTCTCAGGATCCGCAGCGAGCATCTCGGGCGTGGTGCGTGACGACTGCTTGTACAGCTCGCTTGTGACGATCTGCGTGACCAGCCGCTTGACATCCCATCCGTGGTCGCGGAAGTCGGCCGCAAGTGCGTCGAGCAGCGCGCGATGCTCAGGCCAATCGCCCTGCAGGCCGAAGTCGCTCGTCGTACGGACCAGTCCCGCGCCGAAGAAGACGCTCCAGATGCGGTTGACCGCGACGCGCGCGGTCAGCGGATTGCGCGGATCGACGACCCATTGTGCGAGTCCGAGCCGGTTGTTCGGCGCGCCCTCTGGCATCGGCGGCAGCACCGCGGGCGTGCCGGCGTCGACGGCATCGCGCGGATCGGCGTAGTTGCCGCGGTTCAGGATGCGCGTCTCCCGCGGCTTCTCCGCGGTATCCATCACCATCGTCGAGTGCGCTTCGGTGCGCACGCGCAGGCGCTCGCGCGCGTTGGCGAGATCGATGCGCGCGCGCTCGGTCGCAGGCGCATGCGCGCTGAAGTATGCGAACAGCTCGCGCGTCTCGTCGGCGGTTCGGGCGCCCCGGTCCTTCGCCAGGATCCGCATCACGGCGGGCGGCAATGCGGAGCCGTCGTCGTTGCCCGTGACCAGGAAGAACTCCATCCGCTTTGCGGTGACGTCGCCCCAGCGCCCGAAGTTCACCTGCGCGGTCATGCGTGTCGCGTCGCGCGCGAGCGGCTCGTCGAACATCACCGTCAGATGTACGGGCCCCTCGTGCTTGATGTCGGGCATCCACGCCGTCTCAGCGCGCGTCTCGAGCACGCCCTCGGGGTGGTTGTCACCCGTCCAGCAGTTCGCGGTGGCGCTCGCAAGGTTGAGCATGCGGTAGAGGTTCACCTGATCGGACGCCACGCTCCCCGCCGAGAGCGACACATTCGTGACCGCGAAGGTCTTCTTCTCGCCCGCCCCGCCGTCGGCCCAGCCCCAGCCAGCGTTCGGCGCTGCAGGATCTGCGTGCATCACGATGCGCAGGCCCGTCACGGGCTGGCCCGGCTGCTCGAACTCCATCGCGATGTCGAACGCCACGAACCCCATCGGGCGCGTGACGCGCGCGTAACGCTCCGCCTCGATCTCGAAGCCAGAGCCCGTGTTCGGCGTGCTGATCTTCGTCAGCTTTACCGGATGCAGCGCGAGCCCAAGCCCGCGTGTCGCGAGCTTCCTCTGCTCGTCAAGCTCCCAGCGCTCGACCTCGATCGCGTTCGGTAGCGCAAGTTCCTGCTCGAGCGCGGCAATCCGCTCGCGCAGCGCGTTTTCCTCGCCCGTCACCAGCACCGACTTCAGGTTCGCGGTCGGCGGTGCGTTCGCGCCGCCATCGCCGCCGTGCGCGGGCTCGGTGGTCTGGTTGAAGAACGCGAACAGCCGGTAGTAGTCGCGCTGCGAGATCGGGTCGAACTTGTGGTCATGGCACTGCGCGCAGCCGAGCGTGAGCCCGAGCACCGCCTCGCCGAAGGTCCGCACGCGATCGGCGCCGTAGTTGACGAGGTTCTCCTCGGCGATCGTGCCGCCCTCGTGCGTGATCATCGCATTGCGCTGGAAGCCGGTCGCGACCAGCGTTTCGTCGTTCTTGTCGGGCAGCAGGTCGCCGGCGATCTGCTCGACCAGGAACCGGTCGTACGGCTTGTTGGTGTTGAAGGCGTGGATCACATAGTCGCGCCAGAGCCACAGGTGGCGTCCGCCGTCGATCGAGAAACCATTGGTGTCGGCGTAGCGCGCGGCATCGAGCCACGGCATCGCCATGCGCTCGCCGAAGCGCGGGCTCGCAAGCAGACGCGCGACGGCGTGGTCGTACGCGGCGGGATCTGGGTCGGCGACGAACGCCGCGACTTCTTCCGCGGACGGCGGCAGGCCCGTGAGGTCGATGGTCACGCGGCGGAAGAGCGTGGCGCGATCGGCCGGTTCCGCGCGGGCGGGGACCAGCGAGTCGATCGACACGGCTGAGTCGCCCGATGCCGCTGGCGGCGTGAACGCCCAGTGCTCGGCATACGGCGCACCGTTTTCGATCCACGCCTTGATCTTCGCCTTCTGCGCTTCAGTCAGGTCCCGATGCGCCGACGGCGGTGGCATGACCTCTTCGGCATCGGTCGAGTTGATGCGCTTCCACACTTCGCTCGCCGCAAGGTCGCCCGGCTTGATCGGTGTGATGCCGTCGTCCGTGGTCGCGTAGGCAGACTCGGCGCGGTCGAGTCGCAGCCCCGCCTTGCGCCCGTTCTCATCGAAGCCGTGGCACGCGAAGCAATGCTGCGACAGGATCGGCCGGATCTCGCGGTTGTATTCGTCGCCATTGGCGGCGAGGGCGGTCGAAACAACGAGCGTCGCGAGCAGCATCACCCCAATGTAGAGCACGGATCCCGCAGGTCCTACGGGCTAGATGCATCGAGACCGAAAATCACCGCCGATCTGCGATGGCGCTTGGCGACATGATGGTCACCTCGATGCCCTCGATCGTCCGCGCGTAGGGCGCATCGACCGACGGCGCGACGATGTAGTTGGTGCCCTTCGGGTAGAGCGCCCGAAAGGCCGCGAGGCCCTTCATGTCGATCCGCCGCAGATCCCACTTGCATTCGAAGGCATCGACGACGGTGCGGCCCTTCGGCACCACGAAGTCGACCTCCCGTTGGAGCTTGTCGCGCCAGTAGTGGACCTCGGGCTGCCACGGGCGCGAGAGCAGGTGCTCGAGGACGACATTCTCCCAGAGCAGCCCGCGCTCCTCAGGCTGTAGTTCGGTCCAGCCGTTCTCGTGGGCGACGAAGCCCGTGTCGAACGCATAGATCTTCGGCTGCTTGACCAGCTCCGAGTCGCCGTTGCCATGGAACGGACGGATGAGATGGATGACATGGGTGATGCGCATCGCCTCGATCCACGACATGACCGTCGGGCGGGTCGCACCGCACTGCTTGGCGAGATTGACGATGGTCGCCATGCCGCCGTTCTGTCGGAGGAGCAACCGGAACAACAGCAGGAACTCCGACCGCCGCTCGACCCGGAAGAGCTCCGCGACATCGCGCGCGAAGTAGGAGTCCATCCACTCCGCGTAGAAGCCGGGGTCGGGCGCGTCAGCGAGCAGCATCTGCGGCATGCCGCCGTGAAGGAGTCGCTTCTCCACCGTCGCGCCGAATGCCGCGAGCTCCTCAAACAGCACCGGCTGGAGGTTGACCTCCCGCTTTCGGCCGGCCAGGCTGTCCCGGAACTTCCGCGTGGCCGCGAGGGTCGAGGACCCGGTCGCGAGGATTCGGAGCTTCGGAAACGCGTCGGCGCCGATCTTGAGCACCCCACTCGGATCGCGCAGGCGGTGGATCTCGTCGAAGATGACGGTCGCGCTGCCCGCCCGCGGCGAGACCCGTGTGTAGAACGCCTCGGGATCGTCGAGTTCGCGCTGCACGCTGGGGAGATCGCAGTTGAGGAAGCGCGCGCCGGCGAGCGAGCGCGCGATCGTCGTCTTGCCCGAGCGGCGGACCCCCGAAAGCCACACGATGGGCGCCGCCCGCCAGGTCTCGGCCAGGCGGGCGTCCCAGAATGGTCGTTGTATCTCCGCCCAGGAAGGCATGCAACCAGACTTTACATTCAGTATTACCAAATGTCAAGTCTGGTTGCACTCTTTCGGTGCCATCGGCCGCGTGCATTCACTTCGCCCAAGCTCCAAAGCGAGCAAAGGCGGCGCACCTGAATCGAGCGAAGCTCGGTTCGACGCGCCGCCAGTTGCGAGCGCTCAGACACGCCGTGCCGCCAGCCGCTCCTCGGCGGGCAGGCGAACCTTCTTGGCCAGCCCCACGCGCTCGAGCGTGCGGATGATCACCCAGCTCAGGTCGAACTGCCACCACTTGAGGCCGTGCCTCGCGCTCGCAGGGAACGCGTGATGGTTGTTGTGCCAGCCCTCGCCGAGGGCAAGGATGCCCATGACCGGGTTGTTGCGGCTCTCGTCGCCAGAGTGATATTCCTTCGCGCCCCAGATGTGGCACACGCTGTTCACGCTCCACGTGACGTGGTGCAGCAGGAACATGCGCACGATCCCGCCCCAGAGGAAGCCGAGCAGCGCGCCCATCCAGCTCATGGTCACGAGTCCGCCGATCACGGCAGGAATCGCGAAGCCGACGACGACCAGCAGCGGGAACATGGCGTGGATGCGCATGGTCGTCTTGTCAGCGAGGAGGTCGGGGACGTAGCGCTTCATGTCGGGCGTGAGGTCGTGGAAGAGCCAGCCCATGTGCGCGTGGAGGAATCCGCGCACGGCGCCGATGACGCCAGGCGCGCGGCCTGCGTGCGGCGAATGCGGGTCATGCTCGTGATCGGAGTGCTGGTGATGCTTGCGATGCGTCGCGGCCCACCAGACGATCGGGCCCTGCGCAGCCATGCTGCCGCAGATCGCGAAGAGCGCTGCGATCGGTCCGCGGGTCGCGAACGACTTGTGCGTGTAGAGCCGGTGGTAGCCGATCGTCACGCCGAGGCCGGTGATGAGGTACATGCCGAGCATGACCGCGAGGTCCACCCAGTGGAACCAGCCGCCCCAGGCGAGCACCATGACGGCGACGACGGCAAACGGCGGGATCACGACGGCCGCCATGGTGGCGATGCGTGCCCAGAGAGGAGCCTCTTCGCTCGGCGCCTCGGGTGCTGCGACGACGGCTTCGTGACGGCGCGCAGGCGCCGCGGTTTCGCTGACATCAAGTGCGGAGAGGATCGTCGACTCGATCACCTGCGTGGTGTCGAGCGTCGCATCGAACGCACCTGAATCGTGACTGGAATGCTCCAAACTGGCTCCTTCATTGCGACGACGGACGCGCGACAGGCGAGCCAGCTCCGCAGATGGGAGAGTCTACCGATGGCTCGGAAGGAAGTCTGCGCCGATTGGGGAAATAGGGAAACTGCACCTGATCAAGCGACCGCAGCGGCTCCCTCGTCGGCGGACTTCGACGTGGATGGACTCCGTTTGATTGAAGTCGGCTGCCACTTCAGGAGTTGGTTTGTAAAGAGTGCCCGCAGATGGAGGCAAAGCCGAAACCTGCGGAACAGCTCGGGTGAGGCGTGGATCGATTGCGAGGCGATCTGACCCCCACGAGCATGGACTCCCGCGCCAGTGGTTCCGCAGACTTCGTCTGCGGGCATTCATTGCACGTGGACTCCCAATCAAGCGAGCAAAGGCGGCGCACCTGAACCGAGCTCGCTCGGTTCAGCGCGCCGCCAGTTGCGAGCGCTCAAACATCGGGAGCGGCCGCAGCCGCGACCGCTAAAAGTCGTACTTCAGGCCCACGTACAGCTTGAGGTCATTCGTCGAATCGCCACCCGGCTCGACGTAGGAGTCGAACATGTCGCGGATGCCGGCGGTCGCGCGAAGGTCCTTCTTCTCGGTCAGCGCGATCTCGTAGTCGATGCGGCTGATGAAGCGGTACTCGCCGAATTGCTCGAGGTCGGGGTAGATCTCGAAACTCTGGCTGACCTGCGAACGATCGTTGATCTTCCACGTCAGCTCCTCGCCGAGCAGGACTTCGGGCGTCCACGTCTCGGTGGGGAACTCGTAGCTGGCACCGAAACCGCCGCGGAGCTTCATCTTGAAGTCATCGGCCCCGAACAGGCGATAGGCGGGACCCGCGTACAGACCGAGCCGCTGCTCCCATGCCTGGAACTCATCGTTCTGGTAGGTCGACTGGAGGAACACCTCCCACTTCGACCCCTTGAACATGTACTCCTGCAGGATCTGGGCGAGGAAGTTGTTGTCGGTCTGGGTCCCGTCAGCGGTCTGGAAGTAATACTCGCTGTTGAAGGTCGTGCGGTCTTCCTCGCTCTCGCGCTTCGCGCCGCCAGCGGCGCGGATGTTCCAGTTCGAGCCGACGTCGTTCTTCGAACCCGTCATCGCCAGGCTCAGGGAGAACTTCCACGAACCGTCCGGCTTTGCGGGCGGCGTCGGCGCAGGAGCGGGCAGGACGGCTGTCGGGACGGCGGCGGGCTTCGCCGCGTCCGAGGAAGGGGTGGCAACCGGCGCGGCAGCGGGCGCGGACTTCTCGATCGAGGCGATGCGGTCGCGCGCGACCTCGATGCGCCCCAAGGCGGCATGGTCGAGGGTGACGCTCTTGTCGCCCTCGGCGACGATCGTGCCCTGGAGGACATCGCCCCCCACGAGCTTGATGGTGTCCGCGAGCGCCGACGTCTGTGCGAGCAGGGCAAGGACGAGTGTCGGTAGGATGCTTCTGATCATCGTGCTTCTCCGAAGCGCGGAAACTACGACGCGCCTGTCGCGCGCGCAAGAACGAAGTCGTTGAAATGGCTGACAATCAGACCTACGACATCGCGGATGAAGACGACGGCGAAGAGCCTTCGAGCGCTCCAGGCGCCGTGAAGCCTGCCGCGGCAAAACCTGCGCCCTCTTCGAGCGGCGGGAACGAGGGCGAGGGCGATGAAGACCATCTGCCTCCCCCGCTCTCATCGGAGACCAACCCGAAGCCATGGATGGTCGCTGCGATCTGCGCGGCCGCCGTGCTTCTCATCGCGTGGCTCGCTGGCGCGCGGCCGCTCGCGCCGGTCGAGCCGTCTGCGGACGGCGTTGCGGTCATCGGCGAGCTGACCTTCGGCGCACGCCTGATCGGCTTCGCGCGAACGCTCGTCTTCCTGCCTCTCGCGACGCTTTCGCTCGTCTTCGGCGCGCTGTGCCTGGCCTTCATCCGCCAGCGCCCGATCGGCGATGGCATCGGTCTCTTCGCACGCTGTGCCGCCATCGCGGCCATCGGCATGATGGCTTGGCTCGCGCCCGTCGAGGTCCGCTTCCTGAAGAACTCGATCAACCTGCTCGGACCGCCGCTCATCGCCGGCGTCCTGACGATTCCCGTGTTCCGCCTCGATGTCCGCGACGCGGGCTTGATGACCGGATTTTCAGTGCTTGGAATCGGCGTGCTCACGCTCTTCGCGAACGTGATCGTGTGGGCTGTGGTGGCGAACTAGGCGAAGACGAGATCGTCCGCGCGGGGACACCGACCGCCGTCGCGCCCTCGGGCACATCGCGCACGACGACCGCGCCGGCGCCGACCACGCTTCGCGCGCCGATGACGCGCCCCGGGATCACGACTGCCCCCGCGCTGACCTGCGCACCTTGGCCAACCCGCACTGATCCGCAGAGGATCGCGCCCGGCGCGATATGCGCGCACGGCCCGACCGTGCAGTCGTGCTCGACCACGGCGCGGGTATTGACGATGGTGCCCGCGTGAAGCACGGCGCGCGCATTCACGACCGCTCCCGCGCCGATCGCGCAGCCGGCACCGACCGTCGCGGAGATCGACACGTGCGAGGTCGGATCGATGATCGTTGCGAAGGCCGCTTCGCCGAACCGCGCCATCCAGCGCGCGCGCACGTCGGCGGCTCCGACGGCGGCGTGGAGCTTGGCTCCGCGGGCGAGGTGCTCCGCGATGCGTGCCGCGCCCGCGCCATCGGGATCGCCGAGATCGCCGCCGTCCGCAGCCGCGATGCCCGCGACGCGCCAGCCTGCGCGGACAGCGCTCTCCGCAACGACGGCGGCATGCCCACCGCCGCCGAGGATGACGAGGACAGGCTGCGTGGCGGTTGCTGTCATGGCGCGGACTCCTTTGGATCGAGCGCCTTCGATGGCTCGCCCGACGGTTCAGCCTCGATGAGCACGGTCGGAAGGTCGATCGGCTCCTTCCCGATCCGATCCACAATCGCGCGATCCCACTGCTGGTGGTAGCGGGCAATGCGCAGTTCGCCGTAGACCGCCCCGCAGCCGTAGCAGTTGAGGCGGGTGCGGCCGAGGATGAGCACGGCGACATCGAGCACGAGCAGCGCTGCGAGGCCGACGAAGATGAGCGGATTCCTCACGAGCCCGAGGATCGTCGCGGCGGCGCCCGAGAAGGCGAGCACGATGATGAGAGGCGTGACCTGCGGGAAGTTCTTGCGGCGGTACATCTGGTCGCAGCCGCAGACGACGCAGCGGCGCAGCGCGCCCGAGTCGTCGATGGCCTCGTCCCAGCGCGGGAACAGCGCATGCCCGCCGGGAATCTCGACGCGCGCGGGCCTCGCCCGCTCGTCGATCTCGACGCGGGTGAGCCGCCGTCCGTTCGAGTCGCGGAGCTCGATGCGCATGTGCGGGAGATGATACGTTGTGCGCGACGACGACATCCCTCGCCGGGGATCTCGGAGCCTGGTCATGCTGCAGCCACCCGACGACACCATCCCGCCAGAGACCCCCACCGAGGCGATGCGCGCATTCCTGAGCGGGCGCTTCGTCGTGTTCGACGGACCCGACGGCTGCGGGAAGAGCACGCAGTTCCGCCGCTTCTCCGACTGGGCGACGGCGCAGGGCGTGGTCGTGACCGAGGTCCGCGAGCCTGGCGGCACCGAGATCGGCGAGCAGATCCGCGCGATCCTGCTCGACCCGCGCAACAAGGCGATGACGGTGCGGACCGAGATGCTCCTCTACATGGCGAGCCGGGCGCAGCTGCTCGAGCAGCGCATACGCCCCGCGCTCGAGCGGGGCGAACTGGTGCTCGCCGACCGCTTCGTGAGCTCGACGCTCGCGTACCAGGGCACCGCGGGCGGCATCACCACCGATGACATCATGCGCGTGGCGCGCATCGCCGTCGGCGACATGTGGCCCGACGAGATCGTGATCTTCGACGTCGACGTGGAGACGGCGTGGAAGCGCATGGCTGCGGGCCGCGCGAACTCCGCGCCCGACCGCATGGAGCTCAAGAGCGACGAGTTCCACGAGCGCGTGCGCCAGGGCTACCTGCAGCAGTGCCGCGAGGACCCCGCGCGCTACGTCGCCATCGACGCGCGGCAGAACCCCGAGACCGTATTCGCGCGGCTGATCGAGGCGTTCGTGGCGCGCATGAAGGCAGGCATCACGCCGAGGTCGCGGCGGGGTTGAGCGGCACGTGTCTGAGCGGTCGTGTCTGAGCGGTCGCGGCTGCGGCCGCTCCCTCTGGACGAGCGCCGCGCGAGTGAATCGCGACGGCGCTCCTGACACGCTGGTCGCAAGCGGTCGCGCCTGCGGCCGCTCCCTCTGGACGAGCGCCGCGCGAGTGAATCGCGACGGCGCTCCTGACACGCTGGTCGCAAGCGGTCGCGGCTGCGGCCGCTGCCGATGTTGGTGCGCTCGCAACTGGCGGCGCGCTGAACCGAGCGAGCTCGGTTCAGGAGCGCCGCCTTTGCTCGCTTGATTGGGAGTCCACGTGCAATGAG
>JBEGLX010000051.1:0-26339 GCA_041183345.1 Planctomycetota bacterium
GGAACGCAAGCGTGACGGAGACGACGAGGGCGGTGGCGGTCGTGATGTGCATCGTCGGACGATAGCGAAACTTGCAGTCCTACCGAGCGATCTGGAGATCCCAATCGCGGATTCCCGCGGAAACGAGAAGTTTGTGTGACAGGCTCGCCGTTGTTTCGGCGGCCACCTCGGGCGCATCCGCGCGGTTCGGCAACGGCCAGGTCATCCAGGGCCAGTGCTGCTACTCCGGCATTCACACCGCCTGCAGCGATCCGCTCGACGGCCTCACGCGCACGCTCGCCGACGGACATACCTTCAACGGCTACACGCTGAAGGACCTCAACGGCACCATCCCGTCGTTCGCGGGCGCCTCGGTCGTCGCCGCCGCGCGCGGTGACCGCGATGGCGTGGTGCGATTCGCACGACGCATCCACGACTCGCCCACTCGCGCGATAGGGCGTGGAAATCGGAGCGAATGCTTGACTTCCCTCGGACCCAAGCCGATACTGTTGTTGGCGACAGGGCCCCTCTAGTGAGGGAACTCGGGCCGCCGAAAAGACGCCCGCTTGCAGCGGGCGCATTTCTTTTTCCGCCCCTACTGATTCAAGCCTCGATGATTCCGTCGATGGCAGCGCGCGCACGGGATCTCAGGCTTGTGTCGAGAAGCGAGCCGAGTTCGGGATAGAGGATGTCCGCGCCATAGCGCCGCAGCGAGCCCTTCGGCCAGCGGTGCTGATAGAGGGCGTACGCCACGATGTCCGCGACCTGGATGGGAAACGAGTGGTGGGATTGCCTGAGCACGGGGTCCTCGATGATCCGCTCGAGCCGGATTGCCGGCGGGGGTCCGCCCGGCGCGAGCGGAACGCCGTGTCGCATGGACCGGATGAGGCGCCGCAGCTGAGACTCGTTCGTGTCGTCCGCGAGGATCATCGCGCGGCGATCGACGCCGTCGTTGCACAGGCGATGCTCGAGGTGCGCGAGTAGGAGCGACCACGCATGCTCGAACGGCGGACACGCAGGCTCCGCCGCCTGCTTGTCGAGCACGACACTCGCGACGCGGACCTGCGTGAGCTCGGCAGCCAGCATTCGCACGAGTTCCTGCAGGAATCCGACCCGCTCGGCGCGATTCCTGAGCAGGCGGAACGGACTTCGGTCGGTCGGGAAGACGATGTCCCGCGCTTGGATCTTCGTCCACGGCGGAAGACCGTGCCGCGCGAGCAGCCGCGCGCGGATGTCGACGAGCGTGCGCAGCGTCTGGTCCCAGTCCCCCTCGTCGATCGCGACGCTGCTGAGGATGAATTGGCGGCTCGTGCCCTGCGCGAGCGCGTCCGGCGTGAGTGCGCCCGGGTCCCCCGATTCATCGACATAGACAAGCTGCATGCGCCCCGAAGGTAGCGGTGGATCGATCGCCGTCCGCGAATGAGGCGGATTTCCGAACGGGTGCATCGGAGCGATGGCTGCGGAAGCGGGGTCCGTGCAGCGCTTTCGCATCACCCGCGCCTTTCCGCAATCGCGCGGGAGTTCGCATGGTCGCGGGAATCGTGCCGCATCGCCGCTACCGTCGGCGCTTCGCGCCATGCGACGGATGGATCCAAGCAGCTTTTCCTTGACGCATATGCGTAGAAAGGAATACTCGATGTGGGAGATCGAGCTGTTGCCTGAGTTCGCCGAGTGGTGGCAGGGGCTGCCGCCCGTACGCGAGGTTCTACGACCGCCTGATCGCGCAGGTCGATGCGTTGTTTGCAGAACATCTCCATCGGATCGGCCGGCAGGGCGACGGATCCACCGGAAGGAGGGGACCGTGATGTCCGAGTACAAGCTCATGAAGTGGTCGGAACTCAAGGCCACGCTGCCACCCGATTCGATCGCCCGCATCGACGCCCGCTTCCGCGAGACCATGTCGCGCCTGCGCCTGTCCGACATCCGCGAGGCGGTCGGCCATACACAGGTCGAGCTCGCTGCGCAGCTCAAGCTCGGGCAGGCGAGCGTCTCGAAGATCGAGAGCGCCGCGGACATGTACCTGAGCACGCTGCGGCGCTACATCGAGGCGCAAGGCGGCGAGCGCGGCGAAGTCGCGCAAGCGCTGAGCGTCCATGCTCCCCAAAAACCGAACACGCGCACTGTCGGAGGGAGCGCGCGCGTTCGGAACAGATAGTTCGGTTGTTCGTCGGGGCTACTCGTCGTCGCTGCCTTCGGCGCCGCCGTCTTCCTCGCTCGTTTTCGGCTCGCCGAAGATCGCGCTGCCGACGCGCACCATGTTCGAGCCGCACTCGATGCCGACCTCGTAGTCGCCGCTCATGCCCATCGAGAGGATGTCGAAGCGCTCGCCGCCCGAGCCGATGGCGCGGATCTCGTCGAAGATCTCCTTGCAGCGCGTGAAGGTGCGCCGCGCGTCCTCGACGCTGCCGGTGTTCGGCGCCATGCACATCAGGCCGCGCGGCCGGAGCGCCACCATCGTGTCGATCATGTCGACGAGGTGCCGCGCCGCAGCCGGCGCGCAGCCGTGCTTCGAGCGCTCGCCCGCGACATTGACCTCGACGAGGACATCGACCGGGCCGAAGTTCTCGCCGCCGGGCGCGCTGCCGCGCTCCTCGGCGTACTCCTGCAGCTCCTCGGCCAGCCGCAGCGAATCCACCGAGTGGATGAGCCGCACCGTATCGACCGCCTGCTTGACCTTGTTCCGCTGGAGCGACCCGATCATGTGCCAGCGCACGGGCGTCACGCGCGCGCCGCGCTCGGCGCGACGGGCGTTGAACTCCTCGATGATCGCGGCGCGCTGCACCAGCTGCTGCACGCGGTTCTCGCCGAGGTCGACATGCCCGAGGGCCACGAGCTCGCGGATGTCCTCGATGGACGCGTACTTCGTCACCGCGACCAGCACGATGTCGCTCGGACGACGCCCCGACTTCTCGGCGGCGCGGGCGACGCGCGCGCGCACATCGTCGTAGCGCTCGCGCAGCGTGCGTGCATCTGCTGAAGTGGGTTGCACGGGTGCCTTCTCGTTCACCACTGCGGTCGTCTGTGTTGCTTTCGGTGCTGCCGGCATGGCGGTGCAGGGAGAGTAGCCACGCTTCCCTCCGCGCACAAGCGGAAGTCGCGCTAGGCTTGCCGCATGTCCAGCGCCGCGACCACCGCGCCCGTCCTTCGGAACACTCCCTGCGTGCTCATCGTCCGCGACGGCTGGGGCCAGTCTCCGCACCGCGACCGTGACGCGACCAACGCCGTGCTGCGCGCATCGACCCCCGTCGACGAGCGCCTGGCGCGCGACTTCCCGCGCACCCTCATCCGGACAAGCGGCGAGGACGTCGGCCTCCCGATCGGCCCCGACGGACCCGTCATGGGCAACTCCGAGGTCGGACACCAGAACATCGGAGCAGGGCGCATCGTCGACCAGGAGCTCATGCGGATCACGAACGCCATCCGCCGCGGCGAGCTCGCCACGCACCCCGTCCTGCTCGGCGCCGTCGCCCACATCCGCCGCACCGGCGGGAATCTGCACTACCTCGGGCTCGTCTCCGACGGGCAGGTGCACAGCGACCTTGCGCACCTCCTTGCCCTTGTCGACTTCGCAAGCACCGCGGGCGTGCCGGCGGGGCGCCTGTTCATCCACGCCATCACCGACGGGCGCGACACCGCACCGCGATCGGCGCCCGGCTACCTGAAGACCCTCGAGTCGCACCTTTCCACGGCCGGCCTCGGCTCGGTCGCCACCGTGGTCGGGCGCTTCTACGCCATGGACCGTGACCACCGCTGGGAGCGCGTCCAGGCGGCGTACGACTGCCTCACCAGACCCACTTCGCGCAGCGCGCCCAACTCTCTCGCAGCGGTCGAGGCCTACTACGCGTCCCCGAGCGATCCCTCGCGCGGCGGCGACGAGTTCGTCCTCCCGACCCAGGTCGGCGGCTCGCCGTCCGCGATCGCAGCAAGCCGCATCAAGTCGGGCGACGCCGTCCTCTTCTTCAACTTCCGCGGCGACCGTCCGCGCGAGATCACCAAGGCATTCGTGCTCGACGACGCTGCGTGGAAGGGGGTCGAGGCAGCGAAGCCGGCAATCGGCGGCTTCGACCGCGGCGCGCGGCTCGGCGACCTCTACTTCGCGACGCTCGCCGAGTTCGAGACGGGCCTCCCCGTCGAGGTCGTCTTCAAGCGGCCCGCGAAGATGAAGCACATCCTCGGCGAGTGGCTCTCGATCCACGGCGTGCGCCAGTTCCGCTGCGCGGAGACGGAGAAGTTCCCGCACGTGACCTTCTTCTTCAACGACTACCGCGAGGAGCCGTTCGCGGGCGAGTCGCGCACGATCGTCCCGAGCCCGAAGGAGGTCGCGACCTACGACCTCAAGCCCGAGATGAGCGCTGCGGGCGTGCGCGACGCGGTGCTCGCGCGCATCGCGTCGGCCGACTGTGAGCCTGTCCTCATCGTGAACTTCGCGAACGGCGACATGGTCGGCCACACCGGCAGCCTCGATGCAGCGACGAAGGCCGTCGAGGTCGTCGACCAGTGCGTGGGCGCGATCGTCGACGCTGCGCTCGCGCGCGGCGGCAGCGCGATCGTGACCGCCGATCACGGCAACGCCGAGGAGATGTGGGATCCGCGCGCGAACTGTCCGCACACCGCGCACACGAACTACGCCGTGCCATGCTCGGTCGTGGGCGCTGCGTTCAAGGGGCGCGCCTTGCGCGCGGACGGGCGCCTGGGCGATCTCGCGCCCACGCTGCTCGAGATGATCGGACTCTCGCAACCCGCGGAAATGACGGGCAAATCGCTGCTGTCGTGATGGGGTTCGGGTAGACTCGTCCCCCTTATGGCATTGCCGCAGATCGCGATCGTCGGACGCCCCAACGTGGGCAAGTCGAGCCTGTTCAACCGGCTCGTCGGCCGCCGCGTGTCGATCGTCGATCCGACGCCGGGCACGACGCGCGACCGCGTGTCGCAGCTCGTCGAGATCCTGCCGCCGACCGACCTACCCTACGACCGCCGCCGCGACGCTGCTCCGAAGCTCGCCGAGATCGTCGATACCGGCGGCTACGGCGTCTACATGGCCGAGGGCGGGCGCTTCGACGACGCGGGCGAGGACCTCGCGCGCCTGACGCCGCAGATCGAGGCGCAGATCAAGGCAGGCGTCGAGAAGGCCACGCTGATCCTGTTCGTGATCGACGCGCAGACGGGCGTGACCGGGCTCGACGAGCGCATCGCGCGGCTCGTCCGCGAATCAGGCAGCGCGCCGAAGGTTCTGCTCGTCGCCAACAAGGTCGATGACGACAGCTGGATCGCCGCCGCGCAGGACGCCTGCCGCCTCGGCTTCGGCGAACCCGTCATGACGAGCGCGTCGAGCGCGTTCGGCAAGCGCGCGTTCCTCGAGGAGATCTACAACCGCCTG
Organism: Planctomycetota bacterium; assembly: GCA_041183345.1. GTDB lineage: Bacteria > Planctomycetota > Phycisphaerae > Phycisphaerales > SM1A02 > QWPT01. Next base: position 5,357 of record JBEGLX010000051.1, read on the forward strand.
CCCGAGTGGGTCGAGCCGGTCGCGAGCCCCGAGATGAAGATCGCCATCGTCGGCCGCCGCAACGCGGGCAAGTCGACGCTGATCAACGCGCTCGCCGGCGAGCCGCGGGTGATCGTGAGCGAGATCGCCGGCACGACGCGCGACTCGATCGACGTGCGCTTCGAGGTCGACGGGCACGCGTTCGTCGCCATCGACACGGCGGGCGTGCGCAAGCGCAAGAGCTGGGTCGACGACATCGAGTACTACTCCCACCAGCGCGCGAAGGAGGCGATCACGCGCGCCGACGTGTGCGTCCTGCTCCTCGACGCGCGCGAGGAGGTCTCGCAGATCGAGAAGCGCCTCGCGCTCACCCTCGCCGAGCAGCACAAGCCCGTCGTGATCGCGGTGAACAAGTGGGACCTCGTCGAGAGCAAGCTCAAGCCGAGCGACTACATCGACTACCTCACGCAGGAGCTGTTTGCGCTCGAGTTCGCGCCGCTCGTGTTCCTGTCGGCCGCGAAGTCGGACGGCATCGGCGAGCTCATCAAGGTGTGCGCGAACCTGTGGAAGCAGGCGAACCACCGCGAGACGACCGGCCGCCTGAACGCCGCGATCCGCTCGATCCTGACCGAGCGCGGCCCGAGCTCGAAGCTCGGCACCAAGGCGAAGATCTTCTATGTGTCGCAGATCGCCACCAATCCGCCGACGATCGCGGTGGTCGTGAACAAGCCCGACCTCTTCGAGGGGCAGTACGAGAAGTACCTGGTGAACCAGCTGCGCGAGATGCTGCCCTTCTCGGAAGTGCCGATCAAGATGGTGTTCAGCGAGCGCAAGCGCCTGACGCCCGAGGAACTGAAGAGCCGGAAGAAGGCAGGCGTCGAGGTATCGGAGAGCGACGGCGAGGAAGCCGGCTACGGGGATTGAACGGAGGCTGCTTCGCAGCCCCGTGGGTTGAAGTGAGGATAGAGGGGAGAGGAGATTCCGGCCGCGCTTCGCGCGCCGATCTCTCGCCTCCTTCGGAGGCGCCGCAGGAGTCAAGCAAAGCCGTGGCTCGCAGACGGTCGCCGCCATTCTTCCTCCCCGCTACACTCCGCCCCGATGTCGATCTTTCCGCTTCCCATGTTTGAACGCGATGCGGACCCGAAGTTCCGCGATGGGCTGACGGACGAGGAGATCTACGCGCGCCTGAAGCCGCCGACCTCGATCGTGGTCAAGTTCGGCCGCATGAAGCTGATCGGCGAGTACCCGTATCGCGGCGATGCGAAGCCCGGTTGCGGCTCGAAGCTGGTCGTGCGCACGTTCCGCGCCGTCGAGATCGCGGAGATGCTCACGACGACCTGCTCGAACTCGGGCTGCGGCAAGAGCGTCTCCCGCTCGGAGATGCTGAACTACATCGACAACTCGGGCGGACGCGACTACCCGTTCCAGACCCAGGGCGAGATCCTGCGCGTCGCCACCGTCGAGGACCTGAACCGCGCCACCGCCTGCGCCGACCGCGCGCGCGCGTCGCTGGCACGCGTGCGCGAGCTCGCGGCCGAGGCGAAGTTCCCTGCGAAGATCGTCGACCTCGAGCTCACGCTCGATGAATCGCTGCTCCTCGTCTACTACCTGTGCGACGAGCGCATCGATTTCCGCGACCTCGCCCAGACGCTGGCGCGCGAGTTCAGCGTGCGCATCGAGATGCGCCAGGTGGGCGCGCGCGACGAGGCGAGGCTGGTCGCCGACTACGAGCGCTGCGGGCAGCACTGCTGCTGCAAGAACTTCCTCAAGGTCCTGAAGCCGATCTCGATGCGCTCGGCGAAGATCCAGAAGGCGACGCTCGACCCTCTGAAGATCTCGGGCCGCTGCGGCCGCCTCATGTGCTGCCTGCGCTACGAGGACGCGACCTACGAGGAGCTCCGCAAGCGCCTGCCGAAGAACAAGACCCGCGTCGGGACCGCAGAGGGCCCCGGCATCGTGGTCGACTCGAAGATCCTCGTGCAGCTCGTGCTCGTGCGGCTTGATCCGCCGCCGGGCGCGTTCCCGGGCGAGTTCGGCCGCGAGATCGCCGTGCCCGTCGAGGAACTGATGGATCCCGATGCGTGCCCGGCCGCCGGCAGCGTGAAGCCGCCGGATGGGCTGCGCGGCATGAGCACGCGCAGCGTCAAGGAGAAGCTCGCCGCCGAGCGGGGCGCGAAGCTCGCGAAGCAGGACCGCTACCGCGACAAGAGCAAGGCTGCGGATGCAGCGCCCGCCGATGCAGCCGCCTCGGACACCACAGCGCCCGCCGCCGACGGGACCGCAGCGCCCGGCAAGAAGAAGAAGCGCCGTCGCAAGAAGAAGGGCGGCGGCGATCCGAACGCAGCGCTCGCCGCAGGCGCTCGTGATTCTGTTCTGCCTGGTTCCGTTCCTCCGGCCGCGATCGCGGCGGGTGGAGCGGACGCGGACGAGGACGGCGACGACGACTCGGGCCAGGACGCTGGCGACAACGACGCTGGCGACGCGGCAGCCTCGCTGGGTGCGCCGAGCGCGGGTGGGGACGGACAGCCGAAGAAGAAGCGTCGACGTCGTCGCCGCCGCGGCGGAAACCGTCCGCCGGGCGAAGGCGGCGCACCGCCTGCTCCTGCGTCGGGCGAGTGATTGCCGATAGTTCCGAGCCTGCCATGACCACCAAGAAAACGAGCTCGTCCGAGGAAGAAACCAACGTCGTCGAGACGCTCCAGTCGCTGATCGTGGCGTTCGCGCTGGCGATGAGCGTGCGCAGCTTCGTGACCGAGGGCTTCGTGATCCCGACGGGCTCGATGGCGCCGACCCTGATGGGCGCGCACGTGCGGCTCACGAGCCCAGCGACGGGCTACACCTTTCCCGCCGACGCAGGCATGATCATCGAGGGGCTGTCGCCGCCGAACGTGGCGCGCCCGATCCTCGATCCGATGCTGTCGCTGAACCAGCCGCTCGCGAGCGCGACCAACGCCGAGCTCGCGCGCGAGCGCCGCATGGGCGACCGCGTGCTGGTGCTGAAGTACCTCTACGCGTTCCAGGATCCGCAGCGCTGGGATGTCGTCGTCTTCAAGAACCCGACCGACCCGAACGGCGACGCAGCGAACTTCATCAAGCGGCTCGTCGGGTTGCCGAACGAGCAGCTGCTGATGATCGACGGCGACATCTTCACCGCGCCGATCGGCGCAGATCGCTCGAAGTTCACCATCACGCGCAAGCCGGAGCATGTGCAGCGCACGGTGTGGCAGGAAGTCTGCAACTCCGACTATGCGCCGATCGACCCTGCGCTCGTCTCGAAGGCGTGGGGCAGGGCGTGGACGGGCGGTCCGTGGGAGGCGACGGGCTTCGACCTCGGCGCCCGGGGCAACGCGCGCGCCTGGAAGCACGACGGCAGCGGGCCTGCGAGCCTGTCGTGGCGGAACGACGTGATGCAGATCGTCGATTTCACCTCGTACAACATGTGGCAGGGCATCGCGCCCGAGCGCTACGCCGTGAGCGACGTGCGCGTGTCGATGGCGATCGAGGCCGAGTCGCCGGAGAAGCTGTCGACCAAGTACGCGCTGACGACGCGGAAGCGGAACCTCATCTTCGCGATCGAGGGCGGCAAGGCGATGCTGCGCGTCGTACGCGCGCCCGAGGGTTCATCTGGAGGAGCAGGCGAGCAGGGCGCTGTACTCGCCGAGGCAAGCGAGGCCTTCGATGTGCCCGCTGCTGGCGCGCCCTTTGACGTCGAGTTCTGGCATGTGGACCAGCGCCTCTCGATGTGGGTGAATGACCGCAAGGTCGTCGAGCTTGATTACGCCTTCGACTCGCTCGAGGATCGCCTGCTCTCGTCATTCAACGGACGCGTGGTCGAGGACTACATGCGCAACCCGTCGGGGCAGTCGCCGACGCCGGCGCAGCTCGCGGTCGAGTTCAGCGGCTCGGCGCTGACGCTGCACCGCGTGCGCGTGGATCGCGATCTCTACTATCGCCCCGCGCGCCTGAGCACCGACGACCGCAACCAGCACAATGAGAACGGTGCCGCGATCGAGGGCCTCGCATTCGGCAGCGATTTCAGCGCGCCTGCGCAGCTGCTCGCCGATCAGTTCATGATGTGCGGCGACAACAGCGCCGCGAGCCGCGATTCGCGCATGTGGGGCCGCCCGAGCCCGCTGGTCGAGTCGGTGTTCGGCACTGGCCATGGATACGACGCGCCGTTCGTCGTGCCGCGTCCGCTGCTGCTCGGCAAGGCGTGGAGCGTGTACTTCCCCGCGCCCGTGAGCCCGATGGCGGGCCTGCCGAAGATCATGCCGGACTTCGGGGAGCTGCGGTTCATCCGATGAGTGCTCGCGACTGACGACGCGCTGCATCGAGCTGGGCTCGGTTCAGGCGCGCCGCCTTCGGTTCAGGCGCGCCGCCTCTGCTCGCTTTCGCCGCGACCGCTACTCCGCAAGTTTCTGCAGGCGCTCGAGTGCGAGGCGCGCGGATTCGCGCGCGCGGTCGAAGTCGAAAGGCGCGGCGATCTCAAGCGATTCAAGCGGAGGACCGGGGATGAATCCGAGACCCTGGTCCGCTGCGCGGGCGTTGCGCTTCTGGATGTGATCGTGCGCGATCGCAGCTTTCCCGAGCGCCTCAGCATCGAACCACCCGCGCATGTCGAGCAGCACGCCGTGGTCGGGACAGTTGCAGTCGGCCGCTGAGAGCGCTGCGTCGGCCTTGGTGACCGAGGCGATGAGGAAGGCGATCTCGATGGGTGCGAGGCGCGCCAGGCGATCGGTGTCGGAGAAGAACTGCTTGAGGCGCGCTCGCTCGCCGTTGACCGCGCGGACGAGGCCGATCGGATCCGCGCCATCGAGCCTCGAGAGCGCCTTCGCGAGCAGCGCCTTGCCGTCGGCGTCGAACCGGCCGGTGCGGGACAGCAGATCGATCGCGTCGGCTGCGTCGCGCAGCATCGCGAGCGCCGCAAGGGAGTGTCCGAACTGCTTGGTCGACGCGTAGTGTGCGGCCACACGCACGGCGGCGACGGCAAGTTCCTGCGGGGTGGCGACGGGCTTCCCGGGCTTCTCGGGCCTTTCGGGGTGGCCTGCCGTGGCCGCGCCCTGCGCGATCGCCGCGGCGAGCATCGTGCGCACCGCGCCGTTGATCCCGGGCTGCGTTGCGCGCACAAGCCCGTCGCTCGAGGGGAGCTCGCGCATGCGGTTGGTTGCCCAGTCGAGGCGCAGGCGTCCGAGCTGCGAGCCGCGGTAGACCTCGGCGGTGATCGCGCGCTCGAATCGCGCAAGGCGCGATGTGCCGTGCGCGCGGGTCTCGGCGTCGAGCAGTCCACCCGCGAGGCGGAGCGCGTCGAAATCCGCCTGGTCTGCCGCGGAGAGCTGACGCGCCGCCGTCGCCGCGCGGACATAGTGGAACGCGGCATCCATGAGGTCTTCCGGCGTCTTGCTGCCATCCGCGAGCGCCTTGAGGTCGGTGCGGACCGAGGACCAGTCCTCCTCGTAGTTCCAGGCGCGCTCGAGGACTCGATCGAAGTCGGGTGCGAAGGACTTGAGGATCTCGCCGTACGCGCCCGACTCGACGGCCTGCGTGAGCGCCTTCATCGCCTTGGTCGCTGCCTCGCGCGTGGGTGCGTCGAAGACCGCGTGGGCTGCGGCGCGATAGGCGTCGGCCTGCGCGGGAAACGCGGCGAGCGATTCATCGGTGAACGAGGCGGAAGGCTCGAACTCGTCCATCAGGACGGCAAGTTCGGAGACCCGGCGCGTGCGGTCGTCCCCCTGCGCGTTCGCGATCTTTCCGATCTCGAGCGAGAGGGCGTCATGCTCGGTGTCGATCGCAAAGCCGAGGCGCAGCGCATCCTTGCCGTCGATCGCTGCGGTCGCGTCGAGCGCCTCGCGTGCGATCGCGGCGTCGATCGCGCCGCTGCTGATCATCTCGGACAGGCGCACGCGCATCGTCTGCCCGAGCCCCGACGCAACCACCGAGGAGATGAGCAGGCCGTCGGATGCCGCGCGCTCGGTGATCGCCGCCTGCGCGCGGAGGATGTCGGCGCAGCCCGCGGGATTCTGGCGCTGCGCGTCGACGAGAAGCACGTCGAGGCTGCGGACGATCAGCCGCTGCTGCGAGAGATGGGGCAGCAGCAGCGAGAATCCCTGGCTTCGGTCGAGGTTGCGGTCGTATGCGAGGCTCGCGGCGCGCACGAGGTCCCCGACGAGCGGGCGCGTGGCATCGAGCCAGCGCTGCATGCGCGCGTCGACTTCGCCGCGCTGCATGAACGGCGTGAACGACGAGCCGTCGGGATCGCTCCACGGACCGTCCTGGCCAGGATCGATCTCGCCGAGCAGCCTGGCGATCCGTTCGTACTCATCGGCGGCGTTCGGGGGAACCTGCGCGTCGGCGCCGCAGGCCATGGCGAGCGCGATCGAGCAGGACGAGATGATCCTCCGGAGCGACATTGGTCCCATCATCTCCGCAGCCACGGCTCGGCGGTTTACGAAACACAGGGGAAATGGAGGATTCGGTTTCGGGCACGACGCGATCGCGGGGTACATTCCGTTGGTCTCGCGTTGTTTCTTCAGGGCCCCCGCTGGAGAGTTGTCGTGCCGAAGTTCCAGAAGTCCAATAAGCCCGCTGCCGTGGCAGCCATTGCCTTGATCGCGGCCTCGGCGCAGGCGCAGCAGTTCGTCGACCAGACCTCGACGCGGTTCCCTGTCCAGGCTGAGTACACCAACCAGTGCACGCTCGTCGACATCGACGCCGACGGCGACAAGGACATCGTCTTCGCGAACGGACAGTCGTACTCGACGCTCGGCGTCCTGCTCAAGCCGCGCATCTACGTGAACAACGGGACGGGCGTGTTCGCCGACGAGACAGACATCCGCGTGGCGGGCATCACCGGCTGCTTCCGCGGCGTCGAGGCGGGCGACGTCGATCGCGACGGCGACTGGGACCTGATCCTCGCGCAGGACTTCAATCGTCGCCCGCTGCTGCTCCTGAACAATGGCGCGGGCGTGTTCATCGATGACACCATCGCGCGCTTGCCGAACATTCCGATGAGCTCGTCGCGCGCGCAGTTCGGCGACATCGACAACGACGGCGACCTCGACATACTGCTGTGCAACTCGGGCACGACGCGGTTCGGCACGACCGGCCGCCCGCGCTTGTTCATCAACGGCGGCGCGGGCTTCTTCACCGACGCGACGCTGACGCAGTTCCCGTCGACGAACCTCTCCGAGCAGATGGATTGCGTGTTCGGCGACATCGACAACGACCTCGACCTCGATTTCCACGTGGCGACCCGCGCGAGCGCGGCGAACTCGAGCCAGCTGTGGATCAACAACGGCGCGGGGACGTTCGCGCGGCTCGCGACCTTCGTGACCGACGCGACGGCGTACTCGTACGACTTCGGCGACATCGAGGGCGACGGCGACCTCGACCTGATCGGCGTGAACGCCGGCGCGACGAACACCGAGCTCCTGCTGCGCAACAACGGGGCGGGCACGTCGTGGACCGCCGTGAATGCGCAGATCTCGCCGAATCCGACCGTCGATGACAACGATTCGCGCTTCATCGACTTCGACAACGACGGCGACCTCGACCTGCTGGTGGCTGCGCTTGGCGGCGCGGACCGCATCTACCGCAACAACGGCACGGGCACGTTCACACAGGTGACGACGGGCGTCCTGCCGTCGATCGTCGACAGCTCGCTCGACGTGAAGGTCGGCGACGTGACCGGCGACGGCAAGCCCGACATCATCACCGCGCAGGGCGAGTCGGGCGCGTTCCAGAACCGGATCTACATCAACACGGGCCTCGCCGATACGGTGAAGCCAACGGTCAAGCTCGTCGAGCAGGTGCCGTCGCGCACCGCGGGACCGTGGGTCGTGCGCACCGAGGTCTTCGATGGCACGTCGAGCGATCGCGGTTACGACGATGACGGCGTGTTCCTCGTCTACACGGTGAACGGCGGCAAGCAGCAGGTGATCGAGATGCGCTGGTCTGGCAACAACCTCTGGCGCGGCGTGATCCCCGCGTCGGTGCCGGCGTGCGCGACCGTGGCGTACTTCGTGCGCGCGCTCGACGTGTCGGGCAACACCGTCGAGAGTCCCGTGAAGACCTTCGTGGTCGCGGGGTCGTGCGGCGTCCCCGGCGATTTCGACGGGAACGGCACGGTCGATGGCGCCGACCTCGCGACGCTGCTCAACAACTGGGGCTCCGGTGGCGTCGCAGATCTCAACGGCGATGGCACCACCGATGCTGCGGACATGGCCATCCTGCTGAATAACTTCGGTTGAGCGCGGGGCGCTATCCTGCGCCGCGTGAACAGCAATCCATTCTCCCTTGAAGGCAAGACCGCCGTCGTCTGCGGGGCGACGCAGGGCATTGGCCGCGCTGCGGCGCTTGAGTTCGCGCGCGCGGGCGCGCGCGTCGCGATCGTCGGGCGCAACGAGGACGGGCTCGCGAAGGTGCTCGATGAGCTGAGGGCGATCTCGCCGCTCGCGCACGAGTCGTTCAAGGCGGACTTCGCCGACCTCGACGCGACCGAGCGCGTGGCACAGGAGGCCGCCGCGAAGCTGGGCGCGGTGCACATCCTCGTCAACAACACCGGCGGACCTGCGGCGGGAAGCGCGATCGAGGCGAAGCCGCGCGACTACGTGAACGCGCTGGCGATGCACCTCGGGTGCGCGCAGGCGTGGACGCAGGCGTGCGCGCCGCTCATGCGGCAGGCAGGCTACGGGCGCGTGATCAACGTGACGAGCACGTCGGTCTCCACGCCCATCAAGGGGCTCGGCGTGTCGAACTCGGTGCGCGCGGCGATTGCGAACTGGACGCGCACGCTTGCGAGCGAGCTCGGGAAGTTCGGGATCACGGTGAACAACGTGATGCCGGGCTTCACGAAGACCGCGCGGCTCGAGGCGCTCTTCAAGGGCAAGGCGTCGCGCGGCGGCACGACCGTCGACGAGGTCGAGCGCGATGCGATCAACACGATTCCCGCTGGACGGCTTGCGGATCCGCGCGAGCTCGCGCTGGCGATGCTGTTCCTGGCGAGCCCCGCGGCGAGCTACGTGAACGGCGTGAACTTCCCCGTGGATGGCGGTCGCCTGGCCGCGCAGTGAGGACGCACGATGCGTGAGGTCGATCACTTCATCAACGGCGGCTACGCGGCGGCCCAGTCGGGCGCGCGGATCGCACGCGAGAATCCTGCAACCGGAGAGCCGCTGCGCGCGATCGCGCGCGGCGACGCTGCCGATGTCGCGCGGGCGGCCGATGCAGCGACGCGCGCCTTCGCGACGTGGGGCAAGACGCCCGCCGCGGAGCGCTCGCGCATCATGCTCGCGATCGCTGCGGGAATCGACGCACGGCTCGAGGAGCTTGCGAAGATCGAGTGCGAGGACACGGGCAAGCCGATCGCGCTCGCGCGCAGCCTCGACATCCCGCGCGCTGCCGCGAACTTCCGCTTCTTCGCGACGGCGATCCTGCACGAGGCGAGCGAGAGCTTCGCGACCGAGCGTCCGGCGCGCGCGATCAACTACGTGCTGCGAAAGCCGCTCGGGGTCGTCGGCTGCATCTCGCCGTGGAATCTGCCTCTCTATCTCTTCACGTGGAAGATCGCGCCGGCGATCGCCGCGGGCAACTGCGTGATCGCGAAGCCGAGCGAGCTGACGCCGACGACGGCGGCGATGCTCGGCGAGATCGCGCGCGAGGCGGGGCTGCCCGCAGGCGTCCTGAATGTCGTGCACGGGCTGGGCGCGGAGGCCGGGCAGGCGATCGTCGATTGCCCGGCGGTGCGCGCGGTGAGCTTCACGGGCGGCACGGTGACCGGGCGTCGGCTCGCGGCGCGCTGCGGCGAGCGGCTGATTCCCGCGTCGCTCGAGCTCGGCGGGAAGAATGCCGCCATCGTGTGCGAGGACGCGGATCTGTCCATCGCGGTGCCTGAGATCCTGCGGAGCTCATTCCTGAACCAGGGCGAGATCTGCCTATGCTCGTCGCGGATCCTCGTGCATCGCGCGCGGATGAAGGAGTTCACCGATCGGTTCACCGAGGCGGCGCGGGCGATGAACGTCGGCGATCCGCTGGCGGCCGAGACCGATCTTGGATCGCTGATCTCGAAGGCGCATCGCGAGAAGGTGATGGCTGCGATCGAGCGCGGCGTGCAGGACGGCGGCGTGGTCGCGTGCGGCGGCGAGATTCCCCGCAACCTGCCTGCGCGCGTGGCGAATGGCGCGTTCCTGCGGCCGACGGTGCTGCTCGGCGTGCCGCAGGAGAGTTCCTGCGTGCAGGAGGAGACGTTCGGTCCCGTCGTGACCGTGCATGGGTTCGATCGCCATCGCGACGCGGTGGCGATGGCGAACGCGACGCGCTACGGGCTTGCTGCGAGCGTGTGGACGCGCGATCTCGCGCGCGCGCATCGGATCGCCGCGCGGCTCGACGCGGGCACCGTGTGGGTGAACTGCTGGATGCTGCGCGACCTGCGCGTGCCGTTCGGCGGCGTGAAGGACTCGGGCATCGGTCGCGAAGGCGGGCATGAGGCGCTGCGGTTCTTCAGCGATGTGTCGAACGTGTGCATCGCGACGGGAGAGCCGGCATGAGCGCGGCGCTGAAGATCCGCGCTGCGACCGAGGCGGATTGCGAGGCGATCCGTGCGATCTACAACGAGTCGATCCCGAAGCGGATCGCGACGGCGGATCTCGAGCCCCAGTCGCTCGAGGCGCGGCGGGCTTGGTTCGTGAACCGCGATCACGCGACGCGACCGGTGCTGGTTGCTGAAGACGCGCAGGGTGTGTGCGCGTGGGGCAGCTATACGAACTTCAAGGACCGCGCGGCCTACGCGCCGACGGCGGAGATCTCGGTGTACGTCGCGGATCGGGCTGCGGGACGCGGAGTCGGGCGCGCGATGCTCGATGCGCTGCTCGAGCGTGCGCCCGCGTGCGGCATCGACCGCATCCTTGCGATCTGCTTTGCCCACAACGAGGCGAGCCTGCGGCTGTTCAGGTCGCGCGGCTTCGAGGAGTGGGGCGCGTTTCCCGATGCATGCGTCATGGACGGCGTGCGGCGGAGCGTCGTGATCCTCGGCTGGAAGCGCTAGTCCCCGCTCGATCGAGCAAGTTGCGTACTGTCTGGCCTACGCTCAGCGTGTACCCGCCAAAGCGAGCAAGTTGCGAAGCAGGTTGCGAGCGCTCAACCCACGATCGCGATCGCCTTCACCTCGACCGCAATCGGAGTCGGAAGCGCCGTGATCGCAAGCGTCGTGCGCGTCGGGTTCGGGTTCCCCGGTCCTGCGAAGTACTCCGCGTAGACCTTGTTATAGATGGGGAAGTCGTTCTTCATGTCGGTGAGGAACACCGTCACATCGACGAGGTTCTCCCACGGCACGCCCGCGTCCTCCATGACCGCCTTGACATTGTCGAAGCAGGAGCGGCACTGCGCCTCGATGTCCTTTGCGATCAGGCGTCCGTCGGGGCCAAGCGTGACGCCCGGGATCTCCTTCGAGCCGCGCTTGCGCGGGCCGACGCCGGAGAGGAAGAGCAGGTTTCCTGCTCGCTTCGCGTGCGGGTAGGCGCCGACAGGCTCTGGCGCGCGGCTGGAGACGACATCGCTGGTCATGCGAGGGAGCGTAGCACGGCGCGCACGGGGCTTGCGTCGAAGCCGACGAGCGGGAGCGGTAGGGCGATGAGCTCGTACTCGCCAGGCGCGACGTGATCGAGGCGCAGGCCCTCGAGGATCGAGACGTCGCGGGCGAGGAAGCGCGCATGCGCAGGGAGATCCTTCGATTCCTGCACGTCGACGCTTGGCGTGTCGACGCCGATGAGCGCGACGCCGCGGTCGGCGAGCGCGTCGATGAGCGATGGCTCGAGCCCGGCGAAGTCGCTGTTCCAGCGGGTGAAGTCGGGGAACGTGCCGGTGCGGAGGAGGACGCGCGGGTGGCGGATCGCGGCGAGGTCGAGGCGGAGATCGCTCGCGCGCACGCGGGTTCCGCCAGCGGTGCGGTCGACGGTTGCGTCGATTACATGGCATGGACCGATGTAGCGCGCGAGCGGCATCGCATCGATCGACGCGGCGCGGGCGCCGTAGTGGTTCGCGCCATCGGCGTGGGCGCCGAGATGGACGGTCGCGCGGAGCGTCGAGAGCGTGATGGTCGCGCCCTTCTCGAGTTCGCAGAGGACTTCGCGGGAGACGGGCGTGTCGCCCGGCCAGACGGCGATGTCGGGCGTGATCGCGGGAGTGATGTCGATGAGCGCGCGCTGGTTCATCTGCGGAGCTCCTCTGCGATCGGGTCGCGCTTCGTGCGCGCAAGGAAGAGAGGCGTGAGCGCGAGCAGCATCACGGCGAGGCCGATCGCAACAGTCCAGATGAGGTTGTAGTGGATCTGCGGCATCGGGCCCGAGGGACCGACGAGCCACGCATACTGGTCGAACAGCGATTGCGTCGCCGTATCGGGCGCAGTGGCGCCACGCGACCACGTATGGACGCCCTTTGCCTGCGCGCCGCGCGCGAGCCAGCCGATCGCGAGCCCGCCTTGCGCGACCAGGCCGATCGCGCCTCCGCCTGCCGCCAGGATTCCCGCTGCAAAGCCGCCGACCGCGCTGCCGAGCCACGCGATCGCAAGCCCGCCGAAGGCTGCGAATGTCCCAAGCGAGAGCCCGCCGAAGGTCACGCCGCCGAACGATGCTCCTCCGAAGGCGACGACTCCGCGGGCGAGTCCGCCAAAGGCGAAGACGCCGGTGGCGATGTCGCCGAAGGCGAAGACCCCCTTCGCGTGGCCAGGCTTGCCGTCTTCGCCGATGCCGGTCGCGATCGCGACGAGCGGCATGCCGAGCACGCGCCGCTCGGACTGGTAGCGCCGCGCGAGCATCCTTCGCCCGGAGAGGAGCATCGGCACCATCGCCGGGCGCACGAGCACCTCGACGAGCGGACGCCCGCACCCGGGGCAGCTCGCGCTGTTCACGGCATCGGAGAGGTCATGTCCGCAAGCGGCGCAGACCGGCTTCGGAAGAACGAGGCCAGACGGACTGCGCTCGGTCATGGGATCGCCTTGGTCAGGAGCAGGACGCCCATGGCGGCTGCTGCGATGGCAAGCGAGACGGCCAGGCGGATCGAATGTCGGATCGCCCGGTCGTTCGCGGCGCCGCGGGCCTTCGCCTCGGAGTACGGGACGGTCGAGAAGCTGACGAGGTCATAGAGCGGCACGAAGGTGGCGGGCATCACGCGGTTGAGCGCATGCTCGATCTTCTTCTTCCACTTGAAGCTCGCGCGGCCAGTGAGGTCGCGCATCTCGATGAAGTTGCGGAGCGCCATGTCGGCGATGGCGTTCGCGTTGGCGATGCGCGCAGCCTCGTACGCGCGGAGGGCGTCCTCGATGGTCGCGCTGCTCGCGAGCGCGTCTGCGAGCGCCTCGCAGTCCTCGAAGCTCGCGTTCGCACCTTGCCCGTAGAAGGGCACGATCGCATGGGCGGCGTCGCCGATGAGCGTGATGCGCCCGCGCGTCCACGGGCTGCAGCGGACGGTGACCATCACGCCGACGGGGTTCTTTGCGAAGTCCTCGGCGAGCGTCGGCATCAGCGGGACTGCATCGGGATAGACGCGCTGGAAGTGGGCGAGCGCATCGGCGCCCGATTTGACCGCCGCGAAGCTCGAGCCGGCGCCGTCATGGCGCCAGAAGAGCGTGCAGGTGAACGAGCCATCAGGGTTTGGCAGCGCGATCATCATGCTCTCGCCGCGCGGCCAGATGTGCAGCGCGTTCGGCTCCATCGCGAAGGGTGAGTGCGGACCGCTTGCGACGGGCGGAATGTGCAGTTCCTTGTAGCCGTGCCCAAGGAACTCCTGCGAGTAGTCGAAGCGCTCCGTCTTCTGGAGCGCCCCGCGCACGGCGGAGTACGCGCCATCGGCGCCGACGATGAGATCCGCGGACACCGTGCGGGTGGCGCCCGTGGCGTCGTTGGTGAAGGTGACGGTGCTTGCGGCGAAGTCGACGCTCGCGCAGCGCTCATCGAAGGCGAGGCTGACGTTCGGCTCCGCCGCCGCCGCATCGAGGAGCGCGAGATTGAGCGCGCTGCGGGAGACCGAGTTGATCGCGCGGGTTGGATCGGCCGAGTAGGGCTGGTAGCCGGGTGCGCCCTCGACGGGGTGCACCATTCGTCCGCCCATGCGGATCGCATCCTTCATGACTGCGTCTTCAAGGCCCGCGCGTCGGAGCGCCTTGATGCCGCGGGCGCTGATGGCGAGGTTGATCGAGCGGCCGGCTGCGAAGCGGCGGATGCGCGGGTCGGCGCGGCGCTCGACGATCTCGACCTTCCACCCCGCACGCGCGAGGTAGACGGCGAGCAGGCTGCCTGCGAGCCCGGCTCCGACGATGAGGACGCTGCCCGGCTTCATGCTCCCTGTGACCATGGGCGCATCCTACTCACCTATATTGCGGGCATGCCATCGACGATGAACCGGGTGTCCAGCGATCCCGCGCGCGCGATTCCGGCGCTGTTCAAGGAGTTCGGACCGAGGACGTACTCGATGGCCCTGCGGATCACAGGCTCGCGGAGCGAGGCCGAGGACGTCGTGCAGGAGACATTCATGCAGGCGTTCCGCCGCTGGGAGACGTTTGAGGGGCGGGCGGATCCCGGGACGTGGATCTACTCGATCGCGGCGCGGCTGGCGCGGCGGCGGTTTCGCAAGCGCAAGGATGGATCGACGCGGCGGTCGGCCATGCGAAGTTTCAGCGACTTGAGCCCGATGCGGGATGACGGCGTGGTCGATCTGGCGGTTGATCGGAAGCAGCCGGCCGATCCGCTGATGCGGGAGGAGGCGAGGGAGCTCGTGCAGGCAGCGATCCTGCGCTTGCCGCCGCAGTACCGCGTGCCGCTGGTGATGAAGGACATCCTGGAGATGTCGCTCGAGGATTGCGCGCAGGCGCTTGGGCTGAAGCTCGAGACGGTGAAGACGCGTATCCACCGCGCGCGGCTGGCGATCCGACAGGCGCTAAGCGGTGGCCTGCGCACGCGGGCCGCTCCCGCACCCGAGTACGACAGGCAACTGTGCCTGGACCTGCTGCAGGCGAAGCTGGCGGCGATGGACAACGGGCGCGGATTCCCGATCGGACGGGAGGTCATGTGCGAGCGATGCCAGCTGGTGTTCGCGGAGCTGGACCTTGGGCAGGATGCGTGCGCGCGGCTGGACGACAAGATGCCGGCGGAGGTGCGGAAGCGCATCGAGAAGGCGATCAAGGCGGCGTGATGCGCCTGCGCGGAAGGGAAATGGTGCCAGGCACGTGCCGTGAGGTGCCAGGCACCAGACGGCACGTGCCTGGCACCATGTTTGAGACATGTTTAGACGGATGGTGCGCGGCACGTACCGCGAGGTGCCTGGCACCTCACGGCACGTGCCTGGCACCAGTTTGCGTGGCGGGGGTTTGCTGCACGGGGTAGGCTCCGCGCATGCCCGCGCTCACCGCCGCCGACCTCTCTCACGACCGTGACTTCGCACGCGCGCTCGACGCCCAGGACGCCCTCGCCTCGTTCCGTGCCCGCTTTGCCCTCCCGCTCAAGCGTCCTGACGACATCTACTTCGTCGGCAACTCCCTCGGTCCCATGCCGCACGCCGCGCGCACCCTCGTCAACGAGGAGCTCGACGACTGGTCCCGCCTTGGCGTCGCCGGTCACATGGGCGCCCGCCGCCCGTGGTTCAGCTACCACGAGCAGCTCCGCGCCCCGCTCGCCCGCCTCGTCGGCGCGCACGAGCACGAGGTCGTCGCGATGAATTCGCTCACCGCGAACCTCCACTTCCTCATGACAACCTTCTACCGGCCTGATCCAGCCGGCACGGGACGCCGCACCAAGCTCCTCATCGAGAAGGGCGCTTTCCCAAGCGACACCTACGCCGTCATGAGCCATGTCGCCGCACGCGGGCTCGACCCGAACCAGCACGTCGTCGAGATCGCTCCCCGTCCCGGCGAGTGGACCATTCGCGAGGACGACCTCGACGCGCGCATCGCCGAACTGGGCGACACCCTCGCCCTCGCCATGCTCCCCGGCGTCCAGTACCGAACGGGGCAAGCCTTCGACATCGCCCGCCACACCCGCGCAGCCCACGCCGTCGGCGCGCCATGCGGCTGGGACCTCGCCCACGCCGCGGGCAACCTTGCGCTCTCGCTCCACGACTCGAACGCAGACTTCGCGGTCTGGTGCAGCTACAAGTACCTGAACTCGGGCCCGGGCGCAGTCGCCGGCGCGTTCATCCACGAGCGCCACGTGCGCGACACAGCGCTTCCGCGACATGCCGGCTGGTGGGGAAACGACCCGAAGACCCGCTTCAAGATGGAGGAGCGCTTCGCCCCCACGCAGCACGCCGACGCATGGAGCCTGTCGAACCCGCCGATCCTCGCCGTCGCGCCGCTCATCGCCAGCCTCGCCGAGTTCGACGGCGCGACGATCCAGGCGCTCCGCGCGAAGAGCACGCGCCTCACCGCATACCTCGAGTTCCGCCTGCGCGAGATCGACGGCGTCGAGATCCTCACGCCCGCCGCCAGCCACGCGCGCGGCGCGCAGCTCTCGCTGTACTTCCCGCAAAACGCAAGAGCCCGATTCGAGCGTTTGCTCGAATCGGGGCTCGTTTGCGATTACAGGGAACCCGGGATCGTCCGCCTCGCGCCGGCTCCGCTCTTCAACACCTTCGATGAGGTGTGGAGATCAGCGGAGATCGTGCGCGCCGCGGCGCGATAGGTGCGGCTCGATCAGAAGCCCGGCACCACGCCCCAGCCGCCGAGGACGATCGTCAGATCGGCTCCATCGACGATTCCGTCGCCATTCACGTCGCCGCGGCTCGATCCTGTCGATCCCCAGTTCGTGAGGATCAGCGCCAGGTCAACACCATTGACCAGACCGTCGAGGTCGAGGTCGCCGCGCAGGATCTCGCAGCGGTCGAGGCGACCGTCGCCATCGATGTCCGCAGCGCCGCCGGTGATCTCGCAGGAGTCGATGATGCCGTTCGAGTTGCAGTCGCGGACGTCGCCGGCCGCGATCTCATCGGCATCGCACAGACCGTTCGCATTGCAGTCGTCCGACAGGATGTTGTCGCCGACGGCCGTGAAGGCGCCGTTGATGTTGTCAGGCACGTTCATGCAGAAGCGGCTGGTGAAGATGGTGGTGTCGCCGGTCTCGAGCTGGCGCACGCCGCCACCGAGCGAGCCCGCGGTGTTCTGCTCGACGGTGCACTCGAGGAGGAACAGGCGGCCCGAGTTCGCGATGGCGCCGCCGTCGGTCGAAGCCGTGTTGCTTCGGAACTGGCAGCTCGAGAAGTTCAGCGTCGCGCCGCTGGTGGCGATGCCGCTGTTCGCGACCGCGCCGCCCGATGCCGCAGAGTTCGACGTGAAGCTGCAGAGGGCGAAGTCGGCCGCGCTGTTGATCGCGCGGACGGCGCCGCCGATGCCGGTGGCGATGTTGCCCGTGAACGCGCAGTTCTCGACGAGCGGACCGCCATCGGTGATCAGCATGCCTGCGCCCTCGGCTGCACGACCATTGCGGATCGTGAAGCCGCGGAGGATGAAGCGGCTGCCGGCGCTGCCCGAGATCTCGACCGCGCGGCTCGAGGAGCCGCCGTCGATGAAGGTCACGTCGCGCGAGCCGATGCCCTGGATGACCAGCGCACGCGAGCTCACCGAGATCGGCGCCCACGTTCCCGGCGCCACCTTGATGGTGGTCCCGTTCGGCGCGGCGTCGATCGCAGCCTGGATCGAGGCATAGCCCGAGCCACCGACGACGTATTCGCAATCGTCGGGCGCGCCCGAGCCGTCGAGATCGGTCGACGTGCCCGAGGCGAGGTCGCACGAATCGAGGAAGCCGTTCGCGTTGCAATCCTGGTCGGTGCCCGCCGCGATCTCGCAGGCGTCGCCCGTGCCGTTGGAGTTGCAGTCGCGCTGGTCGGCGTTCGCCACCGACGGGCAGTTGTCGACGCAGTCGGCAAGGCCGTCGCTGTCGGTATCGGTATCCGCAACGCCGCAACCGCATGCGCCCGGTGCAGTCTTCGCCGGATCGATCGGGCAGGTGTCGCCACCCGTCGCCGAGTAGCCGGCAGGCGCCGGCGAGTCGCAGCTCTGGATCGAATCGGTCGAGTCGCCCGCGCCATCGCCGTCGACGTCGCGGTAGTAGGTCGCGATCGCAATCAGCGCAGCGTTGTCCGGGCAGCCGTCGTTGTTGCTCGGCACGCCGCAGGCAGCGGGCGCGCCAGCACCGACGCCGTCGCCGTCAGAGTCGATGTAGAGCACGGCGCCGTCGTTGCAGTCGCTGCTGTCCGACGAGAATCCGGCTGGCGCCGAGACTTCGCAGACCGAGCTGGCGGCTCCGACGTCGCCGAAGCCGTCTCCGTCCGCGTCCGTGTAGTAGGTCCGCGGGGTGAGGAGCTGGGAGTTGCCGTCGCAAAGGTCATTCGAGTTCGTCGAGAATCCGGCAGGAGCCACCGAATCGCACGACTGCTGGCTTGCGGACGGGTTGCCCGATCCGTCGGCATCGAGGTCAACGTAGTAGGTCACCGCGGCCGTGAGATCCGCGTTGCTCGGGCAGCCGTCGTTGTTGCTGGGCACGCCGCAGGCAGCGGGCGAGCCAGCGCCCACGCCGTCGCCATCGGTATCGACGTACAGCACCTGGCTGTCGTCGCAGTCATCGGCGTTGGTCACGCGACCAGGGACCGGGCTGCACGACATGAGCGCAGGTCCAGCACCGAAGCCGTCCTGGTCCGCGTCGAGCATGTACGCGATCGAGTCGATCGCCTCGGCATCGTCGGCCGCGATGGTGTCGCAGTCGTTGTCGATGCCCGCGTTGGCGCAGTTCTCGACGGCGCCGGGGAAGACGCTGCTGTCGGCGTCGTTGCAGTCGATCGCAGCCGTCACAGCCGGGCGGTAGCCAGCGTTGCTGGTGCCTTGGCAGAACTTCGCGGTCTCAAGCGTGGTGTAGCCGTCGACGTCGCCGTCGCGGTAGAAGTCGACCTTGTCTGCGGCGTTCGCATCGACATCGATCGCGTTGCCGTCGCAGTTGTTGTCCACCGTCGCGTCCGCGCAGAGCTCGAGGGCGCCGGGGTAGGCGGCAGCCGACGAATCGTCGCAGTCGGTGTTGTTCGGCACCTTGCCCGCGACCGGGTGGCAGCTCGCCTGCGCCGAAGCGAGGGCGGAGCCGTAGGTGTCGAGGTCGGCGTCGTCGTAATAGTCGAGCGACGCGCCGTTGACCTGGAAGCTGCCAGCGAGCACCGCGGCGTTGCCCGCGGCGTCGGTTACCGTGAAGGTGACCGGGTGCGTACCGAGTCCGAGCGACGAACCGGCGGCGGGCGACTGGGTGACCACGAGCCCAGCGGTGCTGGTGCAGTCATCGGTCGCGACGACGAGGCCGATCATGTCGGGCACGACCGCCGAGCAGTCCGCGCTCGCCTGCGCCGAATCCTGCGGCACGCTCGAGATCGTCGGCGCAGCGCCGTCGACCGTGAACGCGAGCATCGGCTCGAGCACGGGGAGGAACGCGGTACCGTCGACGCGCGAGAAGCGCGAGGTGACGGGGCGGCTTGCATCGAACGAGATGCGCTCGCGGGCGTCGCAATCGGTCGGGGCGTTCGCCTTGACCTTGAAGCGCACCGAGATCATCGATCCGCCCGTCATGACGGGCTCGCCGAGGGTGCCGACGCCGACCAGCACGGTGCCGGCCTGGTTGTTGGCCTGGAATCCGAGCATGGACTCAAACGGTCCCGACGGATCAGCGCCGGTGACCTCGAGCATGGTCGAATCGAAGGTCAGCGCCACCTGGAGTCCGACGACGGGGACGACCGGCGTCGTCGAGTTCACCGAGACGGCGAACTCAACGCCTGGACGCACGATGGTCAGGCTCGGCTGGAGCGAGACGCCGATCTCGACGCAGTCGATCACGCCGTTGGAGTTGGCATCGAGGTCGACGACGCCGCAGCCACAGGTGCCGGGCGCTTGCTTGAGCGGATCCGACGGGCAGGTGTCGCCACCGACCGCCGAGTAGCCAGCGGGCATGTCGCAGAAGCGCACCGCGCCGTCCGAGCCGACACCGTCGGCGTCCGCATCGGCGAAGAAGTCCGAGCGAGTCGTGTCATCGACGCCCGCATCGTTGTCATCGGATGCGCCGTTGCAGTTCTCGTCGACATTCGACGCGTCGCAGATCTCCATCGCGGCGGGGCTGATCGCGCCGTCGAGGTCGTTGCAATCCGCCTGCGTCGAGGCGATCTGGAGCCAGCCCGACTGGCTCGAGCCGGGGCAGTACTTGGAGGTCTCGGCGGTGGTGAAGCCGTCGAGGTCGCTGTCGCGGAAGAAGTCGACCTTGTCGGCGGCGTTCGCGTCGACGTCGGTCGCCGAGCCATCGCAGTTGTTGTCGACCGAAGCGGTTGCACAGAGCTCGACGGCGCCTGGGTAGGCGGCGTTCGACGAGTCGTCGCAGTCGACGCTCGCCGACGGCACCTCGAGCCAGCCGCTGTTCAGCGTGCCGGGGCAGAAGCGCGAGGCCTGCGCCGTGGTGAAGCCGTCGAGGTCGCTGTCGCGGTAGAACGGAACCTTGTCTGCCGCGGTCGGATCGACGTCGTTGGTCGAGCCGTCGCAGTTGTTGTCGACCGTGGCGTTCGCGCAGAGCTCGGCGGCACCCGGATAGACGGCGCTCGACGAGTCATCGCAGTCGATCGAGGTCGACACGATGGCGACGAAGCCGGGGACGATGTCGCAGAAGCGCGTGGCGGTGGCGACCGAGTACGAGTCGCTGTCGGCGTCGGCGAAGAAGTCAAACTTCGTCGAGTCGGCGGCACCAGCGTCATCGTTGTCGGCGAGGCTATTGCAGTTCTCGTCGACGTCCGCGGTGTCGCAGAGCTCGGTCATGCCGGGATTCACGCCTGCATCGCCATCGTTGCAGTCGACGAGGGTCGACGCAGCGGCGAGGAAGCCGGCGGGCATGTCGCAGAAGCGGGTTGCTGCAGCGACGGTGTAGGTGTCGGCGTCGCTATCCGCCCAGAAGTCGGAGCGGGTCGAGTCGAGGACGCCGGCGTCGGCGTCATCGGCCGCGCCGCTGCAGTTCTC
>JBEGLX010000052.1:0-25932 GCA_041183345.1 Planctomycetota bacterium
GCATCGAGCCTCGGATCGGCGACGGCGACATCGATCGGGTGCATTTCGGTCGACTCCGGCGTGTCAGCTCGCGCCGCCCACCATCTGCTCGTTGGTCTCGAAGCGCTGGCACGCGGCGAGGAGCTGCTCGATCTGCGCATGCGGCGGCACGGCGAGCAGGCGGCGCCGGAGGGCGGTGACCGTCTTGAACTCCTTGTCGGGCATGAGCAGATGCTCCTTGCGGGTGCCGCTCGCGGCGAGGTTGATGGCGGGGAACAGGCGCTTCTCCGCGATGGATCGGTCGAGGATGAGCTCCATGTTGCCCGTGCCCTTGAACTCCTCGAAGATCATCTGGTCGGCGCGAGAGCCGGTGTCGACGAGGCAGGTCGCGATGATGGTCAGCGAGCCGCCTTCCTCGCACTTGCGCGCTGCGCCGAAGAGCTGCTTCGGCACCTCGAGCGCGCGCGAGTCGAGACCGCCCGACATGGTGCGGCCCGACGAGCCGTACTTCCGGCTGTTGTTGAACGCGCGGCCGAGCCGGGTGAGCGAGTCGAGCAGCACGACCACGTCGCGTCCGGCCTCGACCATGCGCTTGGCGCGCTCGATGGCGAGGATGCCGAGGGCGAGGTGCCGATCGAGATCCTGGTCGTTCGAGCTCGCAAGCACGTGCGCAGGCACGTTCCGCTTGAAGTCTGTGACTTCCTCGGGGCGTTCATCGATCAGCAGCGCGACCAGCTCGATCTCGGGATGGTTGCGCTTGATGCCGTAGGCGATGTTCTGGAGGAGCATCGTCTTGCCGGCCTTCGGTGGCGCGACGATAAGCCCGCGGGTGCCGAAGCCGATCGGACAGAAGAGGTCGATGAGCCGGCAGGAGGGCGGGCACCCCTTGTATTCCAGCGAGATCCGCGGCTGCGGATCGAGCGCCGTGAAGTCGGCGAACGTCTTGCGCTGCGCGTACTCCTCGGGCGGCACGCCTTCGATCGAGATGATGCGCGTGACCATCGCCCGCGCCTGGCGCGGCCCACGGCGCTTGCGCTTCGGCTTCCTGAGCTGCGCCTCGGCGACGATGCGCTGTGCATGGCGCATGGGGAATTGCTGCGACATCGCCTGCGGGACCCACGGATCGTTCGGGCTCTCGATGAAACCGTCGCCGAACTGACGGATGCGTCCGTCGCCGTTCGAGGGCCACTCGAGGATGCCCTCGCACTCGAATGGCGGCGGTGGCGGGGGCTGCTGCTGCCCGCCTTGCTGCTGCGCGTTGGTCGCAGATCCGTCGCCATCGTCGTCGCCGAAGTCATCGCCCGACTCGTCGTCCGGTCCGTCGTACTCGTCGGAGTCCTGATCGCCGCCAGGCTGCTGCTGCTGCTGCTGCGGATTCCGCTGCTGCTGGTTCTGGTGCTGATGCGGCTGACCGTTCTGACCCTGCTGGAAGTTCGGGTTGTTCGGATCTCCGCCGCCACCACCGCGGCGATTACGACGACGGCGGCGGCGACGTCGACGACGCCGACCTCCGCCCTCGCCAGGGAGCCCCTCGCCCGCGGGTCCGTTGAACTCCTGCTGTCCCGGCTGCTGCTGTTGCTGCGGCTGTACCTGCTGCTGATCGCCTGCCTGCCCGTGATCCTGGCCTTGATTCTGCCCCTGATTGTGCCCACGCTCGTGGTGGGGCTGCTGGCGATTCTGGTGCTGGTGCTGCTGATTCTGCTGGGGACGAGGCTGCTCCGCGACGGGAGTTCGCGATTCAGCCTGCTTGGGCTCCGCAGGCTTCACCTCCACCGCGCGCGGCGCTGGTGGCGGCGGAAGCGAGGGCGCTGCGGCAGGCGCTGCGACGGCGGCCGGCTTCACGGATTTCTTGCTGGGCTTCTCGCTCGGCTTCTCGCTCGGCTTCTCGGCGGCGACCTTCTTGGGTGCAACAGGTTCCTTCACCGCAGCGGCTTTCGCAGCGGCGACCTTCTTGACCGGCGCCTTCTTCGCGGGGGCCTTCTCGGCTGCAGGCTTCTCGGCTGCAGGCTTCGTGGGGGCGGCCTTCTTCGCAGGAGCCTTCTTCGCCGGCGCCTTCGCCGCCGCAGCCCCGCTCTTGGCCGCAGGAGCCTTCTTCGCGGGAGCCTTGGTGGCGGTTGCCTTCTTCGTCGCGGTCTTCTTTGCAGCCATTGTGGAAATGCCGTCTCGAGAGTGCTCTGCGCGGTGCTCGCCTGAAGGCGAGTGAACCAACATCGCGGTCGACGCGTGTGGCGTCGGAGCGCAGGCGGTGATGTGCGGGGCGGGTGCGCGGATGAGTCGGACGGGCGAGCCGGTCCGAGCGCCCAATCGCCGATCGATCGGCGTCTCGGGCTCCCTCTGCGAGGTCATCGGCGTCGGGGCAGAAGCCCTCGACCCGAGTAGTCAAGCAGAGGCGGGGAGGTGTGTCAAGTCAGGCGCGTTTCCCGAGTTGCGCCCCGAGCTGGAGCGCGACCCTGGCGCCCACGCGGGCGTTGTGGATGAGGACCGCGAGGTTGGTCGCGAGCGATGCGCCGCCCGATGCTCGGGCGACGGCGGCGAGCAGGATGGGGGTGACCTCAGGACCGTGCGCGCCTTCGCGGGCGCATTCCGCGAGTCCGCGGGCGATCGCCTGCTCCATGACCGCGGCGGGCAGTGCGAAGTCCGCGAGCGGCGGCACGCAGAGGAGCATGCCGCGCGCGTCGTGCATCGCGCGGTGGGCCGCGAACAGCGTGGCGGCATCTGCTTCGTCGCACGCCTCGATGTTGACCTTGAGCTCCGCGTTGCCAGCGGACAGGAAGCGCGGGAAGTACGGCGTTCCGAGCCCGACCAGCGGTACTCCAAGCGTGTCGAGCATCTCGACCGTGGCGGGCAGATCGAGGATCGACTTGGCGCCCGCGGTGATGACGAGCGTACCGGTCTCGCGGATCGCCATGAGATCGGCGGAGATGTCGGGGCGCTCGGCGTAGCCGCGATGGACGCCGCCAATTCCGCCGGTGGCGAACACGGGCAGCTTCGCGAAGCGGCAGGCGAGAAGCGTGCCCGCGACGGTCGTCCCGCCCGAGCCACCGCGCGCAGCGACGATCGCCGCGTCGCGCGCGGAGACCTTGGTCACATCGCGCATCGAGGCGAGCTCGCGCAGCTCATCGTCGGTGAGCCCGACGACGAGTTGCCCGCGCAGGACGCCGACCACCGCGGGAATCGCGCCTTCCGCGCGCACGGCCGCCGCAAGCGCGAGGCCAAGCCCGAGGTGCGCTGGATTGCCTTGAAAGGCAGCGCGAACGGCAGTGGGCGTGCCCGCGTCGGCGAGATACGCCGGCATCGTCGCCAGCGGATCGCGCGGCAAGCCGTGGGTGACGGCTGCCGTCTCCAGCGCGACCACGGGCCTTCCCGCGGAAAGCGCATCGGCGACCTCTGGCGCGATGCGGACGAAGCGGTTCATCGGCGGCTCGTGCGCACGCGACCGCCGAGGCGTCGGCCGGGCAGCGCAGCGGGCACGATGCCATCGGGGAACAGGTTGGGATCGACCGCCGCCTGCACGGGGACCTCGGGTCCAGCGCTGCGGTTGCGCGCCTGCTGCGCGTCTTCCTTGCGCTTCGCCTCGTGCTCACGCATGGCCACGACGTCGGAGGGAACGGGTCCAGGCTTGAAGTCGTCGTATTCCGCCTTCGGAATCTCGATGTTCGCGAGCATCTCGACGTTAGTCAGCAGCTCGCCCTGGTCGGGCGACACGAACGTCCACGCCACGCCCTCGCGCCCTGCGCGTGCCGTGCGCCCGATGCGGTGGATGTAGACCTCGGGATCCTCGGGAACGTCGTAGTTCACCACGTGGGTGATGTCGTCGACGTCGAGGCCGCGCGCGGCAAGGTCGCTCGCAACGAGCACCGACAGGTCGCCGGTGCGCAGCTTCCCCATGACCGCGTCGCGCTTCTTCTGGTAGAGGTCGCCGTGCATGGCGACGGCATCGATCTTGTGCTTGTTCAGGTACTCGGTGACGTCGTCGACCGCGCGCTTGGTGCGGCAGAAGACGACGGCGAGGCTTGGATTCTCCTTCTTCAGCACGTGAAGGAGCAGGCGGCGCTTGTCCCAGCGCTCGACGGTGAAGTAGCTCTGCTTGACCTGCGCGACCGTCAGGCTCTTCTCGAAGGTCACGATCTTTTCGGGATCCTTCATGTAGCTGCGGGCGAGCTTCTCGATCTCGGGCGAGATGGTCGCCGAGACGAAGATCGTCTGCGGGGTCTTCTTCAGCTTGCCGAGGATCTTGCGGATGTCGTCGCGGAAGCCGATGTCGAGCATGCGGTCGACTTCGTCGAGGATCGCGAAGCGGAACTCATGGAACGGGAGCAGGTTCCGCTCGGCGAGATCCATCACGCGGCCGGGGGTGCCGACGATGATCGGCGGGCGCTTCTCCAGCAGCGGGATCTGCTTCTGGATCGGCTGTCCGCCGTAGATGGCGACGGTCGCCACCTTGGCGAACTTGCCGAGCTCCTGCAGCTCCTTGGCGACCTGGATCGCGAGCTCGCGGGTCGGCACGAGGACGAGGGCGGAGAAGCCCGCCTCGGGGTTGAGCATCTGGAGGAGCGGCAGGCCGAACGCGGCCGTCTTGCCGGTTCCGGTCTTCGCCTGGCCGAGCACGTCCTTGCCCGAGAGGGCGGCGGGGATGAGGGCGGCCTGGATGCGGGTCGGGTGCTTGAACCCACGCTTGGTCAGGCCGTCGAGGACTTCGGGTCGGAGCCCCAGGTCGGCGAAGGTCTTGTCGAGAACAAATGTTTCGTGTGCTTTCGTGTCCATTTACACTTTCCACGACCGGCGCGTCAGGGGTGGTCGTCGCTTGCTTGGTGCGCTGATGGTAGAGGCTTTCGGAAGTCGATACAAATGCAGGTGTGACAGGGGCCCGGAGGCCAGGATGGCTCGGGCGAACTCCGACAGGCAAGACGCCATGCAGGACACCAGCACGATCGACATCGACCTCTCTGCGATCGACCACAACATGGCGGTCGTGCGCCGCGCCGTGGGCGCGGGTTGCGCGCTTTGCCCGATCGTGAAGGCCGACGCCTACGGGCTCGGCGTCTCGCGGGTGGCGCGGCGGCTGGTCGCGGCTGGAGCAGACATGCTCGCGGTGTATTCCCTGCGTCAGGCGATCGAGACGGCGGCGGCGCTGAACAGCTCCGCGACGCCGATCCTCGTGCTGATGCCTGTCACGAGCATCCCGCGCGAGGACGAACTCGTGCGCCTGATGCACATCGGGCAGCTTCACCTTGTCGTCCACGATGAGGCGAACCTCGACGCGCTCGAGGCCTGCGCCGCGTTGCATGGACTCCGCATCCCCGTGCACGTCGAGGTCGACGTCGGCATGAGCCGCGGCGGCGCATTGCCTGAGGAGGCGGTGCGCATCATCGCCCGCATCGCGAAGGACTCGCGGCTGTCGCTGCGCGGCGTGTTCGCGCACTTCTCGCATTCGCGCACCGACGCGGTGCTGACATCGCGCCAGCTCGAGCTCTACGACTACGTGATCGCGGCAGCGCGCGCATTCCTCCCTGCCGAGGATTTCGCCTCCGTCTTCCAGCACGTCGCCAGCACGTATGCGCTCGCGCGCGATGCACGGTATCACCGCACCATGGTGCGCTTCGGTCTCGCGTGGCTCGGCTACGGGCTCGATGAGCTCGAGGCCGCGACGCCCGTCCTCGATCGCGCGGACCTCCAGCCTGTCGTGCGCTGGACGACTTCGGTCGTGCAGGCGAAGTCGGTGCCTGCGGGAACCGCCGTCGGCTACGGCGGTCGATGGATCGCGCAGCGTGAATCCACCATCGCGCTCGTACCTGTCGGCTACTCGGATGGCTACCCGACGTCGCGCAACGCGAAGTCGGCATCGGGCACCTGCGTGCGCGTGATGACCCCCGACGGACGGGTGGCGCATGCACCCGTGGTCGGCGCCGTGAACATGGACCAGATCACCGTCGACGTGACTGGGCTGCATGCCGGCGACATCCACGATTGGATCGGCTGCGCGGTGGAACTCGTCTCCCGCGATGCGTCGGCGCCCACCCATCTCCCGCGACTTGCAGAGGAGGCGGGGCTGATCCCGCACGAAATGCTCACCCGACTGAACCCGCGCATCGCGCGGACGACCTCGATCCGGGCCAGCGTGCTTGAGGCGGATGCCGCCCACGACCAGGCTCCTGCAGAGGGCCAACGGCTCAGTTCCGCGGCAGGATGAGCCGAGAACCCGCGGTTTTCTGCGGAAAGTGCTGATGGACCCCTCGTCGCCCCGCGATGGGGGGCATCATCTGGGAACAACTCCGACGTCGGCTGCGAACCGCCTTTGTCGCGCACCCGTCAACGAGTCCGAACGGAATTCACCCGAACGGCTGCCGAGCCCGACGGCGGGCTTGCGAGAGCCGCCGTAGAAGCACGTAGACTGCCCGAGTACCGCACGCGCAGGGCTGCCGATTCACCATGCCACGTCGAGCCAGCTACAGCCTCGCCACCATCCAGGCGCTTCCGGCGCAGACGTCCTATTCGTCTGAGTCGGCGACGCGCCGGCAGATGGAGGCGGCAGAGGCGCTCATCCCGACGATCGACGCGCGCGCCGACTATGCGCTGTGCGACATGCTGGTGCGCATCTTCGGAACCGAGATCGCTGCCGCTGCAGGCGAGGTCGTGAGCGGGCGCGCGCTGCGCGCGGATCTCGCCACGCTGGTGCTCGACCTCTCCGCGCGCGTGGCGATGACGCCCGATGAGCGCGAGGGCGGCTCGGCGACGCCCGAGGATCTGGCGCGCGAGATCGGCGTCGCGTCCAAGACCCTGCAGCGCTGGAGGCGCGCAGGTCTCTGCGCGCACTGGGTCGTCGATCACGGCAAGCCGCGCGTCGAGATCTACCGCGACTGCCTCGCGCGCTTCGCAGCGCAGCATCCGAACGAGTTCGCCCGGGCGCAGAACTTCCGTCGCTTCGATGCGAGCGAGCGCAGCAGGCTGATCGACGAGGCGCGGGCGATGCTCGATTCCGGCAAGTCGCTCAATCTGGCCGCGAAGGAACTTGCCGCGCGCTTCAACCGGTCGCATGAAGGCGTGCGGCTGCTGCTCCTTCGTGAGTTTGGCGTTCGGCCGACGGCGCGGCGCGGCGTTGGCGATGCACTCGCGCGCTTTGCGGAGCGTGCGTGGCGCTTCGGCATAGATCCCGCGAAGATCGCCGCGCGCATCGGGCGCAGCGAATCGCTCGTGCGCGCGCTGGTTGATCGCAGGCGCGGCGAACTGCTGCGCGGCGTGCAGCCGTCCTGGGTCGAGCTTCCGACATTCGACCTGCCCGGCGCCGATGTGACGATCTGCTCGGCGCCATCGGTCCGCAAGCTGCAGCCGCTCGGGCTCGCCGACGGCGAGGCGGTGGCGATGGTCCAGTCGGCGCGTGCGATCCAAAGGCTGTTTTCCCGTGACGCACGCACCGCGAACGAGCGTGACGAGACCCGCGGCGCTGCCATGCACTACCTGCTGCGGAAGGCTTCGCGCGCGATCGACGCGCTGCCGCGCTGGCCGGATCGCGCTGCGATCGATGCGATCGAGACCGACCTCCGCACGGCGCTGCGCATACGCGCGCTGCTCGTGGAGCGCGGCATGGTGATCGCGCTTGGACGCGCAGACCAGGCGTTCGAGGGGGGCCCCGAGCGGCTTCCCGCCGATGAACTCCGCGCGCTCGTGCGCGCGCTGGTGCATGCGGTGCACGATGTCGTGGTGAACTTCGATCCGTCGCGGCAGAAGTTCGACCGAGCTATCTCGCTTGCCGCCGACTACGCGATCGCGAAGCTTGTTCCTGCCAAGCGTCCGCAGCGCGCGGCCGCGCGCCACGCGCATGGCGTCGCGATCGCCGCCCTCGGCGAGGTCGCGCAGTGGCAGGGGATCGTCGATCCGCTCGCACACCGTGCAGCCCTGGCCGCGGCTGCGCTCCCGCGCGGACCGCTGGCGTTCCCCGCGCGTCTCGTCGCGCGGCGCCACGGCTTCTGCGGGCTTGCGCCGCGCACGATCGAGCAGCTTGCCGCCGAGGACCGCACCACCGTCGCGATGATGACGAAGAAGGTGCGCGACGCGGAGAATGCGCTGCGCGCAGTCTGAGACGCTGACGACACCTTGGCATGGGCGATCGGTGTGGGTACGGCCGTTCGTTCGCACGGCGGGGGGGTGGGTTCGCTCGCCTCGCCCAAGCGAGCAAGGGCGAGCGTCGCGCGGCGAAAGCCGCGCCCGCGCTTACTGGTGGCCGCGTTCGTCCGTATCGCCAGAGCGAGCAAGGGCGAGCGTCGCGCGGCGAAAGCCGCGCCCGCTCTCACTGGCGGCCGCGTTCGTCCGTATCGCCAGAGCGAGCAAGGGCGAGCGTCGCGCGGCGAAAGCCGCGCCCGCGCTCACTGGCGGCCGCGTTCGTCCGTATCGCCAGAGCGAGCAAGGGCGAGCGTCGCGCGGCGAAAGCCGCGCCCGCTCGCCGATTGCGAGCGCTCCAAGGCGAGCGCTCCAAAACGACAACCGCCCGCTTTCGCGGGCGGTTGCTTCCATTCATATCGCCAGAGGGAGTCGCCGCAGCGGCGACCGCCCAATCGCGATTAACGCTTGCTGAACTGGTAGCGGCGACGAGCGCCGGCCTGACCGTACTTCTTGCGCTCGACCTTGCGGGCGTCGCGGGTGAGGAAGCCGTTCTCGCGGAGGATCGGCTCGAGGGTCGAGTCGTAGTTCATGACCGCGCGCCCGAGGCCGAGCAGGGTGGCGCCGCACTGACCGGTGGTGCCACCGCCGCAGGCGTTGACCTTCACATCGACCTTGCCCTTGAGGCCGGTCTTGTCGAGCACGGCCATGATGAGCTGCCTGTCGCGCTCCTCGACGAAGAACTCGGCGAACTCCTTGCCATTGACCTCGACAGCGCCCGAGCCGCCCTTGATGCGCACGCGGGCGACGGCCGTCTTACGGCGGCCCGTGCCCCAGTACCAGCCCTTCTGATCGGGGCCGCGGAGGATGCGCGTGGTGGTCGGAGCGGTCGTGGTCGTCAGGTCTTCCATGGTGTCTTTCGTGGGTTCGCGCGGATCATCGCGCGCAATGTGCTTCTTCGTATCGTGGTCGTTCGTTCAGTTCACTTGGCAGCGGCGCGCGAATGCGGACGGCGGGGAGCGCTCTTGAGGCGCGCGCCCTTGATGGTGCCGCTCATCTTGCGCTCGGGCATCGCATGCGCCTCGGCACGATTCTCGAAGGCGACGGGCGACTGCGACTCGTGGGTGTGCGCGGCGCCGGCGAACACGCGCAGACGCGCGTGCAGCGAGCGGCCGTAGCGGCCCTTCGGAACCATGCGGAGGATCGCCTCGCTGACGAGACGGGTCGGGTTCGACTCCATCTCTTGGCGGTAGGAGCGGATCTTCAGACCGCCGGGGTAGCCCGACCAGCGGCGACGGGTCTTCTGATCGGCCTTGCGGCCGGTCAGCACGATCTTCGACGCATTGGTCACGATCACCGCGTCGCCCGAGAGGACGCCAGGGGTGAACTCGGGGCGGTGCTTGCCCATGAGGACGGTGGCGACTTCAGTCGCAAGGCGACCGAGGGTCTTGCCTTCGGCGTCAACGTGGCGCCAAACGGTCTTGATCTCACCGGGCTTCGCAATGTAGGTCTGACGGGGCATGGGCTATCCAAATCGTTCAGCCCGCGAAGCCGTTCAAGCAACGGAC
The DNA here is from genome assembly GCA_041183345.1 of Planctomycetota bacterium. Taxonomy (GTDB): domain Bacteria; phylum Planctomycetota; class Phycisphaerae; order Phycisphaerales; family SM1A02; genus QWPT01. The sequence goes on from JBEGLX010000052.1 coordinate 9,642, forward strand.
TTTGCGGGGCAGTCAAGGTGAGCACGGGATCCCGTGCGGAGAATCGGTGAGGATACCAATGCCCCCATCGGTGTCAAGATCAGGAGCGCGTCGCCACGCCCGCGGACGGCTCGACTATCGTGCGCCGCACCCCTCGGCGCCACTGAGATACCGCGGGAAACGCCCGATAAATCGCTGGATGGCATTGGAAGGCACATGACACCCCGTGAGCAACTCCGCAAGGCTGTGATTTGGGTCTCGATTCTGCTGATCACGGTGGCCGCCGTGCTGCTGCAGAGGATGCGGCCGGAAGACGACGCTGCGGTGGCTTCCGACGAGGGCGGGTTCGTGGAGGAGCGCGCGGGCGCGGAGTCGGAGCCCGCGCCGAACATCGCGCCAGTCTCGATGCCCGCTGAGCTGGTGGCGAAGCTGACGGTCGCGATGCGTTCGCTCGCGCCGACGCTCGATGCCGAGCAGATGCTCGGGCAAGCCGAGGATCTGAAGGAAGGCGAGTTTGCAGACCGTCTTGGCTATGCAGTCATGATCGGATACTTCGATTCGTGGCGCGAGGGCATCGATCGTGCGAAGGAGATCGCGCTTCCCGAGGATGCCGTCGACGAGGCGCGCGCGCTGCGCGACGGCGTGATCACGGCGATGCAGTTGCGCGAGGAACTCGCGGCGGGCGGCGATGAAGAAGGACGAGGCGCCTTGAACGCAGCCGAGCCGCTGCGCCCGACGCTCGGGTACTTCACGGACATGCTCGGCCCCGATGCGGCATCGAAGGCGTCGTCCGCGATCGTCGGCGTGGTGCTCGCGGTCTGCTGGTACATCGCTGCGTTCCTCGGCGGTCTCGTGGTGATCGTGGTGCTCCTCATCCTCACTGGGAACGGCAAGATGCAGCCCGCGCTCGAACCGGCGGCGTCGCCGAACACGATGCTTGTGCTCGGCGAGACCTTCGTGATCTGGATCCTTGCGTTCCTCTCGCTGAACGTGCTCTCGGTCGCATTCATCGGTCCGGCGCTGGCGGGCTTCGACGGCTCGCTGACGCTGCTCGTGTCGCTGGCGACCATGTTCGGCTCGCTCGCCGTGCTCGTGTATCCGACGCTGCGCGGCGTGAGCGGGACCGAACTGCGCCGTGTGATCGGCCTGCACAGCGGGCGCGGCGTGGTGACTGAGATCGGACAGGGCATCCTCTGCTACCTGAGCGCCGTACCGCTTCTCGCGGCAGGAATCGTGGCATTCGCGATCCTCAGCGCGCTCGTGAAGGCGCTGGAGGGTCCGACGGCACCGCCTTCGCACCCAGCGGTCGAACTGCTTGGCGGCGCGGGGGGCATGCGGCTCTTTCTGCTCTACATGCTCGCAAGCGTCGCTGCGCCAATCGTCGAGGAGATCATGTTCCGCGGCGTGCTGTACGGGCATCTGCGCAGCGCGGTCCTACCGCGCGTGCGCGTGGGCTCGATGGTGGTCGCCGCGATCGTCTCGAGCGTCGTGTTCGCGATCATCCACCCGCAGGGCGTGCTCTTCGTACCCGCCCTCGGCGGACTTGCCATCGCCTTCTGCGCGTTCCGCGAGCTGCGCGGCAGCCTGATCGCGCCGATGGTCGCGCACGGCATCAACAACGCCGTCACGCTCACGCTCGGCGTGCTCCTGATGGGCTGATGCGGCTTACTTCGCGCCCGACCACTTCATGAACTGCTCGCGCACGATGCGGCCGTCCTCAACGGTGTAGACGCCGCATTCGTTGCCGTCGACTTCGGTGCCGTCGGCCATGCGCACGCGTCCCGTGTAGACGACCGTGAATCCCGTCGAGCAGACGTAGAGCGCCGTGGCACGCATCGAGAGCACGGTGAAGTTCTCCTTCCACCACTTGCCCTTCTCCTGCACGCCCTTCCAGCCCTTGAAGACCGAACCGTCCTGCTCGATCGACTCGATCTTGCGGTGGTACCAGGTCGACTCTGCCTCGTCGCTCTTGCCGGCGTTGAAGAGGGCGACCAGCGACTCGCCGATCTCCTGCGGAGTCGGGCCCTTTCCGCTCGCGAGCTTCTTCTTGCGGACGTGCTTGAAGCTCGGAGCGCCGCCTGCCTTCGCAGCCTTCTTCGCCTCGCGCTTGGCGGACTTCTCCGCCGCGCGCGCGGCCTCCGCGGCAGCCTTCGCAGCGGCCTTCTCGGCCTTCCGCGCTTCCTTGGCAGCCTTCTTGGCGGCGGCGTCCGACGCGAGATGCTCGGGCGAGCGCTCGTCGTTCTGCCTCTTCTTGTCCGTCGACTTCTTATCCTTGGGCATGGGCGCGATGCTAGCCACCGTCCGCACGGAACCGTTGGGGATTCGCGCGGGTGCGGGCAAACTTCACACGGGATGCGGACGTTGCCGGCGAAGGCCGATCAATCGTCGCTCAGCTCGACCGTCCAGTAGGCCTCGTCGAGGAACGCCTTCCAAGACTCGTACTTAGGGCTGCCGAGCCGCAGCGAGATCGCCGGGTTGCGCTTGGGCTTGACGGGCTGGCGGATGAGCCGGACGCCCGCCTGCTCGGGGGTGCGCCCACCCTTGCGCGCGTTGCACTTGACGCACGCGCAGACGAGGTTCGTCCACGAGTTTCCGCCGCCCTGGACGCGCGGCTTCACATGGTCGAGGGTGAGCTCGCGCGTCGAGAACGTCTTGCCGCAGTACTGGCAGCGGTTGGCGTCGCGGGCGTAGATGTTGCGGCGGTTGAGCTTGACCTGCTCGCGCGGCAGTCGGTCGTAGCCGAGCACGCGGACGATCTTGGGGACGGCGATCGAGATGCGCGAGGTGCGCACCCAATCGTGCTCCTTCTCCTCGAACTCCTTGCGGAACTCGCTGAGCTCGGTCCAGGTGTGGAAGGGGTACGAGACGTACGAGCCGTCCTCGACGGCGACGACCTCGGCGATCTCCTTCGCGAGAAGCACGAACGCGCGCCGCGCATCGATGATGCGAATGGCGCTGAAGTAGCGGTTCAACACCAAGACCTTGGCGTCCAGTCCGCTTGCGCCTGAAAGTCCGACCGACAGACCCGACATAGCCGCTGTCATCGACTCTCCATGTCGCGGAATCCGTTCCGCAGACGTGAAAAGTCTACCCCCTCCGCGGCGCGGAGCAAAGTCCACATTCGGTTTCCGTTCACTTCGATTGACGCGACCGCTACAGACCGACCGACTGGCGCTGCGCATCAACCGCCCCGGGGAACAGCACGATCGGGGTCTCGGCGGGGATGAACTCCGCGATCAGGCGGCTCAGAAGCGGCATCGACAGGACGCCCTCGCCGAGACGGCTCATGGAAAGCAGCCCGTTTTCACCTGTTTCTGCCGTCGGCGCGCAGTCGGCGAGCAGCACGGCGGCGGCGACCGGGCCAAGATGGGCGAACATGCGGGTCAGGTGATCCTCGGCCTGCGGAAGCATCGACGGCGCGAGCAGGTCCGCCGGGGACAACAGGATCTCGAAGGGACCTCCCGCGCGGTCGCGCAGGAACTTGACCGAGGCGTGCACGTCGCCGAGCACGTGGCGGTGGTGCGGGCGGAAGCACAGCGTGCGACCGTGGGCGCGCAGCGCGGGCTCGACCTCATCGCAGAAGGCCTTGAAGCGCTCGTGTCCAGCGCGCATCCACGTGCGGGGATCATCGCCGAAGGGCTGTTCTGCGAGCGTGCCCGAGTAGGAGACGATTCGCCGCGAGGGCGCCTCAGCATCTGCGACCCAGTTGCCGCCCAGTGGGTTGCCGTCGATGAACGCACCCCACGCCTGCGGCGCGCCGCCGGCTGCCATGTTCGTGGGCATCGCGACGTGCGTGCAGCAGGGCGCCTCGATCGCGAGCATGCGGGCGAGCGCGGCCGCGTCATGCAGGAGATGGATCGAGCGCGCCATCAGCGACCCTCGTACACGCAGCGGCTGGTGCAGGTCTCGCACACGATCACCTGCGCGAGCATGGGAAGCGTCGGCTTGAGCCGGTCCCACACCCACTTCGCCAGCATCTCCGCGGTCGGGTTCTCAAGACCGGGGATCTCGTTGAGACAGCGATGATCGAGCGCGTCGTGGACGGGCGAGATCGCCTTCTTGATGTCGCCGTAGTCGACGAGGTAGCCCTTCGCGGGATCCATCTCGCCCTCGACGACGACCTCGACCTTGAAGGAGTGTCCGTGCATCCGTCGGCACTTATGGCCGTCGGGAAAGCAGGGCAGGTAGTGGGCCGCCTCGAAGGTGAAGCTCTTGGCAAGGGTGACGCGCATCGGGCGGGCAGTGTACGAGCCGAGCGGGAGTATGGTCAGCCAACGGTCTCGCCAGGCTTCTCGGCGGGTCGTCCTGCCGGAGCGGGCGGCTTGAAGTCGAGTTCCTCTGCGGCGATCGGCGCATCGAAGACCGGCTCTATCTCAAACTCGGTGACGGAGGTCCATCGCTTCTTCTCTCGCATCCGCTCCAGGACCGCCGCGCCGCGCGCATCCACCGCGCGATCCGCGACCTTTGCGGGATCGACGGTCATGGCGAGCCGAACCTTGCGGAGAATGCCGTTCGCGTCGATCCAGAGCGTGAATGCGCGGTCGCCGCCGCCCGTCCCACTGACCGTCTCGCACTCGATGCCGGCGATGTTCTCGCGCGTGCCGACGGTTGCGCCCGTGAGCTCGAGCACGCTCGAGCCGAAGCGCGGACGCCCGTTGCGCTGGAGCAGCAGCGGAAGCACGATGTCGGTCGCGTTGCATGACACGCCAGTCGGACCCGCGAAGGCAAGCTCCGCGTTCGGGCCGAACTCCTCGACCTTCTTCCGAACCGCCCAGTAGCTCGACCACAGTTCGCCTTCGCGCGACCAGACGACGTAGGGCATGGCCTCCCCGGCGTGCCCGACCCGCTCATATCGCCACAGGCAACCGCCCCTTCGATCGAGCCGTGTCTCGGCGACCAGTTGCTGCATCGGTTTCGGCTTTCCATCGTCGACGACCATGAAGGATGCGATGCGCATGCGGTCGCGATAGGTCTGCGTCGACTGGTAGCGCGTCCGCGCGCGCTCGAGCAGGCTCTTCGCTGCATCCGTCGCAGCTTCGGGCGGAGCTTGCTTCGTCGCCGCGGCATCTTGTGCGAGCGGCAGCGCGGACACGGGAGCGTGGCAGCCGAGAGTGAACGCAAGCGCTGCGACGAGGGTCTTCATGGCGTGGCTCCGAACAGAGCGGTGGAATCGATCGGCCAGCGCCACTGTAGGGGGAGGCGCGCGCCAACGAAACGAGGCGCCCCGTGTGGGGCGCCTCGCGCTGGTTTTCCGAAGGAGAAGTCCGCTCCGCCGATCAGGCGGACGCCGACTCGCCGCCCTCGACGTGCTTCAGGCCGCGGCGCTGGTCGCGCAGGCGGCGGCTCTTGCCGAAGCGGTCGCGGAGGTAGAAGAGCTTCGCGCGGCGGGCATCGCCGCGGCGGATGACCTCGATCTTCGCGACGCGCGGCGAGCTCACGGGGAACGAGCGCTCGACGCCCTCGTTCGCCACGATGCGACGCACGGTGATCATGCGGTGGATGCCGCGGCCGGTATCCGAGAGCAGCACGCCCTGGAAGACCTGGATGCGCTCCTTGTCGCCTTCGATGATCTTGTAGTGGACGTCGATGGTGTCGCCGACGCTGAACTTCGGCAGGTCCTTGTCGGACTTCACCTGGGCAGCGACGACGCCTTCGAGCACTTGGGTACGGTTCAAACGGGCCATGTCTGGATCCTTATGCGCCTTCTGGCGCGGCTTGGCCGTGCAGTCCGCCCACTTCATCCGAAGTGCGGGACCGCTTGGCGCGAGCAACTTGCGCGGCGGGCTTGTTGGTGTTGGCCGCCGGCAGGGGTTGCGCTTCTGCGAGTGGAGAGTTCTGCAGCAGGTCGGGGCGACGCTCGCGCGTGCGCTCGATCCGCTGCGCATCCCGCCAGCGCGCGACCGCAGCGTGGTCGCCCGAGAGCAGGATGTCCGGCACTTCGCGCCCGTTCCACTCGCGGGGACGGGTGTAGTGCGGACAGTCGAGGAGATGTGCGCCATCGGTGGAGCGCACGCTGAACGAGTCCTCCGCAGCCGATTCCTCGTGACCGAGGACGCCGGGCTGCAGGCGGGCGACGGCGTCGATGAGGACCATCGCGCCGAGCTCGCCACCGGAGAGGACGTAGTCGCCGATCGAGATCTCGAGGGGCTTGAGCTCCTCGATCACGCGCTCGTCGATGCCTTCGTAGTGACCGCAGAGGAGTGTCAGGCGCGGCTGCTGCGCGAGCCATTCGACGCGCGGCTGCGTGAGGCGCTCGCCTTGCGGCGTGAGCAGCACGCGAACCGCCGGCAATTCGGAATCCTGCGATTCCGCTGCCTTCACGGCGTCGAAGATGGGCTGGCACATCATGACCATGCCTGGACCTCCGCCGAACGGCCGATCGTCGACCTTGCGGTGCTTGTTCGCTGCGTATGCGCGGATGTCGTGCGTGTGGCACGAGATCCGGCCTTGCTCGATCGCGATCGCGGGAATGCTCGTCGAGAGGAAACCCGTGAAGAGATCGGGGAAGATGGTGAGCACGTCGATTCGCATGCCACCACGCAGCGCAGCCGCTTGTCGCGACGGCGTTCGTCAGATCACTTGATTACGACTTCTTGCCCGGGGTGGGATCGATGCCGACCTTCTTGAGGAGGTTGGCGGCGGTCTCCGAGGGCTGCGCGCCCATCGAGAGCCAGTGCTTCACGCGATCGGTGTTGAACTGGTACTGCGCGCCCGGCTTCGCGGTCGGGCTGTACCACCCAAGGTTCTCGATCACGGCGCCGTCGCGCGGATTGCGCTTGTCCATGGCGGACAGACGGTAGAACGGTGAATGGGCGCGGCCCATTCGCTTCATGCGGAGGACGACCATGTCGTCACCCTTTCGGAAAGGCAAGCCTCGGTCCCGCCCGTCTCATGACAGGCTCGTCAGGACTCTGACGCAGTGTGGAGCGGGAGTGACCGCCGTGCGCTGCGCCTTCAGCTCGCGGTTGCGAGTCGCATAGGGTAGGGGAACGGGCGGGGCGCCGCAAGAGTCGCGGCAGCGCGCGGAAGCTCGGAGCAGGGCGCGATAACTCAGGCGATCAGCCGTGCGATCGACAGCGCGAGATCCGCGCCGATGCGGTCGGCCCATCGCCCCATCACGCCGCCGACGCCGCTGAACATGGCGACGAGCACGATGAAGAAGCCTGCGTTCGCGACGCGCGGATCGTGCATCCATCGATAGTACGTGCGGGAGAAGCCAGCGACCACGCTCGCGCCGTCGAAGGGCGGGAGCGGAAGCATGTTGAAGAGCGCAAGCATGCCATTGAGTCCGCCGCCGATCAGCAGGAAGATCGCGAATTGGAACTCGGTGCCCCGCGGAAGGGCGCGAATCGCCTGGAAGAGGCTGCCTTCTGCCTCGAGCTCCTTGGCGGCGAGCAGGCCGAGTCCGCCCCAGCAGATCGCCCACAGCAGCACGTTCATCGCTGGGCCTGCGCCCGACACGATGATGCGCCCCCTTCGCCCCCAGCGGTACTTGCTTGGATCGGTCGGCATCATGCCCCACGCGATACCGGTGAGGACAAGCAGGATCAGCGACATCCAGCCCATGTGCACGACGGGGTTCGCGGTCATGCGTCCGTAGATGCGCGGCGTGTCATCGCCCTGTGAGAGCGCCGCCCATCCATGCGCGAGTTCGTGCATGGTGATCGAGAAGATCCCCCAGAAGAGGAACGCAGCGGCGGCAGGCAAGCCGAGCTCGTTGTAGATGCCGAAGATGCCGATGTCCATCGGACGCGCAGGATAGGCGCGCGCAGCGGCTCATGTGCCGCGGTGAAACACGGATTTGCCCGCAACGGCGGTACGCAGCACGCGCGGCATCTCGCGCGTCCAGTCGACTTCGAAGGGCGAGCGGTCGAGGACCACGAAATCGGCGGGGCTGTCCGCGGCGAGCGTGCCTCCCGGCAGATCCAGCATCTGCGCCGCAGTGCGCGTGTAGGCGACGAGCGCATCGTGCACCGAGATCGAGTGCTCGGTCGCGAACGGACGCCCGTCGAGGTCGAGCCCCGTGACGGCGGCCTTGATGCCGAGCAGGGGATCGGGCGAGACGATCGGCCAGTCGCTGCCGAAGGCGAGGCGTGCGCCGTGCGCGAGCAGCGCGCGGAAGGCGAAGAAGCGCTCGATCCGCGAGTGCCCGAGCCGCGAGAGCGCCTGGCGCGCGTCGTCGGCCTTATGCAGCGGCTGCATGCTCGCGTAGCGCCCGGCGAGCCGCGGCACGTCGCGCGGATGCAGCGTCTGCGCGTGCTCGAAGCGCGGCGCGGGCGCGTCGGCGCACGCGTCCATCGCGTCGATCAACTCGCGCGCGGCGCGGTCGCCGATCGCGTGCACGCTCGGGGAAAGTCCCATGTCCTGCACCGCGCGCATCCACGCAGCAAGCTCGCCGCGCAGCGTGTGCTCCATCGCGAGGCCGCAGGTCTCGGGCTTGTCCGCGTAGGGCTCGAGCATCCACGCCGTGCGCGAGCCGAGCGTGCCGTCGGCGAAGCTCTTCATGCCGATGATGCGGAAGAAGTCGCTCGACTCATGCGGAAGCTTCGGCGGCTGCGCGAGCGGCCAGTCGCGGTCGAGCACCGTCGCGTGCACGCGAAGCGTGAGCGCGTCGCGCGCGGGCAGGTAGACATCGCTGATGTCGCAGAGGTACTCCATCGAGCCGACGGCGCCGACGCCGAGGGAATGGAGATACGCGGTTGCCTTGGCGAGATTCGCTCGCTTCGCGGCGAGGGACGGCGCTGGAATCGCCGGAATCACGCGCTTCCACGCGGCCTGCTCGCGGAAGATGCCGAGGTCGGCCTCGATCTCGCCGCCATCGATCGGCGCCGTGTCGAGGCGCGCGAGCGCGGCGTCGTTCACGACGCACGCATGCTGGTCCATGCGCCAGGCGACGGCGGGGCGATTTCCCGCGGCTGCAAGCCAGGCGCGCGTGGGCGCGTCGCCGCGCCAGTCGGACTCGTTCCAGCCGAAGCCGACGAGCCAGGCGTCGCGCTCGCCTGAAGCATCGAGCGCCGCCGCGTGCACCGCGACCCGCCGCTCGAACTCCGCGCGCGACGCACAGCCCGCGAGGTCGCATTGCGCGAGCGTCGCGGCGCCAAGCGTGAGATGCAGGTGCGCATCGATGAAGGCGGGGCCGATCCATGCGCCCTGCATGTCGACTGCGTCGCTCGCGTGCTCATCGAGCGCGACGATGCGGCCGTCGCGGAACGACATGCTCGTCGCATGCGGACGCGCGGGATCCGCGGTCCAGATGCGGGCGTTCGCAAGCGTGATCGTGCGGGACGGCGAACCCATGGGTGGGGCTATGCTACGGATCTCATGCAATCGCTGCGCATCACGCCGCTCTCATCTCTCGTTCTCGCCCTCGCGGTCGCCGCATGCGATCAGGCGCCCGCGCCGAAGCCGCCCGCGCCGGTCACGCCCAGCGTGCAGGCGCCGACCGCGCCGCCCGTCGCACCGCCGATGACGCTTCCTTCCGATTCTGGCGTCGATCCGTCAAAGTGGAAGACCTCGACGAGCGCCGATGACCCGACCGTCGTCGAGGTCGCGGGCCTGCGCGCGCCGAAGCCGGCGTCGTGGGTGTGGACCAAGCCCTCGATGCAGTTCCGCACGCTGCAGTACGCGGTCGCGGGCGACATCGAGTCGGTGAAGGCTGCGGAACTCATCATCAGCGTGTTCGTCGCCGGCGACGGCGGTCCGATCGATGCGAACATCGCGCGCTGGAAGGGACAATTCCGGCAAGGCGACGCTGCCCCGGAGCCGAAGCTCGCGGACAAAGAGGTCGGACCGCTCAAGATCAAGTTCGTCGAGCTCGAGGGCGACTACCTCGCGATGGGCGCGCCCGCCGCGAAGCAGGGCTTCTCGCAGATCGGCGCGATCGTGCAAGCGTCCGGCCGCAACGTGTTTTTCCGCCTGATCGGTCCGAAGGAAACGGTTGAGGCGAACCGCGCTGACTTCATGAAGATGATCGACGGGCTGATGCCGGCGGACTGAGTTTGAGCGCTCGAAGTTTGAGCGCTCGCAACTGGCGACGCGCTGAAGCGAGCCGAGCTCGCTTCAGGTGCGTCGCCTTTGCTCGCTTTGGCGGTAGGCATGTCGGGAGCGCCGTCGCGATTTACTCGCGCGGCGCTCGTCCAGAGGGAGCCGCCGCAGCGGCGACCGCTGAAGCAATGAGTGCCCGCAGACGAAGTCTGCGGAACGGGTTGCGTGGGAGTCCATGCCTGTGGGAGTCCGTTGACTCGTCACGCAGGTGGTTCCGCAGATTCTGGCGTTGCCTCCATCTGCGGGCACTCACGGCAAACGAGCTCCGGAGCGAGCCGCCGCAGCGGCGACCGCGAGAATCTCGAGCCCTCGTGCCTTTGCTCGATTTGGCAAGACGCCGCGCGAGTGAATCGCGCGGCGTCCTGGGATGTCAGTTGATTGTCGGAACCGCCTGGATCACTTGCCTGCGAAGCACTTGCTGACTTCGTTCCAGTTCACGACCTCCCACCACGCCTTCAGGTAGTCGGGACGGCGGTTCTGGTAGTTCAGGTAGTACGCGTGCTCCCAGACGTCGCAGCCGAGGATCGGCGTTCCCGGGCAGTCGACGATGCCCTTCATCAGCGGGTTGTCCTGGTTCGGGGTCGAGCAGATGCACAGCGTGCCGTCAGGGTTCTTGCACAGCCACGCCCAGCCCGAGCCGAAGCGGCCCGCGCCAGCGGCGGCGAACTTCTCCTTGAAGCCGTCCATCGAGCCGAACGCGGCGTTGATCGCGGCAGCGAGTTCCGCGCTCGGTGCGCCGCCCTGTCCCTTCGGAGCCATCCACTTCCAGAACATCGAGTGATTCCAGTGTCCGCCGCCGTTGTTGCGGACGGCGGTGCGGATCGCCTCGGGCACCTTCGCCATGTTCTTGCAGAGGTCCTCTGCGGACATCGCGGCGAACTCAGGGTGACCCTCGAGTGCCTTGTTCAGGTTCGTCACGTACGCATTGTGGTGCTTCGTGCGGTGGATGTTCATCGTCAGCGCGTCGATGACGGGCTCAAGGGCGTTCTCTGCGTACGGAAGGTCGGGGAGGGTGTGTGCCATGGTCTTCTTCGTCTCCTGCTCTGCGAGCATGGTGGGCGTGCGGGCGAATGCCGAGGCTGCCGCGGCGCCGATCGCGCCGAGCGCGACGGTGCCGAGGAATGCGCGGCGGTTGCTGCCGGAGTTGCTGGTCGATTCGCTCATGAGTGGCCTCGGGGAGGGGGAGGATAGCCGTCCCGCGCTACGCTGTGCGCAGTGAACCACGCGGCTTTCCGCATGATCGACGCCAACCTGAACCGCGCGCGCGAGGCGCTTCGCACGCTCGAGGATGTGGCGCGCTTCGGCTGGAACGACGCTGCGATCGCGCGCGAGGCGAAGGAACTGCGCCATGCGCTGCAGTCCGCCGTCGTGGCGCTTCCTGCCGATCGGCTTGCAGCGGCGCGCGATGTCGCGGGCGATGTCGGTGTCTCGCTCGAGACGCCGACCGAATACGCGCGGGCGGATCTTTCCTCGGTGGCGGTCGCAGCGGGAAAGCGACTCACCGAGGCGCTGCGCGCGGTCGAGGAAGCGGCGAAGACGATCGATGCTCGGGTCGCTCGCGCGGTCGAGGCCGTGCGCTACCGCGCGTATGCGCTCGATGCGCGGGCGATCGCGCGCGCCGCGCTTGGCCAGCCGCGGCAGTGGCGGCTGTGCGTGCTCGTCACGCGCGCGATCTGCAGGCTGCCGTGGGATGAAGTCGTCTCGCGCGCGATCGACGGAGGCGCCGATGCGATCCAGGTGCGCGAGAAGGACATGACCGCGCGCGAGCTCGTCGCGCATGCGCGTGCCGTGCGCGCGATCTGCGCACCGCGCGGAGTCGCGACGATCGTGAACGACCGGCTCGATGTCGCGATTGCTGCCGAAGCGGACGGCGTCCATCTCGGCACAGAGGACCTTCCTATTCGCGAGGCGCGCCGCATCGCCGGGCACGCGCTCCGCATCGGCGCGAGCACGCATTCGCTTGCCGAGGCGCGCGCTGCGATCAACGCGGGCGCAGACCATTGCGGCGTCGGCGCGATGTACGAGTCAGGGCTCAAGCCGGGGCTCGCGCCATCGGGTGAGGCGTACCTCCGCGCGTTTGTGGCTGAATTCCCGCAGGTTCCGCACCTCGCGATCGGAGGCATCGCACCCGGGCGCATTGCCGCGCTCGCCCGTGCAGGCTGCCGCGGCGTGGCCGTCTCGAGCGCGATCTGCGGCGCGGACGACCCCTGCGCCGTCGCGCGCGCGATCGTCGCCGAGCTCGAAGTCGGAGTGCTGGCATGAGCGACGCGCTCGTCTCCGATGTCCGCCTCGTCCTCCTCGGAACGGGCACCTCCGCGGGTGTCCCCGTGATCGGCTGCGACTGTCCCGTCTGCACCTCGGATGATCCGCGCGACCGCCGCACGCGCTCGGGCGCCGCGCTCATGTTCAAGGATGAAGGCGGCCACGAGCGCGTGATCCTGCTCGACTGCGGTCCCGACCACCGCGAGCAGAGCCTGCGCCTGCGCCTCAAGCGCGTCGACGCGATCCTGTTCACGCACGACCATGTCGACCACACCTTCGGTCTCGACGATGTGCGCCGCTACAACGCGCTCATGAAGGCGCCGATCGAGGTCTACTGCGACGCGCGCACGCGCGAGTTCCTCGAGCGCGTCTACCGTCACATCTTCCGCCGGCACGAGAACGTGAACGACTCGTTCGTCGCCGACCTCGTCGTCCGCGAGATCGCAGCGGGGGAGCCCTTCGACTTCCGTGGGCTGCGCATCACGCCGTTCGAGGTGCTGCACGGCCGGCTGCCCGTGCTCGCGTTCCGGATCGAGGCGCTCGACGAGACCGGGCGCGTCGCGGCGGTCCAGCCTGGTCCGCTGCCGCTTGCGTACTGCACCGACCTGTCTGGCATGCCCCCCGCGGCGTGGCCGCGGCTGCGCGGGCTCGAGTCGCTGGTCCTCGATTGCCTGCGCTACCGCGCCCATCCCACTCACCTGACGGTCGCGCAGGCGCAGTCGATCGCCCAGCAAGCGAACGCCCGCCGCACCGTGTTTGTGCATATGACCCACGACATCCGCCATGCCGAGCTCGCGGCGGAACTCCCTGCCGGCATTGAACTTGGCTTCGACGGGCTCGTCCTCGACGGCGCCTGATCCGCGCGAATCGAGCCTATCGGAAGCGCGGGCGCTTCTGCTATCATCTGCGCCCCTATGGCACAGATCCGTGAGCTCAAGAAGCGCATGATCGCGGTGCGCACCATCCAGCGCATCACCAAGACCATGCAGATGATCGCGACCGCGAAGTTCACCGCGGCGCTTGCCCGTGCGAAGGCCACGCGGCCCTACACCGACCGCATTCGCGGTCTCGTGGGTGAGGTCGCAGCCGCCGCGGGTGACGACTTCTCGCATCCGCTCATGAAGTCGCCCGCGAGCCCCGCCAAGAAGGAGCTGGTGCTCGTCATCACCTCCGATCGCGGCCTGTGCGGCGCGTACAACGGCAACGTCCTCCGCAAGGCGAACCAGGCCGTGAAGGCGCTGAAGGCCGCCGGCAAGGACGTGCATCTCGAGACCGTTGGCAAGAAGGCTGTCGCGTACTTCCGCTTCGCGAAGGTCGACATCGCCGAGCGCCACACCTTCGGCGACAAGCCGCAGTTCGCGCAGGTCGAGGCGCTCGCGAAGCGCCTGATGGCTGATTTCAGCGCTGGAAAGTTCGATGCGGTGCATGTCGTGTACATGCGCTTCGTCACCAACTCCCGCCAGGTGCCCGAGGCGATGCAGCTTCTCCCGCTCGCGGCTCCCGCGAAGTCGGGCGGCGGCGCCGCTAACTACGAGTTCAGCCCGTCGGGCGCGGAGCTCCTCGGCGACCTCCTCCCGAAGTCGGTTGTCGTGTCGCTCTTCCAGGCGTTCAACGACTCTGCCGTGAGCGAGCACGTGATGCGCATGGTGTCGATGAAGGCAGCGACCGACAACGCCGCAGGCCTTGGCCGCACCATCCGCCGCAACTACAACCGCGCGCGTCAGGCCCGCATCACCACCGAGCTCACCGAGATCGTGGCGGGCGCAGCCGCGCTGGAATAGAGCGCTCGCAACTGGCGACGCGCTGAAGCGAGCGTTGCTCGCTTCAGGTGCGTCGCCTTTGCTCGCTTTGGAGGCGAGTCGGGCGAGTGAATCGCCTCGACTCGCTGGGACGCGCAGCAGCCGCGTGCGCGCCTTCGCTCGCTTTGGCGATACGAGCACCGAAGGTCCTCGCCGCAGCGGCGACCGCTCAAGGTTGCGTGGGAGTCGACTTCTCGTGCAAGTGGTTCCGCAGATTCCGGCGTTGCCTTCATCTGCGGGCACTCATTGCACATGGATTCCGACGATGCGTGTTCCGGGCAAACGGAGTCTGAAATCAATGAGTGCCCGCAGACGAAGTCTGCGGAACGGGTTGCGTGGGAGTCCATGCCCGTCGGGCCTGTCGACTCGTGACGCATACGGTGCCGCCGATTTCGGCGTTGCCTCCATCGGCGGGCACTCACATCAAGCGAGCCCCAGAGGTCGCCGCCGTCGCCCTCGCCCTCGCTACTTTCCCGTCCTGACGGGATTTCCATCCGCCTGCCAAGCCTTGAGCCCGCCGACGATGCAGTAGACCCGCTTGTAGCCGAGCTCCATCAGTCGCTTCGCCGCGGCCTTCGCCATCACATCGTCGTAGTCGGTGTCGTACACGATGAACTCGTCGAAGCCCTTGCACGAGACCTCGTGCGTCTTCTCGATGTCGGGGAAGGGGATGTTCTTCGCCTGCGGAATGTGCCCCTTCTCGTACTCCGCGGGCGTGCGCGGGTCGAGCCAGAGGACCTTGACCGGATCGCCGCCGCCGAACGGCCCTGAGCGCTTGCTCGCCAGCTCGATCGCCTCGCCAGGCTTGCGGTAGACGAGGTCGCGGTCGCTCGTCGTCGAGGTGCAGGCGGTTGCGGTGAGCGCAAGGCCTGAGAGAAGCAGCAGTGAAATCGCGGTCAATCGCATGGTGGTCGCTCGAGGTCTGGAATACGATCGGAGCTCCCGCGTCCCGCGGGTCTGCCACCGACGCGCGCGATGTTCGCCTATTCCGAAGCGCGCGTGGGGGAGGCAGGCGTGAATTTCACCGAGAGGCATCGCAGAGGCACGTATGTCGACACCCATGCTTCGATTCGCCGCAGCGGCACTCCTGTTCGCGTCCATTCCCGCAGCAGCGGCGTGCGCCCAGGGACTCCCCGGCGTCGGCGCGCGTCCCGTTGCGCGCGAGCCCCAGTCCGGCGAGGACGCGGTCAAGGTCTCCTTCGCCGTCGTCGGTGACGCGAAGCCCGGCGCCACCGTGCGCGTGGCGGCGACCTTCGAGATCATCCCCGACTGGCACATCTACTGGGAGAACCCCGGGGAGTCGGGTTCGCCGACGCAGGTCGAGCTCGACCTTCCCGCCGGCTGTTCGATGCCGACGGCTCCGAGCGGCCGTCCGCGTCTCGACTTCCCTGTGCCGAGCGTGTTCACCCACGGAGAGACCGTCTTCGGCTACGAGAAGTCGGTCACGCTCTCGGTCGAGGTGAAGTTGCCCAACCCGCTCCCTGCGGGCGGATTGCCCTTGACCGCCCGTGCGTCGTGGCTCGTCTGCAAGGAGCGCTGCCTCATGGGGCGGGGCGAAGGTCGGATTGACCTCGCCAAGCCTGTTTCGGCGGACTCGAAGGCTGCGAAGGCGCTTGCCGAGAGCATCGCACGCCTGCCCAAGCCGCTTCCCGCCGACTGGAAGGTCGCCCTCGCGGAAGTCACGGAGGATACAGCGGTTCTGGTCTTCGAGGCCCCTGCGTCTGTGGGGGCGGACACGAGTTGGCAGTTCATCCCGTCCGACACGCCGGGAGTCCTGCTTGCATCGGGTTACCGCGCCGAGGCGAAGGGCAGGATCCTGCGTGTCCCGTTGACCCTCTCCCGCGAAGGCGCGGGCGAAAGGTCGCTGGAAGCGGCAGGTTTGATCGTTCTGGGCAAGAATGCGCCCGCCTACTCGTTCAAGATTCCCGTTCCGGGCAAGTAGACCATCGACACCCCATCTGGAGCTCAGTCAACCATGAAGAAGATCATCAGCATCGTGCTCGCCTCGACGTTCGCCATCGGCCTCACCGCCGTCTCGATGGCCCAGGACGCCCCTGAGAAGCGTCGTCCCGAGCGTCCCATCCGCCGCGCGGCCGAGAAGGTCGCCGAGGCCGCCAGCGAGACCGCGAAGGTTGGCGAGGCTGCCCCGAACTTCACCCTGAAGACCGCCGACGGCAAGGACTGGAGCCTGTCCGACGCGAAGGGCA
>JBEGLX010000053.1:0-25827 GCA_041183345.1 Planctomycetota bacterium
ACGTACTTCTCAGGACCCTGCAGTCCGCTGAAGATCACGCCACCTGCGGGCGTCGCCGCGATCAGGAAGCGCATGCGCTCCCAGCCGCGCGGGAACTCGGCGAGCATCTGCTCGTCCTTGCGGTTCACGTAGAGCCCGAAGAGCGAGTTGCCCTCGGGGGTGCTGACGACCCGCTCATACTCCTTGGAGACGTCGGCGAACGGCGGAAGCGGCGCCGACTGGGGCGCCGCCAGCGCGGCTGCGCAGGCGAGCGAGGGAAGGAGCGTCGCTCCAAGGCGGGAAATAGAAGCCATCACTGTGCTACTCCGTTCTGCGTCGATCAGGGCCGCGGGGGCGCGGCGGGACATGAACCCAATTTCGGGCGAAACCGTGGTACAGATGCGGTTGCCCGTGGTTCGGGGCATCGGCGTTCCACCCGCACAAATCATAGAAAAAGACAGCGCGGTCGCCCCCGTCTGGGTGCGACCGCGCTGGGTATGACACAACTGTCTGCCCGAGCGGGCTTACTGGCACGGACCCCAGGCGCCGAGGAGCGCGGCGAGGTCGGCTGCACCGACGTCGCCGTTGCCGTCGAGGTCGGCAGCGCCGCTGGTGGCGCCCCATGCGCCCAGGAGGGCGGCGAGGTCGGCAGCGCCGACTTCACCGTTGCCATCAAGGTCCGCCGGGCAGGGATTGCCGCCGCCGCCCGCGGAGATGTTGACGAACTGGTCGCCGGGAATGATGTCGAGGTTCACCAGGCGCGGCTCAGCGAGGTTCGGACCACCGCCCAGACCAGGCATGAACTGGTTCGAGCAGTAGTCGTGACCGCCGCCGTTGATGAAGGCCATGACCTTCACGTCGCCCGAGGTGTAGCCAGGGATGGCCGACAGCGGGATGCGGAGCTCGACGCCGGTGGTGACGCTTGCGCCGTTGCCGGGGTCGACGTCGGTCCCGCCCGGCACGCCGGCGATGTTCGAGTTGTTGATGCCGAAACCGAAGCCGCTCTTGAAGATCACGGCGCCGGCAGCGCCCGCGCCGCCCGTGCCGAGGTAGCCGCCGGTGCCGGCGCCCTTCGTCAGCAGCTGCGCCTGATTCATGTACACCGCGAACGGCGTGCCGCCACAGGTGAGGCTCACCCAGAGATCAGGCGAGAAGGCTGCGTCGAAGGTGAGGCCCTCGACGACCTTGAGGGTCGCCGGGTCATCGCCCATGCGGTTCAGCCCGTTGAAGTCGACGTCGGGATTGTTGCCGCGGAGCTTGTTCTGGCCGCCAGCGACGCCGTCGATGAAGACTTCGAGCTTGTTGAAGTTCGACTCGAGGTTGCCCGCGACGAGGAGGTAAAGGATGCCCGCGTCGATCTTGGCGTAGAGCGCGTCGATCTCGCTGCCGAAGGCGACATCGATATTGCCCTGCACCGCATCGCCAAACTGCGTCTGCGTGTTCTGCACAGAGACCGGCGCGCCGTAGGCGGCCTCTGCGGCTCCGTCGAGAACGATCTGCGCCTGCGCGGCGCCGGCGACCGCGAGGGCCGCGACAAACATCAGGTGATTCCGCATCTTTCTACTCTCCTGGTATATGGCTCACTCGGCGGACTCACGCCGGCTGCAGCGACAGCGCAGCACTTTGCGGGAGCCCTTGAAGAACATAGCGCGGAATCACAGCGAAACGAGTGGAGTTTGCCATTTATCCGCTTTGGGCATGCGCAGCACGAAAGTTACTGGGCTGTCCAGCCCCACTGCCCGAGCAGCAGGGCGAGGTCGGCGCCGTTCACCGTGCCATCGCCGTTCACGTCGGCTGCCGCGTTCGCAGTACCCCATGCGCCAAGCAGCGCGGAGAGATCGGCTGCGTCGACCCGCCCGTCACCGTTCACATCGGCGGGATTCGTCGGCGGCGGCGGATCGCCCTGTGAGAAGACAACACACGTGTAGGCGCCGATGTCGAACAGTCCGCTCGCAGGCAGACCGTCCCAAGGCGTCGCGCTGGTGGCGTCGAGGTCAAACGTGCCCGTGTTCGCGAACGACGAGTCGTAGCCGTTCCAGTCGCTGTTGAAGCGAACCTTCCATCGACCCGCGCGCGGGAAACCCACGCGATAGCCGAATCGCGGCGTCGACGAGAAGTTCATCACCACCACCACGTCGTCCTTCTCGCCGCCATTCATCCAGCGGTGGAAGCCAAGCAGCTTCCAGCTGTTGTTGACGTGGAAGACATTGGTGTTCTGACCCGCGAGCCCGTTGGTGAGACCCGCGTTGTTCTTGCGGAGCGCGATCAGATCCTTGTAGAGGTTCTTGATGCCCACGAACGTCGTGCTCTTCGCCCAGTCGACCGGATCGGTGTCGGCGAACCAGCCGTCCTCGAGGAACTCCTGTCCCTGGAACAGCATCGGGATGCCGGGAGCGGTCATGACCACCGCGGCGCCGAGCGTCGAGCGCTTCTTGGAGAACCAGCTCGACGCGTTGCCCGGCCAGATCGCCTCAGGCATGCGCGACTGTCCGTTGGCGACCTCGTCGTGGCTCTCCGTGTAGATCACGCGCTGGAATGCGTCGGCGTTGTAGTTCGCCAGGATCGCGTTCTTGATCGCGAACATGTCGCGGTCTGCATCGTTCGCGGTGATGAGGTTTCCGCGCACGGGCCAGTAGAACATCGCGTCCCACTGGCTGTCGAAGCCAGCGCCGCCGGCGCCAGTCGACTTGGTCAGCCACTCGTTGTTGTCGAGGTCCTCGCAGATCGAGATCTTCGCGGGGAACTGCGCGTTCACCGAGTCGTTGATCCACTGCAGGAGCGACCAGCCCTCGGGGATCTCAGGACCAGCCTGGTCGACCTTGCGGATGTACTTCGTTCCGTCCATGCGGTGGCCGTCGAGGCGATACTCGTCGAGCCAATAGAGGACGTTGTCGCGGATGTACGAGCGCACCTCGCCGCGCCCGTAGTCGGGACGGGTGTTGCCCCACGGCGTGTTCGCGCGCGCATCCTGGAAGAAGAAGATGCCGCCGCCGGCGTTCTGGCTCCAGCCGTCGTACTGCCAGAGGTCGAGGTCGTTCGGCCCGAGGTGGTTGAACACCAGGTCGGAGAACACGGCGATGCCGCGTGCGTGCGCGGCGTCGACGAACTCCTTGAAGTCGGTGGGCGTGCCGTACGAACTCTCGATCGAATACGGGAAGGACGGGTTGTAGCCCCACGAGATGCCCAGCGGGAACTCCCAGATCGGCATGACCTGCACGGCGTTCACGCCAAGGTCCGCGAGATGATCGAGCTTCGCCCGGGCCTCGTCGAAGTTGGCGGGCAGCACGCCGTCGGGCGTCTGGCCGAAGGTGCCGATGTGGAGCTCGTAGACCACGAGCTTGTTCCAGCTCGGGATCTGGAAGTTCTGGGTCTGCCACACGTAGGCGTCGTGGTTGACCACGACCGAGTTGCCGACCGAGCTGGTCACCTGCGCCGCGCGCGCGTCGTTCTTCCAGATCGTGCCCGCGGCACCAGTGATGACGTACTTGTACTGCGTGCCCGCGTAGACGAAGTTGACATCCGCAGACCAGTAGCCGTTCCCCTCGCTCACGAGCGGATGGCTGGTCATGTTCCAGTTGTTGAACGTGCCTGCCACGCGGACCGCTGTTGCGTTCGGTGCCCAGACGCGGAAGGTCGTTCCCGCAGGGACGCCGAAGTATGGGTTCGCGCCGACGCCCGGGCGGGCAGACTGGGCGAAGGCTGGTCCGCTTACGCAGAGAAGCGCAGCGAGAGACACGGACATCGAGGTCGAGATCTTGGTGAGCGTCATGCTGTAAGTCCCGAAAGTTGGTGCGAGTCTACATCGCTTCCGCGAGGAGGCTACCCCGAAATCAGCAGGGCTCACAGACTTTGAAGAAGTTCCGCGTCCGCGAATCGTGCTGCGTTCGCATCGTGCGGATCATTCGGAACGCAACGCCTTTGCAGCGTGCGCGGCGGGCTCGCCGGGGTTTCCGATGGCGTCAAACGGCGAGGACCCCCGCCACGTGCGCACATCGAACGCGCCTGCCGCGGCGGGACGGAACTCGTCGAGGCAGCCGTTCGCCCAGCGGATGCGCAGGGCATCCCCCGCGAGCCACCAGGAGCCCATGTGCTCGGCGTCGGCCGTGTTCCAGGCGAGCCCCGTCGACTGGATCGCGATGAAGAAGCCCGCGCCCGTGCGCGAGCCAGTCGCAGCGACCTCGTACACGCCCACCCAGTCGGACAGCGGCTTGGCCGCGCGGATCGCGCTCGACTCCGCGCGCGCGGGTCCATCGCGCGGCATGTCGGGGGAGTACGACCTCTTGCGGAAGCTCCCGCTCGCGTTGCGGAACAGGACGTCCCGCCAGCCGTCGTCGTAATCGATCACGATCGCGCCATCGACGATCGTCCACTTGCCCTGCTCGCCTCGCGCACCCACGCTGCCCTTCGACCAGTTGCTGACCGCCGAACCCTTCGGCGAGAGCCGGACGTCGAAGGCCGCGTTCTCGTCATCCGCCAACGTCCAGACGCCCACGGCATCCTCGACATCCAGGGGCATGCCGCGAACCGCAGGCTTCGGACCAGCCGTCGTGCATCCGATGGCGACCGCGAGGAAGAAAAACGCTGCGAGCCGGAAGATGCGCCTCATGCGCTGATATTCGGTTCGCACGAAGCGAATGCATCAATCGCGGCGCGCGCTCTCGAAGCTCTCTGCAGCGGTCGCCCAGACCACCGTGAAGGTGACCCCCCCCTCGTCGAGATCGACGCCGGGGAGGAAGTCATCGTCGATCCGCTCGAGCAACGCGGGAATGGCATCGCGATCGAGGCCCGTCCCGTCGACCACCGTCACGGTGCCCGCGGCGCTGCCGTCCGGCAGGAAGTGAAGGTCCACGGCCACTGCGTCGCGACCGTCGATCACTCCGAGCAGGCGCTCGCTGCATGCGGTGCGAAGCGTGCGCTTCCAGCGAATGCGGTCGATCAGGTTCATGCGAGCGTCCTCCAGAGCATGGTTGCCCCCGAAAGCGCGAGAAGCGCGACGACGGGCGCGATCAAGAGCGGCAGCAGGCAGCCGTTTCGCGACGACGTGCGGTATCCCATGCCCGTGCCGGGAATCGAGATGGTGCTGTAGCGGCGTCCCCTGCTGCTCCGACCCGTGCGGAAGGCACGTCCGCCGACCGACCAGCCGAGCCCACCGCGCGAAAGATTCACGCGGAACGGACCGAGGTTCATCGAGCGGCGGAAGTAGAAGCCCATGGGACCGCGGATCAGTCAGCCAATGGTCGCAGCCAGACGTTGCGGAAGCAGAGCGCGTCGCCGTGGTCCTGCAGCCCGATCGGCAGCTTTGCCTCGTGCTTCGAGTACTTGGCGCGGGCCGCGTGCGCGGTGGCGCCCCAGATCTCGGAGTGATCCTGCACGACCACGCCATTGAAGATCACGGTCATGGTGCCGGGCTTCGCGACAGAGCCGTCCTCGTTGAACTTCGGCGCGTGGAAGATCACGTCGTACGTGTTCCACTGCCCGTTCGGCCGGCATGGGTTCACGAGCGGCGGATACTGCCCGTACATCGCGCCCGCCATGCCGTCGACGTAGGTCTTGTTCGGATTCGAGCCGAGGATCTGCAGCTCGTAGCGATCCATGAAGAAGAGCCCGCTGTTGCAGCCCTGCTGGCCGTTGCAATTGCAGGTCTCGGGCACCATCCACTCGATGTGGAACTGGCACGAGCCGAAGCCATCCCTGGTGCGGATGTTGCCGCTTCCGGCCTTGACCTGGAAGTAGCCGTCCTTCACTTCCCACGACGCGGTGTTGTTGTTGCCCGTCCACTTGTCGAGGCTCTTGCCATCGAAGAGGACGATCGCATCGCTCGGCGCCTTTCCGTGCGCGGCGCCATCGACCATCGCGGGCTGCGGACGCTCCTTGTCGTGCACGCCCCACTCCTTCTTCTCCTGCTGCGGCGCGGCGGCGAGCAGGAAGACCGCGGTGGCGGCGAGTGCGGACAGGCCGAGGACCGAGCAGGACACGTTGCAAAGCGGGCAGCGCATGGCTTTCTCCAAGGGGTGAGCGCGTGTTGTACCCGAGATTCGGCGTGCGGGTGGGCGAACGTCGTTCCTCCTATGCTGCCCGCATGAACCTGGCTGACTTCAGCGAGCACTTCGTCGTGCGTCTTCCGCACACCGACGCAGCGGGCGTGATCTTCTACGCCAAGATCTTCGAGATCGAGGAGGAGCTGTTCGAGCGCTGGCTCGAGCTCGGCGGGTTCAGCGTCGGAGCGATGCTCGAACGTCGGCTGGCGCCGACCCCGATCGTGCATTGTTCCGCGGATTTCCGCAAGCCCGTGCGGGTGGGCGACCGGCTCACGACGCGCCTTGCCGGCATCGACATCGGCCGGAGCGGCTACACGCTCGCGTGGGTCTTCCTGATCAACGGCGAACTGGCGATGTCTGCAAAGGTCAAGCGCGTGGCCATCGATCCCGAGGCGGGCGAGGCTGTCGACCTGCCCGAGCAATTCCGCGCGTGGCTCGAGGAAACGCAGTCGCGCACGGGCAAGCTCGGCTGATCAGCCCAGAGCGGGGAACCGCTCGCCGGCGGACACGCGCGCCGCGAGGCGTGCACGCGATGGCTTCATTGCGCCGGACTCGTCCGCAGGCATCGTGAGGAACGCATCGGGAACCAGATGCGGCTCGAGCGCGGCGCGGAGTCGATCGGCGAGGTCGGGGACGGGAGCCGAGAGGTCGACGAACGCCACGGGCCGCGCCCCCCACTTTGCATGGGGCACCGCGACCACGCATGCCGAGAGGACGCCAGGAATCGCTGCCAGCTCGCGCTCGATCGACTCGGGATGGATGTTCTTGCCGCCAGAGATGAACATCGAGTCGAGGCGCCCGATGACGTGCAGGCGCCCGCCTTCGTCGATGAATCCCGCATCGCGCGTGCCAAGGGGACGGGCGAGCGGCAACAGAGCGCCATCGGCGAACTCGCCGCGCGCGACGACAGGGCCGTCGACGCGGATCTCGCCGGACGCAGCGTCGATGTCGACGGTAAGACCGGGAAGCGCGGGACCAGCGAGTGTCGCCGCGTCGCCGGCCGCGAGCCGTCCGGTGGCGACCTGCGAGGCCGTCTCCGTGAGCCCGTAGGTCGCGAACAGCGGCACGCCGCGCGCGATCGCCGCGTCGCGGAGCGCCTGCGCGCTCGGTCCACCGCCGAGCATGACCGCCTTCAGCGACGCGGGAACGGGCGCAGCATCCTCGAGAAGCCGAGCAAGCTGAGCGGCGACCAGCGAGACATGGGTGCATCCAGCAAGATCGCTCCAGGTGCGCGGTTGCGCGGCGAAACGCACCGCTCCGCCGAGTTCGCGCGCGCGCATCAGGATCATCACCCCACCGATATGCGACGGCGCGAGCGAAGCATGCCACGTATCGCCGGCGCCGAACGGGATCACCTGCGCGCCGAGGCGGGCGCTCGCGCGCAGTGCTTCGAGCGACAGATCGATCAGCCTCGGGACGCCGCTTGAACCGCTTGTGGCAAGCACGACTCCGGCGGCGGGCTCGCAGCGGATCGCGCGGACGCGCGCAGCGAGCGCCGCACGCGCCGACGCGGGAAGCGAACGCGAAAGCGGCAGCACGCGCGCGCCGCGCGACCATGCGCGCTCAAAATCGGGCATGGGATCCACGCCGGGCTCGACATCGATGATCGCGATGCCTTCAGCGCTCACGCCCACGCCTCGGCGAATGGCGCAGGAACGGGCACGCCCGCGAGCGTGCCGCCGCTCACCGCCGCCGAAGCGCAGGAATCCTGCAGCAGGACATGCGCCGTGCCAAGGCCATGCGCTCGGCGCGCATTCGGGATCGCCGCCGCAGCGTGCACGGCAAGGCGCAACGTGTAGGAGCTTTCATACGCAGTCGAAAGCACGACCTGCGCGCCAAGCCTGGCAGCTTCCGCCGCGCGGTCATGCACGCGGTCGAGCGATCCGATCGCCGACATGCGCAGCACCCACGTCGCGACGCACTTCGAGCGCGCGAGCTCTTCGCGCAGCGCGCGCGCCTCGCGCGATTCGTCGACGACGAGTTCATCGAGCGCGATCGACATGCCCGTCGCGTACGACAGCGCCGCGAGTTCGGCGGGGTCGGCGATCGGCTCCTCGAGGTACTCGATGCGCGCGGGATCGACTCCACGCAGAAGCTCCGTGCATGCCGCGAGCGACATCCGGCGGTTTCCATCGAGGCGCAGCTGCGCCTGCGGCAGCGCATCGAGCGCGCGCGAGAGCAACGCGCGGTCATCCGCCGGCGATGCACGGCCGATCTTGAGCTTCACCGAACGCATGCCCCTCAGCCGCGCGACTTCGCCATCGGTGAGGTCCGCCGCGGTGCCGCCGAAGAATCCTGCGACCTCTGCGTCGCGCGCGATTCCGCTCGCGAAGCCCTCCGCGGTCGCCATCGCGCAGGAGACCGCGAACGCCGCGCTCGGCGGCAGCTCGTCGACCTCGCGGATGCCATCCATCCAGTCCTCGATCGCCGAGAGCGCCTCATCGAGGCTCTCGCGGTGGAGTCCGGGGAGCGGCGCGCACTCGCCGAATCCGACGCGTCCGGTCACCTCGTCCTCGATGCGCAGGAATGCCACCTCTCGCGCGCTGCAGCCAACGATCGCGCGCGCGAACGGCTGGACCTCGAGCGAGACGCGCAGGATCGGATCGATCATCGGGCTCCTCCGCTGACGAGGATTCCCGCTGCGAAGACCAGTCCGTAGAGATACAGCATGGCGCCGAACCCAGCGAGATTCCGGTTGAGCGCGGCGCCGTCGCGCCCCTGCAGGATGGTGAGCGACACGGGTGCGAGCAGCAGCGCGAGCAACGATGCCGCGATCGCGCCGCGCGGGACGCCGAAGATGTACGCGACGAAGGGCACGGCGACCGCGAGCGCATGCGCACAGGCGATCTGGACGCGGGCAGCCTGCTCGCCGAAGCGAACGGCCAGCGTGCGCTTGTCGTTGGCGGCGTCGCCGATCCTGTCGCGCAGGTTGTTGGTGGCGAGGAGTGCGACTCCGATCGCGCCGGGCGCGATGCCCGCGACGACCGCGGCGGCCGTCCAGTCGCCATCGCACGCCGCCCGCGTGCCAGCGACCGCGAGCGGGCCGAAGAAGATGAACACGAAGAGGTCGCCGAGCCCGCGGTAGGCGAGCGCGAGCGGCGGCGCCGTGTAGCCCACGGCGCAGATCGATCCAGCGATTCCGATCGCGGCGAACGCGGCCCCCGCATGCCAGGTGAGGAATGCAGCGGGAACCGCAGCGAGCAGAAGCACGAGGACGAGCGCGCGACGCATGGCGGCAGGCGCGATCAGCCCGCTCGCGACCGCGCGCTGCGGACCGAGCCGCGCACCCGAGTCGGTCCCGCGCAGGCCGTCGAAGAGATCGTTGGCGAAGTTGCTCGCGACCTGCAACAGGCACGCGCCCGCGAGCGCGGCAGCCAAGGGCAGCCAGGCGAACACGCCGTCATTCCACGCGAGCGCTGCTCCCATGGCCACGGGGCAGAGCGATGCGCCCAGCGTCTTCGGGCGGAGCGCGGCGATCCAGGTTGCCGCAGGCGATGCGCTCACGGCGCGAACTTCCGGAAGTCAGGCTTGCGCTTCTCGAGCTGCGCGTTCTTGCCCTCCTTCGCCTCGTCGGTCATGTAGTAGAGCATCGTGGCGATGCCTGCGAGTTCCTGGAGCCCGGCCTGGCCATCGCAGTCGGCGTTCATCGCCGCCTTGAGCGCGCGCAGCGCGGTCGGCGAATTCGCCAGCATCTCGCGGCACCACTGCACGGTGACCTCCTCGAGCTCGGTCACGCTCACGACCGCGTTCACGAGCCCCATGTCGAGCGCTTCCTGCGCGGAGTAGCTGCGGCAGAGGAACCACATCTCGCGCGCACGCTTCTGACCGATGATGCGCGCCATGTAGCTCGCGCCGTAGCCACCGTCGAAGCTGCCCATGCGCGGGCCGACCTGTCCGAACCGGGCGTTCTCCGCGGCGATCGTGAGGTCGCACATCATGTGCAGGACGTGCCCGCCGCCGATCGACCAGCCTGCGACCATCGCCACGACGGGCTTCGGGCAGGTGCGGATCTCGCGCTGGAACTCGAGCACGTTCAGCATCTCGCTGCCCGATTCCGAGCGATAGCCGGAGTGACCGCGCACCCGCTGGTCGCCGCCCGCGCAGAACGCGCGCTCGCCCTCGCCGCAGAGGATGACGACGCCGATGTCGTGGTCGTTCTTGGCGTCGAGCAGCGCCGCGCGCATCTCCTCGACCGTGCGCGGCGTGAACGAGTTGCGCACCTCGGGACGGTTGATCGTGATCTTCGCGATGCGCTCGGCCTTGTGGTACTTCACCTCGGCGAAGCCCTTCGCGACCTCCCTCCACGCCAGCGCGGGGCGGATCTTCTCAGCGGTCTCGGTGGTCGGCTTCGTCGGGGGATAGGCGGTGGTCATGGCGTGATCTGCAGTGTGGATTCGATGAGCCGCGCGCAGGCATCAGGCGCCTCGAGCGGAAGCACGTGTCCCGCGCCCGCAACAAGCTCGGTGCGAAGGGGACGCGCGCACGACGAGGTCAGGTCTCGCGCGCGCGCAGCGTATGCAGCATATCGCTCGTCGAGCGCGCCCGCGGCCAACACGGACCGTGCGGCGAGCGCGGGAAGCGCGTCCCAGCGCGGAGTTCCGCGTCCGGGCGAGCAGCCCGCCACGCAGCGCGCCCAGAACGCGGCCTCGCCCTGCGCGCGGCGGACGCGCGCCGCCGAGAACGAGGCATGCCGAGTGAACGGCGCGAAGATCGGCAGCCGGTACCAGCGCTCGACGAAGGCATCGAGTCCGTCGCGCAGGATCTCCCGCGCGCGCGCATCGTCCTCGGCTGCGCGGCGCGCGCGCTCGGATTCATCGTCGAGGCCTGGACTCGCCGCAAGCAGCAGCAGGCGCGGCGCAAGCCGCGGCTGAGACGCGGCAAGCTCGAGGGCGATCCGCCCACCCATCGAGTAACCGACGAGGAGATCGCACGGATGGCGCTCGAGGCGGCGTGCGAGCTCCGCCGCGGCTTCGTCGACCGACCCGCAGCCGAGCTTGGCGAGCGCCACGCAGTCGCTGGCGATTCCCGGAGAAAGCCGTGCGAGAACGTCCGCCCAATCGGCGGGCGAGCCGAGGAATCCATGCACCAGCGTGACCCGGCGCATCAGCGGAATTCCCGCGCGAGCGCCTCGACGGCGGCCTTCGCGACGCGCGCGCGGCAGGCCTCGCTCGCCTCGCGCGCGCAGGCGACCTCGACCACCGTCGTGCCACCGCGCTTCAGCGCCTTGCCGATCGACTTCGTCATCGCGGCGCGCGTCTTCGGCGACTCGACGGCAAGCCCGAACGACCGCGCGATGGGCGCAAACGACAGTCCATGCGGCGTCGTGAAGCAGGCCTCGAAGATGTCGCCATGCTTGGCGATCGGGAGATATCGGAAGATCCCGCCGCCGTCGTTGTTGAGGACCACGATCACGAGCGGCGTCTCGACGTGCGTCGCGAGCTGGAGGCTGTTGAGGTCGTGGAGCGCGCTCACATCGCCGATGAAGGCGACGACGGGCTCTGCGGACGCATGCGCGTGCCCCGCTGCGCTCGCGATCAAGCCATCGATTCCGCTCGCGCCGCGATTTGCAGCGGCGTGCCAGCCCTTTGGCTGCGAAATGGCGAGGAAATCCGCGTCGCGGATCGGCATGGACGAGCCGTGGAAGGCGGTTCCACGACCGCCCTCGCAGGCCGCGCACGCGTCGGCGATCGCCGTCGGCTCGCAAAGCCCGCGCTCGGACGCAAGCGCCTTGGCGGCTGCACGCGTGGCGCACGCAAGCGCGCGCTTCCAGCCCGCGTGCGGCTTGAGCTTGCGCGAGGCAGCAAACGAAACGGGGCTCGCGTACACGGCGTCCGCGCGATGGGCTGCGTCGATGCGCGGATCGCCTGCGCCGAACACGGTCGTCGCGCAGGTCTGCGCGGAGATCCATGCATTGAGCCGCTTGGAGACGACCGCGTCGCCCGCGATCGCAAGCGCCGAGGGGCGCAGCGCGTCGCGCAAGGCATGATTGCCCGCTTCGGCTGCGCGCAGCACGAGATCGGCGCCTGAAGTGCCTGGTCCCGCGAGCGAACTGGTGATGTCCGCGAGCAGAGTCCCCTTCCACCCATGCAGCGACGCCTCCGTCGCCGCAGGCATGCGCCCGGCGATGACGATCGCATCATCGATCTCGACCTCGCTCGCGATCGGCTCCAGGGTGGCGCGCCAGGGCGTGCTTCCGCCCGTCCAGCGCGCGATCGACCAGAGCCAGCCGATGTCCCACTCACGCACATCGGGCGCAAGCGGCTCGCGGAACTGCCAGTTCACATGCACGGCGCCGCCCTGCGCACCTGCGGTTCCGCATGCACGCGCGTATGCCTCATCGACGGTTGACAGGACGAATTCCGCGGGCACCTCGGTCGACGGACACGGCATGTCGACCGACCATCGCGCGGCGCCGACGAGGAGCTGGGCCTGCGGAATCGCCTGATTCGCGCCGCAATCGCGGAGCTCAGGCGGCCGGTCGGCCGCGAACACGAGCAGCGGCGTGCGCGTCATGCGCGCCTCCACCATCGCGGGAAGCGCGTTCGCCACCGCAGTGCCGCTCGTCATGACCACGACCGCAGGGACGCCCGACGACTTCGCGATCCCGAGCGCCATGAAGGCGCCGCCCCGCTCGTCATGCGCGACATGCACGCGCAGCTTCGGGTGCCGCGCGAACGCGACGGCAAGCGGCGCGCTGCGCGAGCCTGGGCAGACCACGATGTGGCGCACGCCGAGGCGCCAGCACTCCTCGGCGGCCAGCGTGGTCCACGCCATATTGATGTTCGGCGCGTCGCGCATGCGCAAAAGGTATCAGGTCGCGAGACGCTCGAAGGCGAGCAGCTTGTGCCCTGTTTCCCGCCATTCCTCGGCAGGATCGGAGCCCTCGACGATGCCCGCCCCCGCGAAGGCGATGAGCGCGTCGCCCTCGATGCGCGCCGAGCGGATCGCCACGGCGATCTCGGCCCCGTCGCGCGAGACGACGCCCACGGGACCCGCGTACAGACCACGGTCGAACGGCTCGAGGTCGCGCAGCGACTCGATGGCGTCATGCACAGGCGCGCCAGCGACGGCGGGCGTCGGATGCAGCGCACGAACGAGATCGAGGTCGCTCACGTTCGGACGGAGCTCCGCCTGCACGCGGGTGGCGAGATGCTGCACGTAGGCAAGGCGGAGCAATCGCGGCTCGACATCGAGGCGCAGGCTCGTCGCGTGCCCCACCAGGGCCTCGCGCACGCGCTCAACCACGAGCTCGTGCTCACGGCGATCCTTCGCGCTCGCGAGCAGCGACTCTCCGAGCAGGCGATCCGCCACTCCATCGACTCCGCGCGGGCGCGTGCCGGCGACCGCCTCGCTGCGGGCGACGCGACCCACGCGCGAGACCAGGCGCTCGGGCGTGACGCCGAGGAACGCGTGGCCCGCGCCAGCCTCGACCAGGAAGCGGAATCCGCGCGATTCGCGGCTGGCAAGCCGAGCGAGCACGGCGACAGGATCGAGCATGCCGCTCGCGGTGTAGCGACGCGTGCGGGCGAGGACGAGCTTGCGGAGCGCTCCTGCGCGGATGCGATCGAGCGCCGCACGAACAGCGCGCGACCAGTCGGCCTCGCCGCCGCCATCGGGCTGGCGCACGAGCCCGGGCTCGACGACGCAGTGCTCCGCCGACACCGACAGCGCGCGCAATCGCGCCGCGAGCGCAGCACGGTCTGTCTGCGCGGTCACGTGGACGGCGATGAGATGCGCCTCCCCTTCTCGGCGAAGCTCGATCTCGGGAAGCACGCACGCGTGCTCGCAGAACCGGGCCCAGCAGGCATCGCGCGCACGGGTCGCGTCGAAGGGAAGCGCAAGCGACCACGCTGCGGCGCGGGCAGGTCCGGCGGCTTGCGTCCACGTCTCATGCGCGCCGAACGCGCAGGATGCGGCGACGCCGATCCCCGCGAACTCGAACTTCGTGCTGCGATCCCTGAAGTAGCGGCGCGATCCCGCGGGAGCGCCGCGCAGCCAGTGCAGGATGTCGAACGGCTCCACGGCGGACTCGAGTCGCACGAACTCGCTTTCCGCGGGGGCCTTCGCGGAATCCACCTTGCCCGCAAGCTCCATTGCAGCCCTCTCGACGAGCCGCGGGGCGTCGTCGATCACGGAGGGGCGTTGCACGGATCCAGCAGACATGGACGGGACAGGTTACGCGTTCGGAAGCGCCTTCGCGAAGCACGGAACGCGGGATTCGCGCGCGACCGCCCGAGAAGCAAGTCCGTTTCAGCGCGTGGGCGCGGCAGACGCGACAGAGGCGTCTTTCGGCAGTTGCGACACGGCCCCGTCGATCGCGCGTGCGACCGCAACCGAGAGCGCGGCGGCGACCGCGTCCGGCGTCGAGGACGCGATCGGCGCCGAGGCGCTCGACTCGATCGCGGCTCGGACGGCGTGCCCCTCGTTGCGGGCGAGGATGTAGGTGCGCATGCGCACCACCGCCACGGGCTTCGAGGGATCCGTGTAGTCCGAATGGAACGACTCGACCACGGCCTCCGCGGCAAGATCGGTCGGCACGGCGACCGCTGCGCTCGTGACCATGCTGAAGCGGCGCGATCCCTCGAAGGCGCGCGCCATCGCGTCGGCGATCATGTCGCTCGGATCGGCGAGGAAGCCGTTGTACGCATCGACGCGCCACTGCCCGTTCGCCATCTTGTAGACGAATCCGCGCGAGTCGAAGGGGCGCTGGATGAGCACGCGACGCACGACCACCGAGCCGAGCGAGGCCCCCTCATGCGCCGCCGTTGGCTGGGGCGTGAGCATGAACTGCTCTGCATTCGGCGCCTTGCGGTCGAGCAGGCTGCAGCCCGAGCACGCCAGCGAGAGCGTCACGGCCGCTGCGATCAGGAGTGGTGTTCGGTTCATCATCGGTGCGATCCCTTCGATCATCGGATTCGGGTGTCACGGCTGCTGGCCGGGCGACAGCTTCGCGGGCGGCTGCGAGAAGAAGAGCTTCGGCGGGTCCTGCCCTGCGCGCTCGGAAAGCGCCTCGAGGTTCTCTGCGGTCTCGCGCAGCGCCCTCACCAGCCGCTGCACGTCGTATTCGCTTCCCGCCATGGCGGTGTTGAGCTGCGCGCCGAGCTCGCCGTACTGGCGCACGGCGAACGGCAGCGTCGAGCGCAGGTCGGCCGCAAGCGACGAGCCGTCATCGAGGATCGCGTCGATCTTCGGATTCGAGAGCAGGCGCTGCAGCATCTCGTTCGACTTGCCGAGCTCGGCGACGAACTTGTCGGCGTCGGCGAGAAGCGTGTCGAGGCGCGTCTCCACCACCGACTTCAGCGAGCCCAGCGTCTGCTCGGCGGACTTCCCGATGCCCTCGAAATCCACCTTGCCGAGGCTCGTCGTGATGCGCTCAAGCGTCGCCAGCACCTCGTCGAACCGGCTCGGCGCGCTGGGAACATAGGGATAATCAGGCTGGTACGGAGGGATCAGCGCGGCGACCTTGCGCCCCTCGATCATGTCGAGCTCGATGAACAGCCCGCCGGTCAGCCCCGTCGACCGCATGCGCGCGCGCAGCCCCTTCTCGACGCCGCGCTCGATGTCCTTCGTGAAGAGCCCCGACTGCTCGGGACCGAAGACATCGAGCCGCACCTTCATGCGGATCACCACCGGGCTTCCATAGTCGAACTCGCCGCTGCCGTCGTCGTCGCCCGGGTAGAGGCGGTCTGCAAACGAGATCGCAGACACCTCGCCGATGGGAACGCCGCGGTACTTCACCGGGCTGCCGACCTGCAGGCCGTCGACCGACTCGCGCGTCGACGTCTCGAGGATCTGCGTGTCATGGAAGAACTTGCCCGAGCCGAGCGCGATCACGCCGCCGAAGAACAGCGCGAACGAGGCGACGACGAAGGCTCCGACCTTGGCTTCCGTGGATGGACTCATGAGGACTCTCCGCTTGCCGTGCGGCTGAGGAATCGGCGGACCCACGCGTCCTCGCTGTGATCGCGCAGCTCCGCCGGCGGCCCGAGCGCGACCATGCGCTTGCGGGCGCCATCGAGCATCGCGAAGCGGTGCCCGATCGAAAGGATGCTCGCGAGCTCGTGGGAGATCACCACGAAGGTCGTGCCGAGCATGTGGTTCAACGCGACGAGGAGCGCGTCGAGGTCCGCGCTGGTGACGGGATCGAGCCCTGCGCTCGGCTCGTCGAGGAAGATGATCGGCGGATCGAGCGCGAGCGCGCGCGCGATCGCCGCGCGCTTCTGCATGCCGCCCGAGATCTCCGAGGGCTTCTTCTCGGCGTGTGCGCCGAGACCGACGAGCCCGAGCTTCGCGCGCGCGATGTCCTCCATCGCCTCGCGCGGCAGGCGCGTGAACTCCTCGAGCGGCAGTCGCACGTTCTCGAGGAGCGTCATGCCGCCGAAGAGCGCGCCGAGCTGGTACATCATGCCGAAGCGCCGCCGCACTTCCTGCAGCGTGTCCTCGCTGGCGCCCGCGATCTCGATGCCGTCGATGCGGATGCTGCCCGAAAGCGGCGGCCGCAGCGTGTTCAGCGAGGAGAGCAGCGTGGTCTTGCCGCAGCCCGAGCCGCCGCCGATGAAGAGGATCTCGCCCTCGTAGATGTCGAGGTCGATTCCCTCGATGATCGCGCGCGTCCCGTAGCCGATCGACACGCCGCGCAGGGCGATCGCGACCTTGCGGCCTTCGGTTGCGGGAGTTGTCGCGATCGCTGCTGGCACCGGTCAGATCCCGAGCGTGTAGAAGAACGAGCCGAGCACGCTGTCGGCGAGGATGATGGCGACGATTCCTGCGACGACCGCGCGCGTGGTGCTGAGGCCGACGGCGCCGGGCCCCTGCCCCGTGCGCATGCCGGCAAGGCAGCCGATGCCCGAGACGAGCACGGCGAATACGGCGGCCTTCACAAGACCCTGGAGGAACCCACCGACCGTGAGCGCGTCGCGCGCCTCGATCATGTACTGCATGGGCGTGAAGCCCTTCGGTCCAAGCACGAGATAGCCGCCGGCGACGCCGAGGATCGAGGCATACACGGCGAGCATCGGCGTGACGATGAGCGTCGCGAGCATGCGGGGGATCACGAGGAAACGCACGGGATCGATGCCGAACGTCCGCAGCGCGTCGAGCTCCTGCGTGACCTTCATGGTGCCGATCTCGGCGGCGAACGCGCTGCCCGAGCGGCCGGCGAGGATGATCGCGGTGATGAGCGGTCCGAGCTCGCGCACGACCGAGACGGCGACCACGTCGGCGACCTGCAGCGTCGCGCCGTAGCGCGCCATCGGATCGAAGGTCTGGAAGGCGATGATCGCGCCGATGAGGAAGCCGAGCAGGCCAACCACGGGCACGGCGTCGGTGCCGTGGCGCGCCATCGCCGAAAGGGTGTCGTGCCAGCGGAGCAGGTTCGGTCGGCGGATGATCTGCAGGGCGATCACCGACACTTCCCCGCAGAAGCGAAGCAGATCGAGCCCCATCTCACCGATGCCCGCCGCCGCGATCCCGACCTCGCGCACGAACCCGAGACGCGGCGCGGCAGGCTGTGGATCCTGCCCACGGAGGGCGAGATCGACGAGCAGCTTGCGATCGCCCTCGATTCCCAGCACCTCGAACGGAACTCCGAGCGAGCGCGCAGCACGGTGCAGCTTGACCGCGACGGCGACGCCCGATGCATCGAGCCGGCGCACGCCCGACATTTCGAGCGCGATCGACTTCGGTGACGCGGCAAGTGGCGCGCGTAGCGCCTGCTCGACCGCCGAGATCGAATCGAGGGCGAGGTCACCCGCGATGGCGACCGTGAGTCGCCCTGCCTCGCTCGAGACACGGACATCCGCCGCGGCGCTGGTCACGGAGACCGGCCCTTCGCGGCGTCGTAGATGCGCACAGCCTCGGGCATCTGCCGCGAGAGCCGCTTCGCCCGCGACTCGTCGCTCGGATGCGTGGACAGGAACTCAGGTGGCTTCGCGCCACCGAGCGCGCCCATCTTCCTCCAGAAGCCGACGGCGGCGCGCGGGTCGTAGCCCGCGTCGGCCGCGATCACGAGCCCGATGCGATCCGCTTCGCTTTCCTCGCTCCGGCTGAAGGCGGTCTCGCCAAGCGCTCCGTAGGCCGCGGCGGTCGCGCCGACGAGCCGCGGATCGACCTCGCCGCTCGCGAGCACGCCGACCGCGATGGCCTGCACCGCGATCGCCCGCGAGATCCGCTCCGCGCCGTGCCGCGCGATCGCGTGCGCGGCCTCGTGTCCCATCACGATGGCGAGCTCGTCGTCGCTCGTGGCGACCTTCAGAAGACCCGTGTTCACGGCGCTCTTTCCACCAGGGAGCATCCACGCGTTCACCTCGGGTGTGTCGATCAGCGCGAACTCCCAGTCGAACTTGGCGACCGCGCTGCCGTAGCGACGCTTGCTCGACTCGGCGATGCGGGCACCGACGCGCTGGACGCGCTCGTAGTCGGCTCCCGACGTGATCCGCTTCGCGCCCTTCAGCTGCTCGCCATAGGCGGCCTCGCCGAGCGCGCGCTCGTCGCTCGAGGAAAGCAGCACGAACTGCTTGCGGCCCGTCTCGGGCACGGTCTGGCAGGCGGGCAGCAGCAGCGTCGCCGAAGCGAGCGACACGCATCCGACCAACAGCAGATTGAGGCGACCAAGCACGGTGGATCCTCCACGGGTCAACCACACGACAACCACGAGACAACCGACGCCGCTCCGCGGCGGCACGTTCATCGGCATGACCATCGTCGGGACTGCAGGCTCCGCGGACGCGGGGAACCGTCCCTGCGCTCAGTAGGACGGGTTGTAGACCTTCGATCGGATCCAGGTGTGGATGTCGCTTGGCTCCTCGACCCGGGCGAGCCCGCGGCGGAAGATGAGCCGTGCGACGTCGGTCGCCACCTCCACCGCGGACTGGTGGATCCGGTCGATCGGCGGATAGATCAGGCCGACCGACAGCTCGGCGTCGCTCGTGCGCGCAGCCAGCGACTCCGCCGCCTGCAGGAACATCTCGTCGGTGACCCGCGACGCCTCGGTCGCGAGCACCGCGAGCCCGACGGCGGGGTAGATGTAGACGTTGTTCCCCTGCCCGGGGATCAGGACGCGGCCGTTCAGGTTCACAGGCGGGAACGGCGACCCCGCCGCGAAGATGGCATCGCCATCGGTCCAGTTCCACGCCTGCTCGGCCGTGCACTCGGCCTTCGAGGTCGGGTTCGAGTACGGGAACACGATCGGCCTGCGGCAGTAGCCCCGCATCGCGTCGATCACTTCGCGCGTGAAGGTCCCCGGCTGGGTGCTCGTCCCGATGAGCGCCGTCGGCTGGACCGCCTTCACCGCGTCGAGCAGGGTCGGCTCGAGCTTCCCCTCGCGCACGAAGGGGATCTGATGCGGCTGGATGCCCGGGTTGTCCTTGACCACGAGCCCCTTCGAGTTCATCAGCCAGATGCGGCTGCGCGCCTCCGCCTCGGGCACGCCGCGCGACTTCATCGCCTGCACCACGAGATCGGCGATTCCCGTCGCGGCGCTGCCCGCGCCGAAGAAGAGATAGCGGTGGTCGACCAGCGAGTTGCCGAGCGCGCGGCAGGCGGCGAAGAGCCCGGCGACCGCGATCGACGCGGTGCCCTGTATGTCGTCATTGAAGCAGCACGCCCGGTCGCGATACCGCGCGAGCAGCGGGATCGCGGTCGTGTTGTGGAAATCCTCGAACTGGATGCAGCACTTCGGATAGACCTCCTGCACCGCCGTCACGAATTCCTCGACGAGCGCGTCGAATTCGGCGCCGCGCACGCGCGGCTGGCGGAGCCCGGGGTAGAGCGGATCCTTCAGGAAGCTCTCGTTGTTCGTGCCCACGTCGAGGACGACGGGCATGCAGCGCGCAGGATGCACGCCGCCGACCGCGGTGTAGAGCGCGAGCTTTCCGACGGGGATGCCCATGCCGCAGACGCCGAGGTCGCCGAGGCCGAGGATGCGCTCGCCGTCGGTCACGCAGATGATGCGGACGTCCGGCTCGGGCCAGTTGCGCAGGATGTCCGCCACGCGCCCGCGATGCTTCAGCGAGACATAGAGCCCCTTCGGGCGCCGCATGATGTGACCGAACTTCTGGCACGCCTCGCCCACCGTCGGCGTGTACACGATCGGCATGTGCCGCGCTGGATCGGCGCGCAGCAGCTGGTAGAAGAGCCGCTCGTTGCGGTCCTGCAGCTCGGAGAGGTAGACGTAGCGCTCGAGGTCGTTCGCGCGCATCGCCAGCTGCATGAGCGCGCGCTGCTGCTGCATCGCGCTGTCCTCGACGGCGTCGGGGAAGAGTCCCGTGAGACCGAGCAACTCGCGTTCGGCCTCGCTGAAGGCCGTGCCCTTGTTGAGGCGCGGGTTGTAGAGGATCTCGTGCGCTTCCTGCCTCATGCGGGCTCCTTCCAATTGCCTTCGCGCGAGGGATCGCGGGCATCGCCGCGCAGCGTCCCTTCGGCGACGATGAACGCCCGTCCGGCGACCGTCGGGGTCACGCGATCGGAGCCGATGCGCGTGTAGCTCGCCTCGAACATGCTGCCGATCGCCGATTCCTGCCGCCAGGCTGCGCCTTCCGCGAGTTCACCGCGCGCGGCGAGCGACGCGAGGAGCGCGCTGGTTCCGGTGCCGCACGGGGAGCGGTCGAAGGTGCCGTTCGGGCAGAGCACGAAGTTCCGGGCGTGCGCATCGCCGCGATCAGGCTTGAAGAGCAGCAGCACGTGGTCGATGACGCCGCCGTTCTCGCTTCCGCCGCGCAGTCCCGCGCGCTCGATGCCACGCAGGATCGCCGACGAATACCCGAGCTCCTCGGCGTGCGAGCGCATCGCGCGGCCCTTCAGGCCGTCCTGGCGCACGATGAAGAACCAGTTTCCGCCCCACGCGATGTCGCCGCGCGCGACGCCGCCCTGCTCGAGCACGACCTCGGTGTCCTGGGCGTGCACGCGGGCCGGCACGTTCGCGAACGAGACCCGACCGTCGGATCGCAACGAGGCCTCGACCTCGCCGACGCGGGTCTCGATCCGCACGGAATGGCCGAGCGGGAGTCCCAGGTCGGAGAGCGTCTGCACGAGCCCGATGGTCGCGTGGCCGCACATCCCGAGCGGCGCGCTTGCATTCCAGAAGAGGACGCCGCATGCGGCGCCTGGCGCCGAGGGCCGGCAGACGAGGGCGCAGACGGTGGCATCGGCGGCGCGGGGATTCGCCGCAAGCGCGAGCATCGCGGGAGGGATCGACAGGTGCCCGCCCCGCGACCATGACGCGATCACGTCGCCGAGCGTGCAGGGCAGCAGACCGCCATCGGGGCCGAGCAGCACGCGCGTCGGCTCGCCCTCGGTGTGGCTGTCAACGAAACGGCTGATGAACCGGGATGGATCCACGCGCGCAGCATACTGCGCTGCGCTGCTACCCTGCGCGCATGCCCGCAACCGACAGCACCGGTGCGCCATTCCGAGGCGTCATTCCCGCGATCGTCACGCCCTTCCGCGAGGACGGCGACATCTGCACGACCAAGTTGGCCGACCTCGTCCATCGGATGCTGGGGGCTGGATGCACGGGCACGGTGTGGCCCGGATCCCTCGGCGAAGGACAGACCCTCTCGTTCGATGAGCGCGTCGAGGGCTGGCGCACGATCGCTGCGGCGAGCGAGGGCGTCGGAGGACGCGCGGGCAACGCGTTCGCCACCATCTCGGCTGCGTCCACGCGCGATGCGGTCCGTCAGGTCGAGGCCGCGGCGAAGGTGGGGATGCGCGGCTGCATGATCCTGCCGCCGTACGTTCACAAGGGCCCGTGGCACGAGTACCGCGCCCACTTCGAGGCGATGCTCTCGGCCGCCCCGCTGCCGATGATGCTCTACAACAATCCGCCCGCCTACATCGTCGACGTCAGCGCGGAGCAGGTGTTCGCGCTCGCGGAGAAGCACGCGAATCTCGTCGCCGTCAAGGACTCGACGGGCGATGCGCGCAAGCTCACGGCGCTCATCGCGGGCAACGCTGCGCGTTCGCGCAAGGTCGGCGCGCTCGTCGGGCTCGACGACTGCGCGGTCGAGGGCGCGCGCATGGGCTGCTGCGGCTGGATCGCAGGGCTCGCGAACGCGATCCCGGAGGAAAGCGTGCGGCTCTTCACGCTCGCCCAGTCGCATGCGCCGGCCGACGTCGCGGCCTGCGACGAGCTCTACCGCTGGTTCCTGCCGCTCCTCCGGCTCGACACCGTGCCCGACTTCGTGCAGCTCATCAAGCTCGTCATGGCCGAGACGAACACGGGCGACGAGCGCGTGCGCGCGCCGCGCAAGCCGGTCGAAGGCGCCGAGCGCGCCCGCGCGCTGGAGATCATCCGCAAGGCGGTCGCCGATCGCCCCGCGGCAAGGTAAGGCGACTGAATCGCCCGGCTTGCTGGAACGCGTGTCAGGAGCGCCGTCGCAGCGGCGACCGCTCAAACTATGAGTGCCCGCAGACGAAGTCTGCGGAATGGGTTGCGCGGGAGTCCATGAACGTGGGAGTCGGTCGACCCCTGACGCAAGCTGTTCCGCAGATTCCGGCGTTGCCTCCATCTGCGGGCACTCGTTGCAAGTTGACTCCTTCTAGAAGGACACCCCGGTCGACAGATGAGCCCAACCAGGGACCGAGAAAGTCCGTTGGCTGGATGATGTGTCGTCCAAGTCTCCCGAAGTCCGTTTGCAATGAGTGCCCGCAGACGAAGTCTGCGGAACGGGTTGCGTGGGAGACCATGAACGTGGGAGTCGGTTGACTCCTCGCGCCGGTGGTTCCGCAGATTCCGGCTTTGCTTCTACCTGCGGGCACTCACATCCAACGAGTACCAGAGGGAGCCGCCGCAGCGGCGACCGCTCAAACTATGAGTGCCCGCAGACGAAGTCTGCGGAACGGGTTGCGCGGGAGTCCATGAACGTGGGAGTCGGTTGACTCCTCACGCCCGTGGTTCCGCAGATTCCGGCTTTGCCTCCATCTGCGGGCACTCGTTGCAGGTTGACTCCTTCTAGAAGGACACCCTGGTCGACAGATGAGCCCCACTGGGGACCGAGAAAGTCCGTTGGCCGGATGATGTGTCGTCCATGTCTCCCGAAGTCCGTTTGTAATGAGTGCCCGCAGACGAAGTCTGCGGAACGGGTTGCGCGGGAGTCCATGCCCGCCGGAGTCCGTGGACTCCTGACGCCCGTGGTTCCGCAGATTCCGGCGTTGCCTCCATCTGCGGGCACTCACATCCAACGAGCACCAGCGGAAGCCGCAGCAGCGGCGACCTCTCAAATCACGTCACCTGACGCGATCGAGGCACAGCGCCTTCGAGAATCGCTTTGCAGCGGCGGGCAAACCGACCGCTGTGAAGCGCGCGTCGTTCGTCGCCGGCATCGGTCCACCATGCACCATCGCAGGACTCACGGCGACACCCGTGGGCATCGCTTCGTCGAGCAGCCGACCCGCCTTGAAGCGCAGCACGCCGAACAGCGTCGCGCGCGTCGCGGCGTCGGCTGGATCCGCGACGACCGTGCTCGCGAGCTGCCCGTCGAGCGCCCGCGCGAAATCGACGAGCTGCGCATCGCCCTCGACGGCGACGACGATCCCAAGCGGACCGAACGCCTCGCGCAGGACGAGCGCGCGCTCCGACCGCGCACGCGACGCGTGCACCGCGAACAGCGTCGCTTCATGCCGGAATCCCGGATCAACCGCACGTCCACCGCACGCAGGCTCCATGCCCGCCGCCCGCAGTGCGCGCACGGATTCGATGAGATGCGCGCGCACGCCGTCGGTCAGCAACACCGGCGGCGCGGCCGCCTTCATGAGCTCAGCCGCACGCGCGACCACGCGCTCCGCCGCCTTCTCGCCCGACACGAAGAGCACGCCTGGCTTCGTGCAGAACTGCCCGCCGCCAAGCAGGACCGATGCGACCCACGCGTCGGCGACCGCCTCTGCGCGCGCAGCGGCGGCCGCTGAT
This sequence comes from Planctomycetota bacterium, assembly GCA_041183345.1. GTDB lineage: Bacteria > Planctomycetota > Phycisphaerae > Phycisphaerales > SM1A02 > QWPT01. The sequence continues at coordinate 23,920 of JBEGLX010000053.1, forward strand.
GCGACGAAGACCGGATTCACGCTCGACATCTCGAGGCTCGCCGGCTTTCCCAGCGCATCGCAGGCGGCCTTCAGCCTCATCCCGGCGCCACGCGAGCCGGTGAAGCCAAGCCCCGCAACGCCAGCATGGGCGAGCAACGCCTCGCCATCCTCTGGCGCGCAGTCGAAGAAGCACTGGATCGCGGCAGCGGGAATGCCAGCCGCGTCGCGTGCTGCGCAGGCGTGCGCGAACAGACGCGCGGTCGTGTTCGGGTGACCCGGATGCGCCTTCGCGATCACGGGATTCCGCGCGGCGATCGCGGCGCAGAAGTCGCCTCCGGATATCCCGTTGAAGGCCAGCGGGAAGTTCGACGGTCCGATGCACACGACGGCGCCGCCGAGCGGCATCAGCGTCGCGCGCAGGCTGTTCCTCGCATCGGCCGCGGTCTCGCGCCACGATTCGTCGCGCAGGCAGCGCGCCGCCTCGCGCAGCTGCAGGCACATGCGGTTGAACTCGACCTCGGAAAGCCTCGGTGCGAACGGCAGCGCCGTCTCCTCGTGCGCGAGACGCGCGATTCCCTCGCGATCGCCCTCGAGCCGGGTCGCGTAATCCTCGAGGAATCCAGCGATCTGCGCGCCGGGTGCATCGGCAAGGAAGTCGATCGCGTCGAACGCGGCATCCGCCATCGCCTCGAGATCGGCGCGCGTGCTGCGCGCGAACTCCGCGCCCACGGGCTCGCCGGTCGCGGGATTCACCGCGCGCATCAGTCCTTGTCCGCGAGCGACGGCCGCCCGTCCTTCCACGCGATCGACACGCTCGCCTCGCCGCGCATGAACTGGTCGAGCCAGTTGCCCACGGCGTCGACGCGCCAGTCGCCCGTCTCGAAGAGCGCCTCGGGCTTCTGCGAGTTGCGCGTCATCCACCAGCGCGAGAGCTCGGTGCGGGTGACGACCATCCCCGGCGCAAGCCCCATGGCGATGCAGCGCGCGCTGAGGATCGCCAGCAGCGCATCGATGCGCGCGCGATCCTCGCCTGACTCCTCGAAGCTCTTGCCGTGCTGCAGCTTCTCGGGCGGCATCTTGCCGCCCTCGTCGATCGCCTGCGCGATCGTCTCCGCGTACTTCTGCGCGAACCGCTTGGGAAGCCCCCGCACGGCCGCAAGCTGCTGCGCCGTCGACGGCCGCTGCTTGACGATCTCGGCCAGGGTCTCGTCCGGCATGACGACTCGGTGCGGCAGATCCTCCTTGCGGGCGATCTCGTCGCGGAGCCGCGTGATCAGGCGAAGCGTCGGCACCTGCGCAGGCTTCATCGGCCAGCTCTTCAGCGTGCGGCGAACCTGCGACTCCTCGTCGAAGCGCGCGGGAATCTTCACGCTCTGCTCGCACTCGCGCAGCGCCCACGCGAGCGATCCGCGGCTCTCGAGCTCGCAGCGCAGGCGCTCCCAGACGAGCGGCAGGTAGCGCACGTCGTCGGCGGCGTAGCGGAGCTGTGACGCCGACAGCGGCCGCGCGTCCCAGTTCGTGAACGTGTGCCCCTTCGACAGCTTGTGACCGGCGAAGCGCTCAACCAGCTTCTCGAGCCCAGCCGGCCACGGCATCTCGGCGAACGCAGCTGCGACCTGCACGTCGAGCGTGTTGGCAGGCTCGCGCCCGAGCGTGCGGCGCACCGGCTCGAGGTCCTGCGTGCCCGCGTGGACGAGCGTGAGCAGCGATGGATCGGCGACCAGCTCGAAGATCGGCTTCAGGTCGGTGATCGCGAACGCATCGACGAGCATCACGCGCTCGGTGGTCGCGAGCTGCACGAGGCAGATGCGCGGCCAGTAGCTCTCCTCGCCGATGAACTCGGTGTCGTAGGCGAACAGCCCCTTCTCGCGCACATGCGCGAGCGCCTCATCGAGCTGCTCCTGGGTGGTGACGAGCTGCGCATCGC